>JAOTUU010000005.1 GCA_029863705.1 Gammaproteobacteria bacterium
GGAATGTCGTAAGACTTGTGCGCCGCCACCTTGAGGTTTTCAAAGTCGAACACGGCCATCGGCTCGGCCAGGTCCTTTTTCGCCCCTTCCAGAGACAGCGGCTTGTCGGTGAAGCACACAAATACCAGGCCATGAACGGTATCGACCGAGACGGCCTTGAGACCGTACTCAGACTTGTCGAAGTCGTCCGGCATATTGCGCGCTGCCGTCAGATTACCGTCGATGTCGTACATCCAGCCGTGGTACGGACACACGAACTTACGGGTGCTGCCTTTGGACTCGAGGCAAACCAGTGAACCACGATGGCGGCACACGTTGGCAAAGCCTTTGAGGATTCCGTCACTGCCTCGGACGATGATCGCGGACTCGTTTGCGACGTTCAGCACCTTGAAATCACCAGGCTCAGGCAGCTCGGACTGATGGCCGGCAAGAATCCAGTTGCGGGTAATTATCCGCTCGAGTTCGAGCTCGAAAATGGCCGGATCGGTGTAGAAGCGCTGGTCGAGCGAATAGCCCTGCTTGTGGCTGGAGATCAGCTCCGCAATAGTTCGGGTGTCTTGACGCATCCTTAGAAAACTTTTACTCGGCAACTACCTATTCTCAGTCTAAATCTGTTGGCGTAGCTTGGGAAGTGAGCTAGAAAATAGAGGTGCTACTGTGTCCACTCACTCAGGCGGCAGTCATCTCATCGAGATCGACACCAGCGCGCCAATCTGGGACCGTTTCTTCACCGTTGCCCCATTGGTTCTCATAGGCACTACAGATCCGGACGGCGCTCCCGACCTTGCGCCCAAGCACATGGTTACGCCGATGGGCTGGCAAAACTATTTTGGTTTTGTCTGTACGCCAGCGCACTCGACTTGCAGCAATATTCAACGCAGTGGCGAATTCACGGTCAGCTACCCGAAGCCATCCCAGGTTCTGTATTCGTGCCTGGCCGCATCGCCCCGGCGCGAGGTCGGTGACAAACCGATTCTCGACTGTTTCGCGACGTTTCCAGCGAAAAAAATCGAGGGGCAATTTATCGAGGAAGCGTATTTGTACTTCGAGTGCAGGCACTTCAAGACCATTGATGGTTTCGGCTCGAATTGCCTGATTACCGGCGAAATTATTGCCGCATATGCAGATAGCGAAGTGTTGCGTGCGAATGAAATTGACGACCAGGAACTCATCCACAGCTCGCCTTTATTCGCCTACCTGGCACCCGGACGCTTTGCGGCTATCGACAGATCGAACGCCTTTCCCTTCCCTGCTGACATGAAAAAGTAAGGGCTATGGGCAAGGTGTTGGCGGATCGCGTTCTTGAGTACGTCCTGGGACAAGACGGCTATCTGATCGACTTGCTCAAACACCTGGTCGACGCGGAGTCACCCTCAGCACACCCTTCCAGCCACGGACCGACGCGCCACGCGTTCATTGGTGCGCTCAAACAGCTGGGCCTCTATGTGCGCGAGGTCGGCCCACCGGGCGGTCCACGCCACATATACGCGCGATCAGAGAACAGGGACAGGCACGGCCGTACGCAACTATTGGTTGGCCATTACGACACCGTCTGGCCGGTGGGAACATTGGCAGAGCGGCCGTTCAGCGTGGATGGCAACATCATTCGCGGACCCGGTGTCTTTGACATGAAAGGCGGCCTCGTGCAAATCGCTCTGGCATTGAAGGCTATTCAGTACCTCAATCTCGAGGTCGTGAACACGCCCCTCATATTTGTGAACGCAGATGAAGAGATCGGCAGCCGCACGTCTACACGATATATCCGCTGGCTGGCACGCCATGCAGACCGCGCCTTCATCCTGGAACCAGCCATGGGCGAGGACGGCAAACTCAAAACCGAACGCAAGGGTATTGGCAAGTTCACGGTGACCGTGTTTGGTAAGGCCGCCCATGCCGGTCTCGACCCTGAATCAGGCGCAAGCGCCATACTCGAGTTGTCACACGTCATTCAAAAGCTCTTTGCGATGAATGATGTGGACAAGGGCATATCAGTTAACGTCGGTACCGTGGACGGAGGTATTCAAGCGAACGTCGTCGCGCCGCATAGCACCGCTGTTGTTGACGTTCGCGTTCCGACTATCGAAGACGGCAGGCAAATCCACGAACGTATTTTTGCCATTGAGCCTGAGGTAGAGGGCGTCCGCCTGAGAATTGAAGGCGGTATCGGAAGACCATCAATGGAAGCCACGCCGGGTAATCGGGCGCTGTGGCTGCAGGCAGAAAGTATCGGCGAGGAACTCGGGCTTGAGCTGCATCAGGCCATGGCCGGCGGTGGATCCGATGGCAACACGACAAGCCAGTACACAGCGACGCTCGATGGACTTGGGCCGGTCGGAGACGGTGCTCACGCGAAGCACGAGTTCCTGTACATCGACAAGACCCTTGAACGCACCGCATTGTTAACGATGCTGATGCTGGCACCTGCGACTACAAAGCCGGCTTTGGAGTAAATAGCGTGAGCCGAACGGTTATTGGATATCTGGCGCGCATCGCCGATTTTGACAGCCAGCCGTATGACGTCGAGTTGATCGAACACTCCAACTGGGGAAACGGCGACTATGTAATAGGCCAGATAACCGGCCCGGAAAATGATTTGTACAACATCGAAACTCGCACAGGCGAAATGCTGCCGGTAGTCGCCGGGGACAAGGTTATTGGGGCGCTGGGGCGGCGCGCAGGGACTTTGCAAGGTGTCGGCGACTACCTGAGCGTGAAGAACGGTCACCTTGATGCGCTAACGAATGCCGGTCTTTTTGGCGCCTACACGTCGCTCTCACAGCTGCTGTCTAAACCCATCTCCTTGCTGTATCGCGGCCATATCGTACGGCACGGCCGCAAGGTGCAAATGTCTGATTTTGCCGTTCGCAACAAAGCGCGCAAGTTTACCGTCCCCACCATTCTCATTATCGGCACCTCGATGTCAGCGGGAAAAACTGTTTCCGGCACGCTTGCCTGTAAAATTCTTGTGGCCTCCGGACTGAAAGTCGCAGGAGCAAAACTCACGGGTGCGGGACGATACAGAGACATCCTGAGCTTCCAAAGGGCAGGTGCATCCCAGATCTACGACTTTGTTGATGCCGGACTGCCATCGACGATTGTTCCAGAAAAGGAATTTCGTGCGGCGATTCGACCGTTGCTTGGCCTCATCGATGAGCACCAACCAGACGTAATGGTTGCCGAGGCCGGCGCATCACCGCTGGAGCCCTATAACGGCGCAGCACTCATGGACGAGCTTGGAGATGCAATACGCTGCATTGTCCTCGCCGCTTTTGATCCCTATTCCGTCGTTGGTGTGCAACAGGCATTCGGTGTTACACCCGATCTTGTAACCGGCCCGGCAACAAGCACAACAGCTGCCTGTGCACTGGTCGACAAGCTGACAGGCATACAGAGCATTAACGTGCTCGATCCGGCGTCCGTCCCGGCGTTCCGCGATCTGCTCGCAGAAAAACTCGACAGGGAGTTACGCTAGTCGATGCATCGCCGCGAATCATCACGAATCCATCATGTATTCCTCAGGAAAATCACGCTGACTCTGACAGCATAAAATACGTATTGCCCTTTCGATTGTATGCGCCGAATCTGGCATTTGATGTCATAGCTACTTGAACGACATCCTGGAGGTGCTCTCATGAAAATTCGAAATCTCATAATCGCATTACTACTGGCTGCGCTTGCCGGTTGCTCCTCCTTCTGGCTTGGCCCTGGTTACGAGAAAGTGCGAGAAGGCTCTTCAAGCAGCCTGGTGGACTATCTCTATCCCGACGGCGAAATTCCCCCGGCAGTCGATGGTAATTTGCCTTATTTGAGTCTGCCTGTTCGTGTCGGTATTGCGTTTATACCGTCGCGCAACAGCGAAGACATTACTGCGGCAGAAAAACAGGAGCTTATGGAGCAGGTCGCAGACGCATTCCGCGACCGTGACTATGTCCAGTCGATTCAGTCCATTCCCGAGACCTACATGAAGTCGGCCAGAGGTATCCAGGGAATGAAACAGGTAGCCGCACTATTTGGCGTCGACATCATGGCATTGGTGTCGTACGACCAGATTTCCTTCTCGGGCGAGCGCGACAGCGCACTGCTGTACTGGACGATCGTGGGTGCGTTGGCCGTGAAGGGCAACACCAATGAAGTCCAGACCATGATCGATACGGCTGTATTTGATGTGGCAACGACAAGGCTGTTGTTCCGTGCACCCGGCACGCACAACGAGCAGCGTAATGTTACGTTAATGGACAAATCGCGTGATCTGCGCAAGTTGCGAAGCGCCGGTTTTGTCGCAGCGAACGACGATATGATCCTCAATCTCGATAAGGAACTGGAGGGATTCCGCGCAGCAGTCGAGAGTGGAGAACGTGCCCAGGTTGCCTGGCGTCCCGGCTCTGGCGGCGGTGGTGGCATGACACTGCCGATATTAGCGCTATTGCTTGTCCTCGTGGCTGCCGGCAGGGTGCCTGGTCGTCGGTACAGCTAACCTGCCGTTGCGAGTGCCTACAGGATTTGCGGCGCAAGTGGCGCTGCGAGGCTGCCCAGAAAAGCCTCGATCTGTTGCAGCTGACGACGACTCAGGCCCAATGGTTTGGCTTCGTTGTGACCGATCATTGCGGGGGGTGCCTCGTTGTAATGGCGTAAGGTTTCAGCGATCGTATTGAACTGGCCTTTGTGCATGTACGGCTCGGTATTTTCCAGGTTGCGCAACGATGGCGTACGGAATGCGCCGATGAGCTCTGCTCCGGTGCGGGCGTATCTGAGTTCCGTACACTCCGCTTCAGCGCTATCGCTGTGGTTGCCACTGCAGTTGAACGGATCCGCAAGCACTTCACGTACACCCGCCACCCGGCCCTTATCCGGAACCTCGCCTGGAAACGAAATAACGCCTGTATTGTGAAACTCATTGTTCGTTAGAAGCGGGCCATTGTGGCATTGAGTGCATCCTGCCTCGCCGATGAATAGCTGCAAACCAAGAATTTCATCGGTCGAAAGCGCCGCAGCCTGCCCATCTTCGTTGCCATCAAGCAGCGCTTCGACATAGTCGTCGAACCTTGACGGCGACGGCATAAGCAGACGCTCGAATGCTGCGATGGCTTTGCCAACGTTGGCGAATGCAGTGTCAATAGCACCGTCCGCGGCAGGATCAAATACGCCGAACAAGATCTCGTAGTCCTCGCGGTACTCGGGACTTTGCGTGACGAGTTCGACGACTTTTACTCTGTCGCTGCCATGCTCATTTGGGTCTTCCAGCGGCGCCAATGCCTGCGACCAGAGGCTGTCTTTTCGACCATCCCAATACAACCATGGGCTGTAAGCGACACCAACAATGCTGCGCGTATTGCGTTTCGAGCTGGCAACACCTTGTCCTTTCGGCAAACCATCGGTGAATCGGCGCTGTGGTTGATGGCAGCTTGCACACGAAACTACGCCGTTCGCGCTCATTCGAGTATCGAAAAACAGTTGCTGGCCCAGCTTCGCAGCGCGTGGATTGGCAGCGACGGCGTTCGTCGGATCCGGTGCCAGGGGTGGCAGGCTGGTTATCCATAAAGAACGCAAAACATCGATCTCGGCTTTTGTCCATGGCGCCGGACTAAGCGGACGGATCTGCCATGCGGCGGCGGCCAGCGCTGCTATCGCGAGCACCGCAACGATGGTCTTGCCGGCTTTCTTACGGTCTGTGCTCACAAATCCAGCGCGATAACAGCAGTATCGACTTTGCCGTCGGCCTTGACCGTTACCGACACTTCCCAACGGCCATTCATATGAAAACGCATTCCCTCGAGCCGGTACCGTCCTTCGCCCAGGTATTCAGTGACACGAGGGCGCGTCGGCATTCCATGATCATGCAAAGGCATCCCACCAAGCACTGAAATCTCGGCCGTCGTGACTGGATCTCCAGTCAACGTGCGCACACTAAGCACCCAGGTATGAATTTTGTTGATCTCGATCGGATCGAGCTCCGCTTCAAAACTAATTTTGTAAACGCCTCGGCGTGACGACCACTCCCGCTCGGTATCGGCGGCAAGTACGCTCACCTGCAGCACCAGAACGAGTATTGCGAACCAGGTTAATCTGCTGAGCATCAACTTCTCCGGGATCGACGACTCATCACCCAGTAATGGAGTTGAATCGCAATCAATATTGCAATGAACCAGGGCCAATAACCAAAGCCCGTAAAACCAACCTCAAACGGGAAGACGGCACGATAGATTTTTTCGGCACGGTCAACATTTGCAGTAACGATGCCGATGTAATCACCCTCTTCGTCGAATGTGTGCACGACAGAGAAAACATCCGGTTCGATCACGGCCTGCTGGTGAAATACAGTGACGCCGTCGAGATCTTCGATCTCCGCAACGTCCTCCCACCGCGCGAAACGACCTTTGCCCGTGACGTCTTTGATAATTCGAAAATCAATGGGCACGTCACCTAGTTCGCTGTGCAAATACTCCATGACAAATACGGTTTCCGTTGCGTCGGGCAGGTCCTCGCAATATTCATTGTGGCCGTCGGAACGGGGCTGGTAGATTTTGAAATGTCCACGGAGGTAGTTGACCTTGATCACACACAGGTCACCCTCTTCTACAACGCCACCGTGAGACAGCACCGCGGGTGATGTAAGCAACAAAAGCAAGAAGACAATTGATCTCGGCACAGCGTGTTTCCTACCTAAGGTGCAGGCGATAAGCAATGATCGCGCTTATGGCCAGCGGCACAGCGAAGATGTAAAAGTTTGCAGCCATATCGAGACCACCGGCAATCAAGTAACCGGCAACAGCCGGGCCCGCAACCGCACCGAATCGGCCTAAGCCGATAGACCAGCCAATGCCGGTGCTGCGCATCGACGTCGGGTAGGCTTTGGCTGCCGCGGCGTACAGCCCCGTAAACCCGCCCTGCTGCAGAAGGCCAATGATAAAGATCAAGGTAAGCAGAAGATCAATATCCCCAGGCATCGCGGCAAAAATAACCATGAAAACGGAAGCAGAGAACATCAACGTAAAGACAATATTCGTCAGTTTCCACCGTGTAGACAAGATACCGAGTATCCAGACCCCAATAACTCCGCCAAGGTTGAAAAGGAAGAAAGCTTCACGGGCATCTGCCGCGCTGAAACCGGATTCTTCAATCAGCATCGGAATCCAGCTCAGCAGAAAATACAAGGCACTAAAGGCCAGGAAAAAAGTCGTCCAGAGTGTCAGCGTAACCTTGCGGTGTTCCTTGGCCAGCAGTTGCGACATGACCTGGACCATACCCAACGATTGATTCTGGTGCCGCGGCTCGACATCCGGCATTTGTAGCAAGGAATCCCTATTGAGCTTGGCCAGTATTTTGTTTATTCGTCGCAATGCGTCGCTTGGCCGTCGCTCCAGCAGGTACTTGAGTGACTCGGGAATCAGCAACCATGCGACCATTCCCATCGCCAGCGTAGTAGCACCACCAAACCAAAACATGCCGCGCCAACCATAGTCCGGCAGTATCAGGCCGGCAGCGACCGACGTGAGCATGGCGCCCAGCGCATACCCCGACGTCACGAAAGTTACCGCCAGTGATCTATATTTTTCCGGGCTGTATTCGGCGGCCAAAGTTGCCTGGCTCGCAAGCATGACTCCGGCGCCCAGACCGCTGATGAAACGCAGCGCGATGAATTCCATAAGCGTTGTTGCATTTGCAGTCAGCAGGATCGATACGCCAACGACAATGATGCTGACTACGATCACCTTGCGCCGCCCTACAATGTCGGAGATTGGTGCCAGCAGCATCGCGCCCGCCACCATACCGACCAGCGCGAAGCTGAAAATCCAGCCGACTTTATCTGCCGGCAACATCATCTCGCGCGAGACCTCTCCAGCCACGACCGCCATCGCGATGATGTCGAAACCGTCAAGCATGTTGAAAAACATGCACAGCACAACTACGAGAACTTGCTGACGGCTGATCTTGCCGTTGTCGATAACGTCCGTGATAAAACTCATGTCAGTCGCCCGCCGCTTGCTGCTCGAGGGCGGCCACTATCTGCTTGAGCCCGCGCAGCGCCGACGTCCAGCTAGCGGCGTCGACCGTCTGCTTCAGCTCAGCATATGTCGATGCCACGCGCGGCATAATTCGAGCTTCGAGTTCCTTACCGGCCTCCGTGACGTATACAGAGACCTTGCGACGGTCTGCATCCGAGCGGCGCCGTCCGACGAGATCCGCCTTCTGCAGGCGGTCGATAACACCGACCAGGCTCGGCGGCGGTATCAATGTCAACGCGGAAAGTTCGCGAAAGGCTATGCTGTCATGCTCCCACAGCACACGCAGTACCCGGCCCTGCTGCTCAGTAAGATCGAAATCATTGAATATCTTACGGAATCTTGGCATAACCGCGTCCAGCGCACGGTTTAGCATCATTGGCATGGAGCCGCTGAATTGGTCTATTGCCATCGCAGAATATCCATTAACGTATTAATTATTAATATATGAATAAAAACAGTCAGAATGTCAAGCGAAGCTAATCCAGCCGCAACAAGCGAACTGCGTCAGAGCCTGGGTGCCTTTGCAACCGGCGTGGTCGTCGTGACCTGCAGCGGGTCTGAAGGGCCGTGCGGAATTACCGCCAATAGCTTTAGCTCCGTTTCGCTGGAGCCACCGTTGGTGCTTTGGAATATCGCGAAAGTATCTAACTCTCTGCAAGCCTATATTGATGCTGAGTATTTTGCGATCAATGTGCTGAGGGCGGATCAAAGGGCACTATCGGTTCATTTCGCCCAGTCCGACCACGCGTCATTCGCGTCAATTGAGTTTAGTGAGACCAGCGACGGGGTGCCGATACTTCCACAAACGCTCGCCTGCTTTGAGTGCCGAACCCACCAGGTGCACGATTGCGGTGACCACCACATTATTGTTGGCGAAATTGAACGGCATAGAATCGACCAGGGCGAGCCACTTTTATTTTTCCGCGGACAATACGCAGAGATTGCGAACTCCGCGCGCGGCGAGCCTGTAGTGTGAACTGGAATGGAACTTGACGATGAAACGGAAAGTCTTTTGCATAGGATTCCATAAAACCGGCACAACGAGCCTCGAGTTAGCGCTGAAGAAACTGGGCTATCGCGTCACCGGATCGTTTGGCACCAAAGATCCTGACATAGCCGATAAAGTTCACGAGATGGCGTATGCCATGGTTGATAAATTCGATGCGTTCGAGGACAACCCCTGGCCAATTCTCTACAAGGAGCTTGATCGACGATTCCCGGGTAGCAAATTCGTCATGACTCGCCGGCCTGCCGACGCCTGGATTCGCAGTATGGTCAAGGACTTCGCCCTAACCGAAACACCGATGCGGCGCTGGATCTATGGAGAAGGAGCCGGTTGCCCCGAAGGCAACGAAGACACCTACGTCGCCCGATACGAGCGGCACAACAAGGACGTGTTGGAACACTTCGCAAACCGCCCGGACGATTTGCTGGTCTTTGACCTGCCAAAAGGTGACGGCTGGAACAAGCTCTGTCCATTTCTCGGGCACGACGTTCCGGACGAACCATTCCCTCACGCGAACAAGGCAAGCCTGTCGCGAAAATTGAAGAATATCGTCAAGAAGCTGTAGCGCAGCTGCTGCTATAGACGATAGGTCAATCCCAGGTACGCAGTGCGCGGAAGTCCGGGCCTGGCGCCGGCAGGACGTAAGGCAGCAACATAAGTTTCATCAAGAAGGTTATCGACTTTGACGTAGGCCGATAGTTTGGGCGAAAACTGCCAGGCGCTTGCCAGGTCCCAGACCACGCGTGCATCGACAGACTCAGCCTGATCAAACGGACCCTGGCCTGCCGTTGTGCGTAGCTTGCCAATGTAGCTGGCGGCAATATTGATGCGCCACTGCTCAGTTGTGAGGCCAGCCATCGCGCGCAGCTGATGTTCAGGAATGTACGGAAGCTCGTCGCCAACACTGACTTCGCCCCATGGGTCAAAGTTGCTGTCGAAGGCACTTTCGAATTCGGCTTGCGTTGTCCACGTGTATTGCAAACTAACCGGTACTTCAACGCGTCCAATGCTCCATGCATAACTCGATGTAACTTCGAGGCCGCTGACAACAACCTCACCACCATCGAATTGCTCGCCGACATCGCCACCGCCCGTTGATTCGGTAACGGTGCCAACAAGGTTGTCGTAGTCGTTGACGAAGTAGATAGCCTCAAAGCTCAGCTTGCCGCTATCGTAGCGGGTGCCCGCCTCGACATTGAGGCTGGTTTCCTCGGCTGCCGAGCTGCCAGGTGCGGGCGGGTTGAACCCTTTGTGCACGCCGGCGAGAAGCCGCCAGTCAGAGTTGAGCCGATACAGTGCACCAAGCCCGGGAATAAGCACTGATACCGAGTTGTCACGCACGCGCGACGGCCCCTGGATACGATCAGGATCGGCTGTAGAATAATCAAGGCGCTGCATTTTGATATCTTCAAAACGCAAGCCAGGCGTAAGAATCCACTTGCCGTTGCGAATCTCCGTGTCGACAAAAAACGACGTTACATCCGCGCTCGAAACACGGTTCGTTTTCGAACCGGGTGCGGCCGCCGTTGTCAGCTGCAGCGCTCCATTCTCCATTCGGTACGCATCTTCATGTTGAAAACGATCCTCTTCGTCTTCGTGAACGCGAACACCACCCGTCAGCGCGATTTCTGCATCGCCGATACCAAAACCCCACTCCATGCTCGCCTGCAAGCCCTGTGAGTAATAGCTGCGCTTGTTGGCACGCTTGGTAATCGCATCGTCCGGGCTCGTTGCACCCTTAAGCCACGCAAGTTCGTTTGCGAACAGCAGTGGCTCGTCGAGCACGCTGCTCATACCGACGCCGTTTACAGACTGGAGCTTGTACCAGTTGCGCTTGAAGTCGTTTCGATACGCGGTGATTTCGCCGCGCCAGTTGTTGCCAGGGTCAATCACATAACTCAGCTGATATTGCTCGTGCTCGCTGACGAGTTGATCACCTTCTGATGCTGCGTAACGTCGCAAGGGGTCAAGCTCGAAGTCTTCCGTTGTGAGCCCAAGATAAGCTGTGTCGGATGTCTGCTCGGTGAAACCGGCTTTGAGGCGCAGGCTTTGATAAATCGACGCAGCCGGGTCGCTATCCAGTTGCAGTTTCGCGACATAGTCTTCGAGCTCGTAGCCGGTGCTGCCGCCGACAGGGCCATCGATATTCTTGAATCCGTCGCTCTGGCTCTGCACCGTTTCGACAAGCCATGACACGCGCTCGCCGCGACTGCCGTAATTCAGCAATGCATCGGCAATATTGTGATCGCCAAGGCGGAAATCCAGCGTGCCGCCCGGTTGCTCCGGTATCGGCGTAGAAATCATGTTGATCGCCCCGCCGGTCGTGCGCGGCCCTACGACCACAGCGGCCGGGCCTTTGAGCACCTCAACCGAATGCATACGGCGTTGCGTCGGGAAGTAATAGGCGGACGGCGCCGCGTAGGGCGCCGGAGCGATAAGAACACCATCTTCCAACAGCGCGATGCGCGCACTGCGATCAAGGCCGGAACCACGAATACCGATATTGGGGCGCAGGCCGAATCCCTCTTCCTCCTGCACATAGACACCGGGAACTGAACGCAACACCCGGAGGATGTCCGCATCGATGAACACTGCGAGGTCTTCCTGATCCATCACGTGGGCCGATCCGGGCACATCGGCAACATCGCTGCGGTGACCAATGATCGTCACGGAATCAATCGGCTCCAGCGCGGCGTCGCCCTCGGCCTCCTGGCCGCGAGCGGCCAGCGATACAAGCAAAACGGCCAGACAAACGGCCATGCGGGTGGTTCCGGGGTACTGCATTACAGTGTCCTGTGCGTCTTTTGAGCAAGTAGAGGAAACCGTAATGCAAATGCGAATGATTCGCAACTGCGTTAAATACGTATAAATCCCCGCCAAACACCTATTGCAGGGCAGCGGAGCCCGCAAATACGGGGTCAAACAGGTCTGAAACCAGCACACAGCCTCGAAGCGACAGATGATTGTCATCACGGTACAGCGGTGTCCCGTCCATCACGACCCTGCAGTTCTGACCGTCGCAAAGCAGCTCGCTCGGGTCGACTATTGTTAAGTTTTGTTCGGCTTGCAACGTGTCGAAGACGCGCGTGACGGCCGATGTCCGCTCACGGTATTCCGCGATTGACGGAGCAATCATCGCGTTGACATCGCGGCCCGTCAGCTTCGCCGAGTAAGTAGCTGCTGGTACGTCGTGCCCAATTTCCGGCACCTGCGTCACGAGCACAATATTCTTTCCCAGCCTTTCGAGCGCCTTGATCGTGCGCCACAGCCCGAGCTCGAACAAAACAGCATTGTCCCCCGTCTCTGTTTCGCCTGAATCGAGATCGACCAAGGACATGGATCGGCCCGATTCATTCTTGTAGCGAGTTCCGTTCGATACGAATGCCCATCGTGCCGCCAGAACCACGGTTTCGATGTCCGGACGTCCACCAACATGCTCGAGAATCGACGCATTGAATTCAGCGCATGATGGTTCGCCCGGGCGATGTATTGACAGCAGTGGCGGACACGCTGTGCGAACAGCAAGCAAACCGGCGGCGCCCTGTCTACCGGCGCTCAGGTTGACCGCACTCGCCATCGATAGCGCGTGCGAATCGCCCCACAATAGAAACGTCGGCGGCGAGTCCTGCGCACCAATACCGCAAAGGTTCGAAGTGCCGCCCTCTTTCTCGCCGGCCTCCTCGCAGTTCTTCCAGTGTTGCCAGCCCGGATCCGCAGCCATGACGTCACTCATCGGCGCTGTCGTGCTTCTTCCGGGAAAGCCGTTCATGAAGACCAGCGTAAGGCTGGCGCTAATTACTACAGCGGTTACCACGGCGAATCTGACAAACAACCGTTCCCTCGGCCCAAGTAATTGCCGGTTTCTAAACGGTGTTTCAACGAACCGCCACGACAATGTCGACAAAAAAATAATGAAGATCAGGATCAGGCCTGTCTCGAGGTCCGTCCACTCATTAATCAAATATTGCTTCGCAAAAACGACGATCGGCCAGTGCCAAAGATAAAGCGAATACGAAATCAGGCCAAAGAAAACCATCGGCCTGACACTGAGCGCCCGATTCACGAATGTTTTCCCGCCGGCACCGGCATGAATGATGAAAGCTGTTCCGACCGTCGGTAGTAGCGCTGCGGCGCCTGGAAACGGCGTATCGTGTGTAAAGACAAACACGCTCGTCAGCATCATCGCCAGACCGGCTGTCGACAGTGCATTCCGGGCGGCGGCGCCCTCAAGCTTCGGGATCAGTTGCAGCGCCAGCACGCTGCCGATGAGCAACTCCCAGGCCCTGAACGGGATCAGGTAAAAAGTGGCGGATCCATTGACACCTGTCCAGTAGATGCAAGCCAGCAGCGAAATGAGGCCGATAGAAATCAGCCAGACCCCAAACCTGCTCGAGAAGCGCTTTGCGATCAACATAAGAAGAAACGGAAACAGGATGTAATACTGCTCTTCGACCGCCAGTGACCAGGTATGCAGCAGGGGTTTCAGTTCGGACGAACCGTCGAAATAACCGGAACCCAGGAAGAAGAAAATGTTTGACGAGAAAACAGAGGTCGCCGTCGCGCTTCGGCCCAATTCCTCGAGCTGCGCCGGACTTAGAAACACGAGCCCCGCCAACAGCGTTGCGACAACCACCACAGTCAGTGCCGGCAATATTCTTCGGACACGACGTTCGTAGAACCTTGCAATCGAAAACTCGCCCGCGGCCAGTTCCCGAACGATTATCGAAGTGATCAGGTAACCGGAGATGACAAAGAAAATATCGACGCCGACATAGCCGCCGCTGAAGTGCTTGATGCCGACATGAAAAAACAGGATTGACAGCACCGCCACTGCCCGCAATCCATCAATGTCAGGACGATACTTCGGAGTCATAGCGGGCCCTGGAGGGAAACTAGCCTAATGCGCTTCTCTGAGTCATTGGTCCTGACTCTTGCGAATGAACTTGCGTACCTTGGTGAAGAAAGAATTCTTGTTGTAGCGGCCTTTTACGATGTGCCGAATCTGGCATACGTTCGGAATTTCGAGCGGCGTACCGTGGGTACCTATCAGCCAGCGGAACGCGCGATCTTCGTAGGTTTTCATCCAGCGCGGTGCTGGAGTTTGATAGTACTTTATCGAATCGCAGTACCCGCAGGCACGGGCGATATCCCCGTGTGTAATCTGATGGGGTCCCTTGGCTTTCTTGCGTGGCCCACCATACGGCGTGAACTGGTCAATCGGAATTTCGAGCAGGTTCGGCCCCTCGCGCCCTTTCTCGAGGATTTCGTCGTCTTCCGGCAGTAGCTTCGTACCAAGCCCGATATTCGGATGGACCAGGCCATCATCACGACCCTGCAACAGATCTGCCAGCGTATCGAGACAGTCCTCATGAAAAATGATGTCGGCGTCCGTAAACCATATCCAGTCTGCGGTGGTGTTTTTGGCTGCTCTATTTCGGCCTATGCTGCGACGAAACAACTCTTCCTTTGCCAGGGGCTGCCAGTTCCAGGTAACGCCCGGCACTTCCATGCGACCGAAGTAATCCAGCACCGGCACAACGCGGTCATCGTCCGGCACATGAAAGACGGTCATCGTGATATCGAGTTTGTCGGTGCGATGGTTGACAAGCGAACTAAGTTGATACGTCAGAAAGTGGCCGTACCTCCAGCAGTGGCTGACGATCTCCAGCTTGAGTTTGCCGGTTTTTTTTACCTTCTCTACCGTCGCCGGATCGACGTCGCGAAACCAGGCAACGGGCAGTGCGCCCGACACGGCGAGGCGATAGAACATGCTGACAACTGACTCACCGAACCCTGACATGCCGAACTCCGATACAGGAAGTCACGCTGACCTGCGCTTTCTGCGATACGTGGCGACTTTTCGCAACGCATTGATATATTGGGAAAAACGAGCCCAGAAGTATACTTTCTCAGGATAGCGACTTCTAGAAAAATCGGGCTCTACCGACTCCAGAACCTGCTCCCAGTCTGCCGAGGTTTCGTAGCCACACTCGATGAGCTCCGGTGTCAGCGAGCCGTGAATTTGCTGCTGCCCCTTTATCCGTCCCAGGTGTTTTTTCCAGCCCCCAACACTTGTTGGCGCGATTGGTCGCACACTGTGCATCGCAGTAACCGACTTCTCCGACACCTGCGCGTACTCGTGATACTCGGAAAACCTGTGTACTTGCTCGAGCCACGGAAACTTCGCCGCGATTACTTTCTGTGTCGCATCAGGATCCGTCACGAAATCTTCGTAACGAATTTCGAGGAATCGTTCATGCCCGTACAATGATCGGGCATAGCCGTGCATCTGGCGCCACAGACGGATATTCGAGTAATACCTGTCTTTATTCTTGCCGTGGCGGCTGACGATGACATCCCGCGGGTCCCGTACGACATAAATGACGTAGAACTCCGGGTCGCTCCGCAGGACAGCTTCTGCATACATCGTGTCTTTCGGCCGCTTGGTCAACAGTATCTGCCCATCATCGGCCGACACGAGATGAAATCGAATTTCGTGATCGTAGTGCTTGTCGATATTGAAGCACGCCACCATCGCTTCATGTAACAAGGTCGTTCCGCTGCGTGGTGAGCAAGCGACTATGTGCAGGTGTTTGAACATTCGACCGATGATACGCGCTTAGCAAATGCGCGGCAGGGGGTCGTCCTCAAGCTCTTCGAGAAAACGCTCCCCACCAAGCGATGTCTCAAGTATGACGCGTTTATCGGTGCCGGCTATTCGCCCCACTCTCGCTGCATCACGACCCGCTGGCAGAGCACGCCATACAGCCAGTGCTGCATCGGCCTGGTCGGGCGAGATAACCGCCAACACGCGACCTTCACAGGCGAGATAGTAAGGGTCGTAGCCGAGCATATCGCACACCGATTGCACCGGCTCTTTGACCGGTATCGTGGGCTCAAAGCGCACACCCAACCCGGTCGCACGAACAATCTCATGCGCAATGGACGCAATACCACCTCTCGTCGGGTCGCGCATGAATCGTAGCGCGTCAAATCCGAGCAACGATTCGGTAAGCTCCATGACAGGACCGGCATCGGACACCACGTCGCCACGTAAGCCGAAGTCCTCCCGCGCCAACATGACCGCTGTACCGTGATCGCCAACTGTTCCGCTGACGATGATGATGTCGCCATCCACGATCTGGCTGATCGCAGGGCGTACCCCGGGCAAGCGCACACCGACACCGGTCGTTGCGAGATATAACCCACCTCCTTCACCGCGGCGTAATACTTTCGTATCACCCGCGACAACTTTGACACCGGCATCTGTTGCGGCCTTCGCGAGGCTTGCAACAATTCGATCGAGGACTTTTATCTCCAGCCCCTCCTCGATAAACGCGTTCAGCGTGAAGTACATCGGCCGCGCGCCGGCGACAGCAAGGTCATTCGTCGTTCCGTGAACGGCCAACGATCCGATATCACCACCCGGGAATTCGAGTGGCTGCACGGTAAATCCGTCGGTCGTCATCATGACGTCGTCGCTGCCCAACGAAATCGGCGCCGCATCCGCCTGCACGTCCAGGCCGGAGCCACCCAGGTGCCGGGCGAATATCTCTTCGATTAGTTCGCGCATAAAACGGCCGCCGTTACCGTGTGCAAGTGCAATGCGATCGTCTTCCATCGTCTCTTATCCGTTGTGGCCGCGGGCCGCGAGTTCTGCTGCTTGCCCGAAACTCAGTGCCGCATCGTTGCAGGGTAACGCACCAGGCAAGTAAACGCGGAACCCCTCGTCTTCCAGCAAGCTTATCGCTAGTTCGGCAAGCACACGATTCTGGAACACACCGCCACATAAGCCGACCCTGTCCACCGCGTGTGCGTCGCGAATTGCCTGAGCCTGCTGCAGCAACGCCTGCGCAACGCTCGAGTGAAATATGTCCGCCCTTGATGCCTTGCTGCGGCTGCGGTCGCCAATGACATCCAGCAACGGTGCCCAATCGCTGCGCCAGGTGCCAGCCTTGTCTTTTGTAAGTGGCAGGTCTATGCCCCTGGCGCTGTTCTCGCACAGCGCTTCGAGCATCATCGGACCTTGTGCTTCGAAACTTGTGAAAGGGACGTCGCAGATGAGCGCAGCAGCAGCGTCGAACAAGCGACCGGCGGCGCTCGTTTCCGGACAATTCAGGTCTTTCTGCCACGCGATTTTCGCGAGGCCGTCCTTGTCCGGACATTGCGGCCAGTCCTTATCGCAGGCCCAATGCAAAGCGGCCGCACTTCGCCAGGGCTCGCGGCCCGCCTTTTCTCCCCCAGGCAGGCGGAACGGCCGCAAACTGGCGACGCGACGCCAGTTCCCGGCTTCGCCAAGAAGCGCTTCGCCACCCCAGAGTGTGTGATCTTCGCCCAATCCAACCCCATCCCAGGTGAAAACAAGCCAACGGCCTGCAAGCGCGAATTCTGCAGCGAGTGCGCTGGCATGGGCACGGTGGTGGAAGACATTCTCGACCGGCAACGCCTGTGTCCTCGCCCATCGATGGGTGGTGTATCCGGAATGGGCATCGCAAGCGATGCGCTCGGCGGTCACGCCATAGAGCGCTTGCAGGTCTTTCGCCACCTGTTCGAAGATAGACAAACTTCGGGGGTTATCCATCTCGCCGATGTGCGGCGACACAACAACCCGGTTGTCCCAGGACAGTGCGAGAGTGCCTTTCATGTGCCCGCCAACCGCGAGCAGCGGTTGTGGCTGTCGCCAAGGCAGTTCGAACTCAAATGGAGCGCAACCGCGACCGAGACGAAACGGACGCATGGAGCCTGCGATGCGCCGATACACCGGATCATCGGCCGGACGCACGATTGGGCGGTTGTGATGCAGAAAAACATCAGCGACATCGCCGAGCCTGCTTTCGACTTCGCGATCGTCCGTTAACACGGGCTCGCCGCTAACGTTAGCTGACGTCGCAACCAGCGGCGCCTTGAACCCATCGAGCAGCAACTCGTGCAACGGGCTATACGGCAGGAAGGCACCAATCTCGGCCAGTCCGGATGCGACGTTGTCAGCGAGATCACTGCCTGCCGAACGCGTCACCAGCACGATGGGTCGTGCAGGGCTGGTCAAAAGCGTGGCCTCGACATCGTCCAGGCATGCGTGCTCACGGACCAGGTCCAGGCCGTCAGCGCCGGCAAATGGAAACATGACCGCCAACGGCTTGTCTGGTCGATGTTTGCGTTGCCGCAAGACGTCAACAGCATTGGCATCGCACGCGTCGCACATCAGGTGATAACCGCCAATGCCCTTGACGGCGACGATTGCCCCCACACGAAGGGCATTGAGTGCAGCTTCAAGAGCAGCTTCGGCACTTGCGGTTGCTTGTCGTTGCACATCGACAAACTGCAGTTGTGGACCGCAGTCAGGACATGCAACGGGTTCCGCGTGAAAGCGTCGGTTCTCGGGGTCGAGGTATTCCTGTTCGCACGCGCCGCAAAGCGGAAATTCGGTCATGCTTGTATTGGGCCGATCGTACGGCAATGACTCTATTAATGTGTAACGTGGCCCACATTGGGTACAGTTGATAAACGGATACCGAAATCGTCTGTCTGACGGTTCTTTCAGCTCCTCACGACAATCGTCACACATGAAATAGTCAGGCGGTACGAATACGCGAGCATTTGCTTGTGCAGAACTCGTGACGATCCTGAATGCGTCGAAGTCCGAATTAGCATGCGCTTGAACGCTATCGATGGTCGGGCGGGACAAGGGTGGCGCGTCGTTGACGAGATCCGCTTCGAATTGCTGCAGAGACTGCGACGAACCGCACGCGAGTATCTCGACTTCGCCCAGCCGATTCTGCACCTGCCCGGTTAGCCCGTGGCGTTTCGCCAGGCGATACACAAACGGTCGAAAACCTACGCCCTGTACGTGGCCGGAAAGAACAAAGCGAAGACTGTTGTTTGTTGCGGCACGCACGAGTTCGGCAGGCTCAGCCAACAGACTGTTTCCTACCCTCCCACTCGTTGTCTCGACGACCCGACGACCACCAGATTCGACACGCGCCTTCATCGGACACCATGCACGGGCCGATTGGCTTTCGCGGCGTGCACGCGAGGCCGTACAGGCGGCACTGATTCGGATAGATCTTGCCAAGCACAACACGGGCACAGTCACAGCCGGGTGGCATTTCACCGACGCGTTTGCGCGAATCGTCTGCATAGGACGGGAAATGCACACGAGCATCGTGTGCGGCGAATTCTTTGCGCAGGACGTAGCCAGATTTTGGAATAACGCCGATGCCGCGCCAGTTCGAATCACTAACCTGCATTACTCTGTCCAGTTGCTCGCGCGCCGACGGATTACCGCCTGGACGCACAACTTCCGGGTAACAGTTATCGAGGAAATGCCGGCCATCTCTTAGCTGTCTCAGCACAGAGTACATTGCTGCCAACAGCGTATCCGGTCGAAACCCGGCTACGGCCGCCGGTATATCGTGCTTGTCGACAACGAACTCCCACTCCTCAGGGCCCATTACGGTGGAAACATGCCCCGGCGCAATGAGCGCGTCGAAGCCGGGGGCTTCTGACTCCAGCAGCATTGCCACCGCCGGCCACGTCAGGCGGCCCGACAAAAGCACGAGCAGATTCTCCGGTGCACCTTCGGCGAGCATCGCGGCAACCGGTGCGGTCGTTGTTTCGAAACCGGCCGCAAAAAACACGACTGTCTTGCCAGGGTTCTCTTCGGCGATACGTACGGCTTCTGTAGGAGATGCGATCGGTCGAATATCTCCGCCTGCCGCGCGCGCCTGCTCGAGGGATCTCGGTTCACGTTTCGGTACGTTGACAGGCACTCTCAACATGTCGCCAAACGCGACAAGGATAATGTCCTCGTTCAATGCCAGTTGAATGGCTTCGAACACGTCTTCTTCCGGGCAGATGCACACCGGGCAGCCTGGCCCCGGTACCAGCTCGATATTGTCCGGGATAGCCGTTCGCAACCCGGCCATGGAAATAGACCGCTCGTGCCCGCCGCAGACATTCATGATACGCACTCGCCGCTCGATGCCGAGCTCGCGTAGCGCGTGAAGCCAATCCGCGGCTGAGGTAGTCATCTGTGACTGGCTGCCGCATCGCGAACCCACTCGAGCCAGGCGTCCATGCCTGTGCCGCTTCTTGCGGAAAGCACCAATTGCGGTGCCGGGTTTGCGATCTGACGCAAATACGACTCAGCCGTTGCCGGATCGAAGTCGCCTAATACCTCGAGCAGGTCGGACTTTGTTATGAGCACCAGTTCGGCGGCCCGAAACATGACCGGATACTTGGCTGGCTTATCGTGCCCTTCCGGTGTCGACAACAATGCAACGTTGCAGTGTTGGCCCAGATCGAAACTCGCCGGACACACCAGGTTGCCGACATTTTCTATGAAGACGATATCGACACCATCGAGGTCGAGCTCATGCAGCGCTGAATGCACCATATGAGCGTCGAGATGGCATGCACTACCGGTGCTTATCTGTATGGCAGGCACACCTTTTTCGCGAATACGCACAGCGTCGTTTTCAGTTTCGAGGTCACCTTCTACTACAGCGATGCTCAGATCAGAACCGAGTGCCTCGATGGTCGCCTCCAGCAATGACGTCTTGCCAGCGCCCGGTGACGACATCAGGTTTATGGCTAGTGTCTTATGCTTGTCAAAATGCTCTCGATTGTGTTGCGCCTGGTGATCGTTCGCATCGAGCAAGCCCTTGAGGACCTCAACAGACTCATTGCCGGACGACGTATGGGCAAGGTGACCGCCCGCTGCAACCAGGTGTTCATTGCCAGGCGTTACGTTGCAACCGCAGGTATCACACATTCTTCTGCTCTCCAGTTTCGGCGCCATCAAGTACAACGCGCTGCAGCATGAGTTCGTCGCCGCTGACCAGCTGGGTACGCCAATGTCCACATGTCTTGCAGACCAAGCGGTTCACCGGCACCTCGGATTCTGCACCGCACTCGTTACAATGCACACGAACCGGCGTCGCCTCAAGGTGCAGGTGCGCCTCTTTAGCAACCGTCCCTGCCGCGGCTATCGGAAACGCGTTTCGCATCAGTGGATGCTCCACGCCCGACAATGGTCCGACGCTTACGTATATATCCGTAACCGACGCGGCCCGTTTTGACCTTGCAACGGCAGTTACCTCGTCAATCAGCGCCTGGCATATCGCGAGTTCATGCATCAGCCGCAAGTATTTCGTCGAAGAGCTGCCATGAGTCGGCGGCCTCTTCCTCGGAGACCTTTTGAATTGCGTAGCCAACATGTACCAGCACATGATCGCCCGGCAATATCTCTTCGCCCTGCAACATGAAGAGGCTGACCTCGCGCTCGATGCCGCGCGCCGAACAGACGCACTGAAACCCGTCGATCGATGTTATCTGCATTGGCACTGCAAGGCACATACACCACACCCTGTTATTTGAATTAAATCCGTACGCCTTCGCACGCGCTCAATTTAATCATAGACGTTCGTTGCGAAGAGTCACTGTACGTAATAACGCCTATTCAGTTGTTACTTTGGCTCAACTACCTTGTCAATCAGGGGAAGAACCGCGTAGCGGAACTAAACAAGAAACCGCTGCCGGCCAAGATATAGGGATCGGCATGTTCAGGCATACCTCGTGGAGCAGACCATGACCAAATCGCTTGTTTTGGGGGTTGGTAACATCCTGCTCGCCGACGAAGGCGCCGGCGTCCACGCCATGCGCTACCTCGAAGAGCACTACGATCTTCCCGATACCACGTTCATTGATGCCGGCACGCTGAGCTTTACGCTCGCGGCAGACATCGCCGCTGCCGATAACCTGGTTGTCTTCGACGCAGCACAACTTGATGTCGAGCCCGGTGCGGTCAAGGTTTTTGAGGGCCCGGACATGGACGAGTTCCTGACGTCTGGTCGCCGCAGTGTTCATGAGGTTGGTTTTTCCGACCTTATGGATATCGCCCGCCTCGAAGATGTTTTGCCACAGAAATACGCCCTGATTGGTATTCAGCCCGAATTGCTGGGTTGGGGCGAAGCGCCGAGCGAGACCGTCCGTCGCGCGTTACCGCGGGCTGCCGCAAACGCCGCCGCGCTGATATTCAGATGGGCAAAACCAGGCTCACAAGCGGTGAATCAATGAGCTCGTTGGACGCAATTTCGGTCAATGTCGAGGCAGAGACCGGAAATGTCCGGCCTTTGTTGCACGAAATTCGTCACGCTTTGAAGCGCCTGGCGAACGGCGAAGACGGCACTGTCATCGACCTGCGGCGCCTGCCACTGGCACCGGGGGAAGAAGAACGTCTCGACGCTTTACTCGGCAAAGGCGAAGTTCATGCCGAAGTCGATGCGCTTGGACCAACAGGGGTGCAGGAGACGTTGTATCCCGGCGTCTGGCTCATCACTCATTGCAATGCAGAGGGTACGACTGTCGCCCGGTTTATCGAGGTGACTCGCGTACCTGAATTATTGATGTCGCAGCAAGAAGATATCGATGCGGGCATCAGACGGCTGGAAAAAGAGCTGGAGAATTAGGAGGCAGTAAAATGCACAAAGACCAGACCTTGGGTGAATACCTGCGACTGCAGGGCGTTTCCCGGCGGGGCTTCCTCAAGTATTGTTCCGCGACGGCGTCATTAATGGCCTTACCGCCATCAGCGGCAGGGCTGGTCGCCGACGCTCTCGCGGCCGCGCGGCGCCCTTCTGTTATCTGGCTGTCGTTTCAGGAGTGCACAGGTTGCACCGAGTCATTGACGCGATCCCACGCGCCGACTGTGGAATCACTGATATTTGATGCTATCTCGCTCGACTATCACCACACGCTGCAGGCGGCATCCGGACACGGTGCTGAAGATGCCCGGCTGACAGCAATGGAAGAGAACGCAGGCAAGTACGTGCTCGTCGTCGACGGCTCTATTCCCATTGGCAATCCGGCTTTCTCAACCATTGCCGGTATCAGCAACCTCGATATGTTGAAGGAAACCGCGGCAAACGCCGCTGCTATCGTTGCTGTTGGTACCTGCGCAGCCTTCGGCGGCATCCCGCATGCCAACCCGAACCCAA
Source organism: Gammaproteobacteria bacterium (assembly GCA_029863705.1). Taxonomy (GTDB): domain Bacteria; phylum Pseudomonadota; class Gammaproteobacteria; order Steroidobacterales; family Woeseiaceae; genus UBA1847. Next base: position 23,007 of record JAOTUU010000005.1, read on the forward strand.
CAGGCGCGGTCTCAGTATCGGAGATCATCAAGGACAAACCGATTATTAACGTCTCGGGTTGCCCGCCAATTCCTGTCGTCATTACTGGCGTTCTTGCTCACTACCTGACGTTCGGCACGATTCCTGAACTCGACGCGCTCGGCCGGCCGGCTGCCTTCTTTGGCCAGAATATTCATGACCGTTGCTATCGCAGGCCGTTCTACGAACGCGGTCAGTTTGCCGAGACTTTCGATGACGAAGGCGCCCGAAAAGGCTGGTGCCTGTACAAGCTGGGCTGCAAAGGGCCAACGACGTACAACGCCTGTGCAACGCTCAAGTGGAATGAGGGAACCAGCTTCCCGATCCAGTCCGGCCACGGTTGTATCGGCTGCTCAGAACCTGATTTCTGGGATAAGGGCGGTTTCTACAACGCACTGTCGGTAGGCAATTGGGGCAATCGCGATGCCTTGCTCGGCGCTGCAGCTGCCGGCGCAGCCCTCGGTGTTGGCTCAGCAATTGCGGCTCGCGCTCGAAAGAAAAAAGCGCAGGCGGCTGAGGAGGTATAAAAGTGACCCTTCTTGAATTTGCCAGTGGCCCCGGTTTGCAATGGGCGCTCTGGATATTTGTGTTTGGTGTTGTCTGGCGCCTAATAGGTGCGCTATTCCTGCTCTCAAGGAAGGATCTGACCAAGCCTCGCGAGTACAACAGCGTTGCAGCTGGAGTCGGTGCAATAATTTCGCGATCTGCACCGGCGCACGCGTTTGAAAAATCAATTCGCTTTCAGCATGTCACGGGCTACGCCTGGCATTTCGCGCTGTTTATTTCGGTGCTGTTTTTTGCGCCGCACATTCTGTTCTTCGAGTCTGTACTCGGATTTAGCTGGCCACATTTGCCGAATACGATCATCCTCGTAACCGCGGCAGTCGCGGTAGCCGTATTAATCGCACTGTTGATCCGCCGCGCGACGCATCCGGTACAACGCTTTATTTCCAACGCGGACGATTACATCAGCATTTTCGTTGTGCTCATTTCACTTATCACCGGAATTCTTGCATTTGCCCACGTCGGCGCACGCTATGAAACGTTGCTTGCCATCCACCTGCTCAGCGTCGAAGTCATGCTCATCTGGTTCCCGTTCGGCAAACTGATGCATGCAATCATGACGATGCCGGCTCGCTACCAGGCCGGAACGGCATTCGGGCGCAGGGGGATCAAGGCATGAACATAGAAGCAATGTCATTGCAGGACTTCCGCGCCAAGGTGCAGCAACAATGTGAAGGCGTTCCCGGCCAGGAGCTGTCTGACGAAGAACGAGTGCGGCGCGCCAAGAAAATGTTCATGAAAAAGCTGAACGGACACAGGGCCGTCGACCTTGATTCCTGCCTGCAATGTGGCATGTGCGCCGAAGCCTGTCATTTTTACGAAGCAACGCAAAACGAAAAATACGCTCCGGTGTACAAGTATCGGCCATTGCGCCGCTTCTATCGCCGCGAGATGAGCCCGATGCGCTGGTTCTATCGCCCATTTACGCGCGACATTACGGTTGAGGACCTCAAGGAGTGGCGACATCTCGTATACGACGCGTGCACGGGTTGTGGGCGCTGCGACATGATATGTCCGATGGGCATAAAAATTTCGGCGGCCATCAGAGTCGTGCGCCATGGTCTCGCCGCAGCCGGTTATGTGCCGGATGAGATGCGTGTAATCCGCAACGAACAACGAGATCAAAACACACTTTTTGGAGTAGGCGCGGAGCAACTTAAAGCCCTCGTCGCCAAGATCAGCGCACAAGGTGTAGACATTCCACTGGACCGCGAGCAGGCCGATGTGATGTTGCTCACAACGGCTGTCGAAGTATTGCTGTTCCCTGATACGTTGGCCGCGAGTGCCCGGATCCTGAACAAGGCAGGTGTCGACTGGACTATCCGAAGTGATGCCTTCGAAGCGGCGAATGTTGGCATCATCACCGGTGATGACCCGACAATGGCCCTCGCAATACGGCGCATTGTCGACAAAGCAAAAGCCTGCAGCATAAAGACCGTGCTGATGCCCGAGTCAGGTCACGCCTACCAGACCATGCGCTGGGAGGGCGCCACTGAGATGGGCGAGGCACTGCCATTCGAGGTCCTGTCGATGCCAGAGTTCATCTCGGCTGAGATTCAGGCAGGCCGCCTGAACCTTGAAGCTCGATCGAACGGTGCCTCAGTGACCTATCACGACCCATGTCGTCTGGCCCGAAAAGGGGGCGTCATGCAGCAACCACGAGACGTGCTTGCGGCGCTGGGACTTGAGGTGCGCGAGACGCCCACCAACCAGCGCGAGAACTACTGTTGTGGTGGTGGTTGCGGCGAATTTGTTCTATGCGGTGCAGCGGACTTGCGGCAAAAGGCATTTGAGATAAAGAAGAGAGAATTTGACGAAACCGGCGCGGACAAAGTTGTTACGGGATGCGCTAATTGCAGGATTAACCTGATGATCGGCGCAGACAACGCCGGTTGGGAAACACCCGTAACGAGCTTTGTAGAAACCGTTGCAGATCGATTGGCTAATTAGATATTAGGTAGGAAGCGACATGAATGACCGTGTGGTCGTAGACCCGATTACCAGAATAGAAGGCCATCTGCGTATAGAAGCACAGATGAATGGCAATCAAATTGCTGAGGCTTATTCCTCGGGGACAATGGTTCGCGGTATAGAAATTATCCTGCGCGACCGAGACCCGCGCGATGCCTGGGCATTCGCACAGCGCATTTGCGGTGTCTGCACATTGGTGCACGGCATTGCATCGGTGAGGTCCGTTGAGGACGCGCTGAATTATGAGATCCCGAAGAACGCGCAGCTGATTCGCAACCTGATGATCGGTGCACAGTACGTGCACGATCATGTCATGCACTTTTATCACCTGCACGCACTTGACTGGGTTGACGTCGTTTCTGCCTTGTCTGCCGACCCCAAAGCTACTTCGGACCTTGCACAGAGCATCAGCAGTTACTCGAAGAGTTCACCGGGTTATTTCGCCGACATGCAAAAGAAGGTCAAAGACTTTGTCGAAGCCGGACAACTGGGTATCTTCGCGAAAGCCTATTGGGGTCATCCGGCTTACAAATTGCCGCCCGAAGCCAATTTGATGGCAGTTTCCCACTACCTCGAAGCGCTCGCCTGGCAACGCGATGTTTCCAAGCTGCATACAATCTTTGGTGGCAAAAATCCGCACCCGAACTTCCTCGTCGGCGGCGTGCCCTGCGCGATCGACCTCGACTCGGATTCCGCTATAAACATGGCGCGACTCTCGACCGTGAATGGAATCATCACGAAAATGCGTGAGTTCGTCGATCAGGTTTATGTGCCGGACACTCTCGCAATCGCGAGCTTCTACAAGGATTGGGGCGCGCAGGGAGAAGGCACAGGCAACTTCATGTCGTACGGCGACTTTCCTGAAAACGGTACAAATGACGTTTCATCATTCCTGTTCCCGCGCGGCGCCATACTTAACCGGGATCTCTCAACCATCCATGAAGTCGACCTTAACGCGATGGACGAGGTGAAAGAGTACGTTGCACATTCCTGGTACAACTATAAAGACGGCAAGGATGTCGGCCTGCATCCGTATGAGGGTGAAACAGAATTCAATTATGACGGGCCAACGCCGCCGTACGAGCAACTGGATGTGGAGAAGAGTTATTCGTGGCTTAAATCCCCTCGCTGGAAAGGCCACGCGATGGAAGTCGGGCCGCTTGCCAGGGTTCTCATGCTGTACGCATCCGGGCATGAGCAGACGCAAGAGCTCGTTAACTACACATTAAAGACGCTAAATGTTCCCGTTGACGCATTGTTCTCGACATTGGGCAGGACCGCAGCGCGCACACTCGAAACCAAGGTTGTCGCCGACAGCTTGCAGACCTGGTACGACAACCTGGTTGGCAACATCAGGTCAGGTGACACACGTACCTTCAACGAGATCCTGTGGGAGCCGTCATCGTGGCCGAAGAAGGCCCAGGGCGTCGGCTTCATGGAAGCCCCTCGTGGTGGCCTGGCGCACTGGATCGTCATTGAGGACGAAAAAATCGCTAATTACCAGGCCGTGGTTCCGAGCACCTGGAACGCCGGACCTCGTGACGACAAAGGTCAACCCGGCCCGTACGAGGCTGCGCTCGCGGGCCACTACCTGCACGACCCGAAACAGCCCATTGAGATTCTGCGGACAATTCACAGTTTCGATCCGTGCATTGCTTGCGCAGTCCATGTAACTGACCCGGATGGCGAAGAGCTCGTCAACATCAAGATACGATAGGAAGTGAGAACGATGATGAGACAACTATTGGCCCTTTTTCTGATTCTGGGAATCTCCGGCATTGCAGCTGCACACACGCTCGACGATAAAGATGGGCTGGTGACACAGCTTTATCACCAGGTACTGGGGTCACACCACTTGCCGCTTACGATGCTCCTTATCGTCGGCGGCGTCGTGCTATTGTGGCGCTGGCAAAAGGTGCGTCGGCAGTAAGACCGGCATTTCAGGCAAGCCGTAAGACCGGGGGTATTACATTCCCTTATAATTTCGGTATAAGAGAAGAAATTTCAGGGAGCAACAGATGTCTTCAGAAAACGCAGAGGTCGTCGAACCGTCCGCACAGCAGTTCGACGGACGGTCGTTTACGCAAACCGCCAAACGGCTGTTTCACGCCACTCGCCCCAAATTCTTCCCGGCCTCAGTTTTGTCCGTTCTCATCGGTACGGCGTGGGGAGTACAGGCTACCGGCAGTTTCTCGGTATCGGTATTTGCCCTGGCCTTACTGGCAACAGTGTGCGTCCACGCAGCCAGCAATGTGCTCAACGACGTGGGCGATGACTCCGGCGGTACTGATCGGCAAAACAAAGATCGCATCTACCCATACACGGGTGGCTCCCAGTTCATCCAGAAAGGCATCATGAGCGCCCCCGAAATGGCTCGTCTCGGCATTAGCTTGCTGACTGTCGCTGCCATAGCCGGCCTGCTACTCATTATCCTCAAGGGAACAATGGTCTTGTATTTTGGCCTTGTCGGCGTTGCGTTGGCGGTACTGTATTCGCTGGGGCCGGCGCGCTTAAGCTCGTTAGGGGTTGGTGAGACTGCCGTCGCGATCGGATTTGGCGTCGTGCCGGTCGCTGGCGCTGCGTGGCTGCAAGGGGCAACACTCGATTCGACTCTGCTGATCGTCTCCCTGCCTGCAAGTATCTGGGTCGCGATGATTCTATTGGCAAATGAGGTACCCGATATAGCCGCTGACGGCGCCACGGGAAAGCGGACGCTGCCTGTTCGCCTTGGCCTCACAGCGACAGCGACCATCTACGTCACTATGCACATCGCCGCCGCGATGGCCATCGCATGGCTGACCTATGCGGGAGCCCTGCCACTGCTTGCTCCGCTGCTACCCGCCGTATTACTGGTGCTCGCGTTTCGAAGTGGTATTGCTATCAAAAAAGGTGTGGAAGACCGAAATAGAATGACCCGAGCAATCGAGGGTACTCTCGCCATTCATACAGCAGGTTCTTTGTGGCTTTGTGCATGTATCCTGTACATGCACTGGTGGCCGGCAACTTAATTACAGTAGCGCTCTATGCGGATAACAATAAAGAAGGGACTTGATGTCCCTATCTCCGGATCGCCAGATCCGGTCATCGAGAACGGAAGAGATGTCGGCAGCGTGGCGCTGCTGGGCTGGGATACTCCCGGTCTAAAACCGTCCATGGCCGTTGCCGAGGGCGATAGCGTCAAGCTGGGGCAGGTTCTGTACAGGGACAAACGCAACCCTGACGTACCGTTCACAGCGCCAGGCAGTGGCGTCGTTGCCAAGGTCCATCGTGGTGAACGGCGTGCCCTGCAGTCGGTTGTCATCAAGCTTGACGGCTCGGACGAAGAGACTTTTCCTGTTGTTGATGCCGGCAAAATCGATGCGCTGGACGCCGCCGAAGTTCGCCGGGTTCTTGTCAAATCAGGTTTCTGGAACTCGCTGCGCAGCCGTCCTTTTGGCCGCATCCCCCAGCCCGACGCAAAACCTAACTCCATCTTCGTTACTGCGATGGACACCAATCCATTGGCCCTGAACCCGGCCATGGTAATAGCAGAAGATAACGACGCTTTTGTTACCGGACTGCGGCTAATTGACAAGCTGTCGGACGGACCGACATTTGTTTGCACCGCACCTGACACAGATATCCCCTGCCCCGACATCGACACCGTCAGGCACGTTGAGTTCGCCGGCCCTCACCCGGCCGGTCTCGTCGGCACGCACATCCATTTTCTCGACCCGGTTAGCGTAAAGAAAACCGTTTGGCACATTGGTTACCAGGACACGATCGCGGTCGGTCGCCTGTTCCTGACCGGGCGCATACCGACTGAACGAGTAATCGCTGTCGGCGGGCCGATGGTTACCCGTCCACGCATACTGCGTACACGCAGGGGCGCCAGCACGACCGATCTATTGGCTAACGAGCTCCGACCCGGCAATTCTCGCGTTGTTTCAGGGTCCGTACTTGCTGGACATCGCGCCGCCGGCGCGCTCGCGTGGCTTGGCCGCTATCGCAATCAGTTGAGTGTGTTGCAGGAAGGCAGCCCGAGAGAGTTCCTGGGATGGATGCGTCCGGGCAGAAACAAATACTCCGCACTCCGGGCGTATGCCTCGACCTTGCTGCACAAAGGCGATTACGACTTTACGACATCGCAAAACGGCAGCCCGCGCGCGATGGTAGCTACAGGCAGTTTCGAACGCATCATGCCGCTGGACATACTCCCGAGCGTGCTGCTCAAGGCGCTGTTGGTTCGTGACACGGATGGCGCGCAGGAGCTGGGCTGCCTCGAGCTTGATGAGGAAGATCTCGCGCTGTGCTCTTTCGTTTGTAATGGCAAGTACAACTACGGGCCGCATTTGCGAAAAGCGCTCGACGAAATCGAGGCAAACGGCTGATGAAACGACTGCGCAAAATGCTGGACAATGTCGAACCACTATTCGTCAAAGGCGGGCGACTCGAGCGCTTCCACGCCATGTACGAAATGGTCGACACGCTGTTTTATACGCCGCTGGACGTAACTCGCAGCTCACCACATATCCGCGACTCAATCGACTTGAAGCGGGTCATGATCATGGTGGTATTTGCAGCGACGCCCTGCGCGCTCGTTGGCTTCTGGAACACCGGCTTCCAGGCAAATACCGCAATGCTGGCAATGGGCATCGATGCGACGCTCGGCTGGCGGGAAAGCGTGCTTGCCCTGCTCGGCGGCGGTCATGATCCAGGCAGCATCTATGACAACTTCGTTCTCGGAGCGCTTTACTTCCTGCCGATTTATGCCGTTACGATGGCGGCGGGTGGCTTCTGGGAAATGCTGTTCTCCGGGGTACGCAACCACGAGATCAACGAAGGCTTTTTCGTCACGTCATTTCTGTATGCACTCATTCTGCCCGCCACGATTCCACTCTGGCAGGTTGCGATTGGCATCAGCTTTGGTGTCGTAATTGGTAAGGAGATCTTCGGCGGCACCGGCAAGAACTTCCTTAACCCCGCTCTCGTCGGTCGCGCTTTTTTGTACTTCGCCTACCCGGCACAAATTTCCGGTGACGCAGTCTGGACGACGGTGGATGGCTACACGGGTGCAACGGCGTTAGGAATCAGCGCTATTGAAGGTATCGGCGGCGTTGTTGCCAGCGGGCTAACGTGGAGTCAGGCCTTCTTCGGCCAGATGCAGGGTTCGATCGGTGAGACCTCTGCCGCCGCCTGTCTGATTGGGGCGGTTGTTCTGATCTATTCCGGCATTGCATCGTGGCGCATCATTGCTGGTGTTTTTGCGGGGCTGATCATTCCGGTCGTGGCTGTCGGTTTCATCGACAGCGCCAACCCGATGATGGCCATGCCCTGGCATTGGCACGTCGTACTCGGCGGTTTCGCCTTCGGCGCGATCTTCATGGCTACCGACCCGGTTTCCGCCGCTCAGACCAACGCTGGTCGCTGGGTGTATGGACTGCTTATCGGCCTAATGACTTTCGTCATCCGCGTCATAAACCCCGCTTTTCCGGAGGGCATCATGCTCGCGATATTGTTCGGCAATATCTTCGCGCCGTTAATCGACTACTTTGTCGTCCGCGCAAACGTAAAACGGAGGGTGCAACGCAGTGTCTGACTCTGCCCCATCAGCACGGTCGCGCGACAGCATCGGAAATACGTTGTTTGTCGCCATCGGCGTAAGCCTCATTTGTTCAGTTCTTGTTGCCAGCGCCGCGGTGATGCTTAAGCCGCGGCAATTGAAGAACGAAGAAGAATTCCGGCAACGGATCATCCTCGATGTTGCCGGGCTCTATGAGCCGGGCGCCGACATCGCAACCCTGTATGCAGCAATCGAGCCCCGCATGGTTGACCTCGCATCCGGCGAACAGGCTCCTGTCTACCTCGTCATGGATGGCAATGAGATCGAACAGGTCATTTTGCCGGTTGAGGGTGCCGGTCTGTGGGCCATGATGTACGGGTTCCTGGCAGTCGAAAACGATGGTCAGACCGCTCGTGGCTTGCGCTTTTACGACCATGGCGAGACGCCCGGCCTGGGTGACCAGATTGATAAACCGGCATGGCGTGAACAATGGCAAGGCAAGAGGCTCTTCGGCCCTGATGGCGAACCGCAAATCACGATCGTCAAGGGCTACGCACCGGATGACAGCGACTTCGAGATCGACGGTCTTGCCGGAGCCACGTTGACGGCCCGCGGCGTTACCAGCCTGGTGCAATACTGGATTGGCGAAAACGGCTACGGCCCGTACTTGCAACAGTTAGACGACAAGGAGTCGCGTTAGTTATGGGTAACGCACGAAAAATTTTACTCGATCCGATTGTCGACAGTAATCCGGTTACGTTGCAGGTACTCGGTATCTGTTCTGCACTGGCGGTTACGACATCTTTGTTGCCCGCGCTGCTCATGTGTGCGGCATTGACAAGCGTTATCGCCCTGTCCACAGCCACGATCAGCAGTATTCGAAACCGCATCCCGAATAACATCCGAATTATCGTTCACATGACGATTATTGCGTCGTTCGTCATAGTCGTTGATCAGATACTGCGCGCATACGCATTCGAAACCAGCAAGCAGTTGTCAGTATTCGTCGGCCTGATCATCACGAACTGCATCGTGCTTGGACGTGCCGAAGCCTTTGCAATGAAGAACGGTGTTGGTCTCAGCTTCCTCGATGGACTCGGTAACGGTCTCGGCTACAGCGCCATCCTTATCATTGTTGCAACGATACGTGAGCTGTTTGGCGCCGGTACTCTGCTCGGCTACAGCATACTGCCACTGGTACCCGATGGTGGCTGGTATCAGGCCAACGGACTGATGCTTCTACCGCCCAGCGCGTTCTTTATTATCGGCCTGTTGATCTGGGCCGTACGCAGCTGGAAGCGCGAGCAGGCAGAACACCCGGATTACCGCATTCACGAAGTTCACAGAACCGAGGTGCTGTGATGGCGGACTATGTGAATTTGTTTATCCAGGCTGCGTTCGTCGAAAACCTCGCGCTGGCCTTCTTCCTCGGCATGTGCACATTCCTCGCCATCTCCAAGCGTGTAGAAACCGCAATTGGTCTTGGCCTGGCCGTGGTCGCGGTGCAGATCATCACGGTACCGGTTAACCATCTCATCTACGAACTACTACTGCGAAAAGGGGCGCTGGCCTGGGCCGGACTTCCCGATGTCGACCTGAGCTTCCTGGGGCTGGTCAGTTACATCGGCGTGATCGCGGCGCTGGTACAAATTCTCGAGATGACACTGGATCGTTACTTCCCGAAGCTCTATAACGCACTGGGTATTTTTCTGCCGTTGATCACGGTCAACTGCGCCATTCTCGGCGGCACTTTGTTCATGGTTGAACGCCACTACGACTTTGGCGAGACACTCGTATTCGGTTTCGGCAGCGGCTTCGGCTGGGCGCTGGCACTTATCGGGCTCGCCGGTATCCGCGAAAAACTCAAGTACAGTGACGTGCCCGTTGGCCTGCAGGGCCTCGGCATTACCTTCATCATCGCAGGCCTGATGTCTCTCGGCTTCATGGGCTTTTCGGGAATCAGGTTATGAACTTCGACGCGGCCACAATTTTCGAGGTAGGGCTGGGCGTTGGCTTATTCACGCTGATAATTCTCATTCTTGTGTTCGTTATCCTTGCCGCACGGTCCAAGCTAGTATCGGACGGCTCCATTACGCTCAACATTAACGAAGACAAAAACGTGGAAGTTCCCGTAGGCGGGAAACTGATGGGCGCCCTCGCAGAAGCGGGCATTTTCATACCATCGGCCTGCGGCGGCGGCGGTACCTGTGGGCAGTGCACGGTCAAGGTACTCGAAGGGGGTGGCGCAATCCTGCCAACCGAGACCTCGTTAATCAGCAAGCGTGAAGCCAAAGAACACAGCCGTCTGTCCTGCCAGGTTTCTGTCAAGCAAGACATGAAGATTATCGTGCCGGAGGAGATATTCGGAATTCGAAAACTCGAATGCACGGTCACCTCAAACCGAAACGTAGCGAGTTTCATTAAGGAGCTCGTACTGGAACTGCCGGAGGGAGAGGAGCTCGACTTCAAGGCTGGCGGCTACATACAGATTGAATGTCCGCCGCATGATCTTTCGTTCAAGGACTTCGACATAGACGAAGAATTCCGCGGTGAGTGGGATCGATTCAAGCTGTGGCGTTATGAGTCACATGTTAAGGAAACAGTATCGCGCGCCTACTCGATGGCGAGCTTCCCGCTGGAGCGAACGACGATCAAACTGAACGTTCGTATTGCGACGCCGCCACCCGGTGCCGATGACTCGATACCGCCCGGCATCATGTCATCTTACATTTTCAACCTTAAGCCTGGCGATAAAGCAACAATCTCCGGGCCGTACGGCGAGTTTTTTGCCAGGGAAACCGACAACGAAATGGTGTTCATTGGTGGCGGTGCCGGAATGGCGCCCATGCGCGCGCATATTTTCGATCAACTGAAGCGACTGCACTCGAAACGCAAGATGTCATTCTGGTACGGCGCTAGAAGCTTGAAAGAAATGTTCTATGTGCAGGAGTTCGATGACCTCGCGCGCGACAATGAAAACTTCACCTGGCATATTGGGCTCTCTGAACCCTTGCCGGAAGACAACTGGACGGGCTACACCGGCTTCATTCACACCGTGCTGTATGAAAAATATCTTGCCGACCATCCAACACCGGAAGATTGTGAATACTACCTTTGTGGCCCGCCGATGATGAACAGCGCCGTGATCAAGATGCTCGATGATCTCGGCGTTACCAGTGACCATATTCTGCTGGACGATTTCGGGGGCTAGGTGAGACCTTTCGCCTGGCTTGCGCTGGTTCTACTTTGCGCCTGCAGCGAGCAGCCAGCGCAACATACGATCACTGGCCACACGATGGGAACGCAGTTCAGCGTGAAGCTGACGACCGATAGCGTCGACACGGCGGCATTAAGCGAGGCGCTGGAAACCTCGCTGGCCGAGATTAACGACATGATGTCGACGTATCAGCCTGATTCTGAGATTTCGCGTTTTAACAACAGCAACACTACAGAGTGGCAAGCAGTATCACAGGAGTTTTGTTGGAGTGTCGACGAGGCATTGGCATTGAGCGCTTTTACAAACGGTTCGTTTGACATTACGGTTGGCCCGCTCGTCAACCTGTGGGGCTTCGGTCCTGATGGCATCGTACTGGAGCCTCCGGCAGACGAAGATATTGCAGCAACGAAAGACGCTGTCGGATACAGGCATCTGCAAGCAAACTGCGACACACCGGCTATTCGTAAGGCCGTTGCGAGCATTGCCCTCGACATGTCAGCGTTTGGCAAAGGTTATGCGGTGGACCGCATCGCCGAAGAACTGGAGCAAAGGGGTTTTGAGAATTACCTGGTGGAGGTCGGCGGTGAACTGCGATTCCGCGGCAAGAACGTCAAGGGTGAGAATTGGGCCATCGGAATTGAGGTCCCAAAAGCAGATCAAAGAACGCCATATGCGATCATCCGATTGACGGATACCGCGATGGCGACATCCGGTGACTATCGCAATTTCTTCGAAGCTGATGGTAAATTGTATTCACACACGATCGACACACGGACTGGACGTCCCGTAACACACACCCTGGCGTCGGTAACGGTTGTTGACGACGAAGGAGCTCGTGCAGACGCGCTGGCCACAGCATTGCTTGTGATGGGTCCCGTGGAGGGTCTGGCGTTTGCAACAGCACAGGACGTAGCAGCACTTTTTCTGCTGCGCACGCCGTCAGGAATTGATGAACGTTCGACGCCTGCGTTCGAACAAATAAGGCAACAACAATGACATTGCTAACTACTATCCTAGTGACCTTCGCAATCCTGCTGACCTTTATCGCTGCGATGGCGATCGGCGTCATGAACGGCCGCAAACCCATAAGTGGAAGCTGCGGCGGCCTCAACGGTGGTAACTGCGAATTTTGCAACGGTAATGGCAATTGCAAGAGGGAGTCTGAAGAATGAATCTCAAATCATGTCTCGTGCGCGACTATATGGCGGGCAGCATCGTTTCGTTCAAGCCGGAAACGGATGTCCTCGACGCAATTCACGAACTCGTTCGACACCGTATTGCCGGTGCTCCGGTTGTCAATGACCGGGGCGAACTCGTGGGCATGCTGTCTGAGCTCGATTGCCTGAAGGTTTCCCTGAACGCCGGCTATTACGGCGACTGGGGTGGTCCGGTGGCGGACTTTATGACACCGGACGTTGAGACGGTCGATGCAGACATGAACATCGTCGACCTCGCACAGAAATTCGTCGATCACGGTTTTCGGCGATTCCCGGTGCTGCGGAATAACCGACTCGTTGGCCAGATAAGTCGTCGCGACGTACTTCGGGCGTTGACAACACTGGCCGTATCAGCGTGAGGACGGTCTTAATCGAGGCGCTGGTGAATTACTACACGAGTTACAAACAGTAAGCGGCGCATTGCCACGCGCCAACACCAAACAGGTCTTATTGGCAGGATGACTCAGCAAGAATTGGGGTGTCATTCTGTCCGGGCTACACCACGCTGCCAAGCGCAACCCTGATAGCCTCTCCGCTGACGCCACTCGATTCCTCTGATGCGAGGAAAGCTATCGTTTGCGCGAATTCTTGTTTCTCTTCGCAGGATTTTCGCGTGTGGCGGTTGCCCATACACCTGGAAACGAAGATGAATTCTGATGCAGCTCGGACATCAGCTGCTGTGCTTACACCACCTGCCGCTCACGCTACTGCTCATCATGGCGGGAGTCGGTGTTTCCCGGTACTTGAGAAAACGTCCACTCCGTTAGTACCAATAATCGATCACATTAGGTGAGCTGCGCCTCGCTCGGTTCCGGGCTCGTTTCCGCATCTTTCCACGGCGGTAGTATCTTCAGGAGCAGCGCCAGGATCAGGAACGGCAGAACGAGCAGCCCAATGGCGACCAGCAGGCCCTCCTGTCCTCCGAATTCCAGCTTATAGGCGGTCAATCCCCGGAGGCTCTTGGAGAAGAGCTGTCCGCCGATCACCACGTTCCATCGCGTGCTGAAGATGCCCACCTGCACGAGCACCGCGGCGATGAAATAGATCATCCGCTTCATCTCATTCGGCAACTCGGAGAAACGCGCCGCCGCCAGGAACACGATCGGCACGATCGTGCCGAGCAGGATCTGGACGATGGTCAGGCTGAGGAAGAGCTTGCCGAAGATAAGCTGCTCCAGGATCTCGATCGATTCTTCGGACTCGTAGAGCCGGTGGATGAAATCCAGGGCCTCGAGAGAGAGGTCGATGATCAACGCATAAAACAGGAAGGAGGCGAGCGCGTTCAGGCAGCTCATGTCCAGCTCTTTGCGCCGCAGCAGGGTCGTAACGTAGTAGATCAACAGCACCATCGATATCCCGGAGACGATGGCAGAGAACAAGAATACGATGGGCATGAGGACACTGCTCCACCACGGATTGGCCTTTACCGAACCAAAGATGAAGCCCACATAACCGTGCAGCAGGAACGCAGACGGTATGCCGACGATCGTGATGAACTGGACCGCCTTTTTGTCGAAGGCGACCGCGGCGGGCGAAACGTCCCGCGAGCCCAGCGAGATGAGCCAGTGAACGAGCTTCATCACGGGCTTGTCATTCTTTCTCCACCTCACCAGGTCGGCGCGGTAGTCGAACCAGATCTCCATGAGCAGTACCACCATCAGGTACCAGGCGTACACGAAGCCGAACATCGCCATTGCGGAGGCCGAGTTCGGGGTGAGGAAGATCTCGAAAGCGCGCTCGGGGTGTCCCAGATGTGCCTGCAGCGGCATGGGTGCCACGATCAGGAAGGCGAGCGCCGTGAGCAGCGCGAGACGGTAAGTGGGTTGGAGCGCCTTGACATTGAACACCTTTTCGAGTGAGGCCAGGATGAACGCTCCCGCCACCAGGCCCGTGAGGTACGGATAGATGACAATCAGGATGCTCCAATGGAGCTCGACTTCGTTCGGATAGATGAAGCCCGAAACCTGGGCCAGGGCGGCTTCCAATTGAGCGAGATGTTCAGGATCCATTTAGCGTACCTCGCCATCCAGGGCCGTGTAATAGACCTTGGGATCGGTGTTCATATGCGGCTTCAGAACCTCGAGGTGGCTCATCCGCAGCATTCGATTGAGAGGCGTACTTCTGTCCCCGATCTCTCCAAAGACTCGTGCCTGGGTCGGGCATACCTCTACGCAGGCCGGCAGCAGACCCTTGGTGATCCGGTGGTAACAGAACGTACACTTGTTGGCGGTGTGCGTACGTGGATCCAGGAAGCGGGCGCCGTAGGGACACGCCTGGATGCAGTAGCGGCAGCCGATGCAGTAGTCCTCGTCCACCAGCACCACTCCGTCCTGGCTCTTGAAAGTGGCTCCCACCGGGCAGACCTGGACGCAGGGCGGATTGTCGCAGTGGTTACACAGCTTGGGTACGAAGAAGGTCCGCAGGATCTCCTTTCCAGCCGCGACCGGAGGAAAGGTTTCATCCGCAACCGGGGGAAAGCCGTCCATGCCGCCGTTGGGGCTGTCCACCTGGACATCTCCGTCGGTGTAGACGATGTAGCGTTCCACCCAGGTTCTGAAGTAGAAGGGCTCGTCCGGTACATCGTTCTCCAGCTTACAAGCCTGCACGCACTTGCCGCAGCCGATGCACTCCTCGACCCGAATCCCCATCGCGTAGTAGTGCTCGGTCGGGTCATACTCATCGCCGCCGTCGGCCGCGAGCAGCTTCACCGGGCCGACCAACCCAAGAAGCATGGTGGCGGGAGGGAAATTCAACAACCCGGCCAGGAATTCTCTTCTCTCGTAGGTCTTCGGCATCTATCTGGCCTCCGGTGAGTGTTGGTAGTGGCACTGCCAGCAAACGAAGGTCCCACCATGGGTGACCAGGTCGATGCGCGGAATCTCGTACACGGTGAGATCGACGCCACGAATCTCCTCCGGAGCTTCGGCGCCCTTGGCATGGCAAGTGCCGCAGAACGCCCGCTCGAAGGGCTTCTTCGGCACATGCGCGCGCGGCTGCACTTTGTGTTCCGGCTGCACTTCGTGGCAGGCCTCGCAGTCGAGGGGAGCATGCGGGGAAACAGCCTTGCTTCGGGCGATCGTGTTATGGCACGCAGAGCACTCTTGAATACTCTCCGGTGGCGTCGGGTCGTGCGCGTCGTGGCAGCCGGTGCAGGCCCGTACCGGGTTGTGGCGATCCTCGATGACCTGCGGGAACCCTGTCGGCCGGGACGCCAGGTAGCTGTGGCAAACGAGGCAGGGTTCCCTGCCCGTCGGCAGCTCCGGTTTAAGTCCCATGGGATTGGACGTATGGTCGCTAGCCGGCCCGTGACACGTTTCGCAGCTGACGGTTCTGTGGAAGGATCTGTTCTTCGTCTCTACCTTGTCCGGGTGGCACATCGCACACTGTTGCCAGCCTGCGTAGTGCGGCTCCAGCTCCGCGTTGGCGGCGACCGCCGCTCCCCTGTAGTGACCCAGGTCCCCGAAAGTTTCGGGTACGAACTTTTGTCGCATCAGGAACATGCCAACACCGACGGCAAGGAAGATGACGCCGAGCTGAATAACCTGGGTCGGCACCTTCCTGCGGCTCGAAGCCACGCGCCGTTCTCGGATCCGTGTTCGCAAAGCGACGATCTGTTCGACCAGGGCTCTAAACATTTTCTTGCCTGTGGAGAATTACAAATTCGCGTCGATTCTGGCTACGACTGTGTTTTCCTCTCGCACTGAATGTCTGTAACGAGGCCGAGCATATATCGGAATTCCTGAATAAAGGTATACGTGAATATACCAAGCGAAAAACAAAAGGATGGAATCATTACTGCAGGTAATAACGCTTAGTCAGATGGAGCAATCGCCCAGCCGACCTGCCTGTTCGACACTTCCTGTCGCGGCGTCGGCACACTGAACTTTATGCTCGATGCCGAGGGCAGCCGCGAGTCAGGCCGCTGGTTTATCTGCCCAGGGGGAGAAGAACCTCTACACGCCACCGCCTACAGATTTCTGATCTTTGTCGTCAGCACTTTTCTGCGCAGACACGCGTAGACCTCCAGCAGTGCCAGTTCCTTGGGGCAAACATCATGACACGCCATCATGCCGACGAAGCCGAAGACACCATCGCTGTTCTCGACCATCTCCCGGATCCAGGTGCCGGTATCGACGGAAAGATCGACGATCAGCAAGCGAAGTCGAATTGCGGGCCGGGATCCTGCGTTTGGCGAATCTGATTCAGCGCAATGAACAGCGACATGTATGGCACCTCGTCGAATTCAAATGTCTGCATATCGGGAACGGACTCGGAGTCTTTCGGGTTGCGTAAGGGACATCCACAGTAAAGTAGCGGAAATCAAGCTGAAGATCTTATTCCTCAATCTGGTCGCGGCTCAGGAGTTTTGCCACGAGAAGCAGCGCACTACCAACCAACGCGAGAGCTACGAATAAAGTCGCAGGCTGACCGTTTGGAAAATCCTCAAGGAGTAGTTTGACCCCGACCATGAGCAAGACGGGGTATACCAACCAGCGAGCCTCGGGCCACCGTTTGAATCTGCTGGACAACGCCAGTGTTACCGATGCTGCAGACAAGATCGCTGTCCGCAGCGCGGCCAGGATGGCTGGGTTGGCGTCTGCGCCACCCACAGCAGCCAGAGCCGGTGCCAGGAATACGACCATGAGGCCACCCACCTCCCACACCGACAGCGCCAGCACGATCAGCTGCGGCACACCGGACAGGACACCCCAACGATCGGAATGCTGGGCCACAGGAATGAAAAGGCAGGCAACTGTAGTCAGCGCGACGACCAGGTGCCATGGAACCAACGGCGGCCATAACGCCGAGGCCTCTCCCACCAGGGCCCCTAAACCCGTCGCCAGAATACCGGAACCCACTCCAGCAGCGACTAGCAGGAAAGTACATTGCAGACTCAGAGCAACTCTGCCGAGTCGACCACTGAACCAGGCCATAGTCAATGCCATTAGCGACCAGGCAGCTGCGGCCATAGCCGGTGACATCACCAGGGCGGTGCCTGCGACAACGAGTGCCAGTCCCAATGTGGAATGGAAGTAGAAATTTCGGCCTCGGGCAGAGCGGGTTTTCGGCGTGAACGCCAGACTATAGGCACTGGCTCCGAGCACGAGACACCCGGCGCCGACCGTTGCAAGAGCGAGTTGGCCAGCTTGCGCGGCGCCGCTGGCAGCCCAGAACACAATGCCCGCAACCAACACTGTCTGTGAGGTCTCGAACATACCGACGCTCCGCCCTCGGACGTGCGACCGAAGGGCAAAGCTCACGAGATAAGTAATCAGCAACACGGCGCTCATTAAAAACGGTGTCAGTGGCTCTACAGGCCACTGGTCGCTGGTGCTAATCAGGACCAGTACTACAACGCCGGCGTTAGCCCCTAGCGCCCCCAACCACTGTGGTCCTATCCATTCGCGTACATAAACCGCCCATAGGGAACCGAGGCCCAGGAAGACGAGAAAAGCAGGAACTGCAACTGCCGCGCGGGAAGCATTAAGCACGACGAACGCAGTCGCGATGCCGCCCGCAATCACAAGCCAACCCAGGCTTCGCAGGTTTCGCGCGACGGCGACCAGCAAAGCCAACACGCAGAATAACGCGAGGGCGATGACGCCTTGCCGACCGGACAGCAACGCGAACCGCGTGACTGCCTCGGCAAGTAAGGGCAGCGCCAGAAAGACGGATGCGCCGCCATAAAACATGGCGCTGGCACGCTGATCCTCGATGCCGCCTTTTCGATAGGCCATGAACAGCCAAAGAAGTGCGTAGGATGCGCCCAGGAGGATTCCAAACGCTGTCGGGACGAAATTCAGGTCGGTGATCGCACGCAGGAGGTAGGCGCCGCCAAAGATAAGCAGTACCCGACCAATGAGCGTAGAGGCATTCGAAAGAAATCCTTCACCAAGATTTGGTGTAGCGGCTTCCTCAATGGACGTCGACAGTCCTGGTTGCGCACCTTCAAGCACATTCAGCCGCTGCTCAACAGCGGCAAGACGCGACTCAAGTGCGGCTACGCGATCTTGCATGGCGATGCCGTCAGGCGTTGCGCAAGAAAGCGTTCAGACACGGCCACTTGCTACCTTCTTTTTCCCTCACCAGTGAAAGTATGCATACGGAGCATCATCGATTGGCACAATACGTAGAATCCGTAGCGTCCGTTGCCGCCACTGATGATTACGTGGGCGCGCCGGCGAGTTGCCGCTGCGACACCTTCATTCAGGCCTCAGCAACGACAATAAGTGCGGATTCTCTTTATCAGGCCCGGGTTCCGCAACCCGGATCTGTCAACGCCTGCTAGGTGTTTCTCCGAATTGACGATGCCAGCCAGCTAACAGACGCTAATTGCAAGAGAAGCGACAAGGGCAAACCTGGCAAAAGCCAGGGACGCAAAGCTGCAGGTCCTCGCTTCCTCCGAGAAGCCACGGAAGACCTCCCGAAGGACCCCAAGATTGCTAGGCTGCCGAATTCTCGATTTGTCGCATGCAAGTGCGACCTGGCAATCGAGGAGGCACGACGATGAGTCTTAAGCGACAATTTTTGATAACGGTCCTGCTTGTATTCGCGGCAAGCATTTTTCCTGGAACTGTTGCCCACGCTGATGATGACGCCGCATATGGCGTCTATGATGAAGCCGCGTATACGCAATATGTTGAGGATGCGATGAAAAAGCTGGATAAGTTGTATCTGGATTTTTGTGACACTTGCGGTACCGATACAGCGACGGCCAGTCAATCGAGACAGGAGTTCCTTGTTACGGTTCGCGATTTGATGCAATACATGAATTCGAGGTTTGACGAACTGGACCCCAAAAAAGGGGCAGCTCTATCGCCTACAGAATCACTGGTGAGCATTCATGCGCTCACAATGTTGGTTGACATCCTGACGGCCACCCAACTCGAACAGATGGCGGCTCACCCCTACAACGAATAGCGAAACGGACGTCAGGCGCGGAAGCGGGAGACGCTAGCTGGCCATCCCGGACGAAAAAGCTTTTCTGCGCAGGTAGGCATACACCTCAAGGAGAGGTAATTCCTTCGGGCATATGTCGTGGCAGGCCATCATACCGATGCAGCCGAAAACGCCGTGTTCGTTCGATATGAGCTCAAACCAGTCCGAGTCGCCCCTGGTGTCACGTGGGTCCATCGCGAATCGTGCCATCCGGTTCAGGCCCGCGGGACCAGCGAACTCGCCATTAATGTTCGCAACACCGCAGGATGCGACGCAGCATCCGCATTCGATGCAACGATCGCTGTCGTAGATTTTCTGCGCCAGCTTATCGTCCATTCGATCTTCCTTCGCACCCGGATCGAACGCCTCTTGTGCATGAATCCAGGCCTCGGATTTTTCTGCCATTTCGCGAAACCAAACTCCGGTGTCGACTGACAAATCACCAACGAGTTTGAAAACCGGTAGCGGATGCAGTCGGATCTTCTCTGGCAAGTCGGAGGTCTGTGTACGGCAGCCCAACGCAGGCCGACCGTTCGCCATCATGCCGCAGGAACCGCAAATCGCGGAGCGGCATGCAAAGTCGAACTGCAAACTCGGATCCTGCTTCTCACGAATTTCGTTGAGCGCAATGAAAAGCGACATGTACTTCGTTTCTTCGAGCTCGAAACTCTGCATGTGAGGCTTTGACTCCGGATCCATCGGGTTGTAACGAAATATTTCGAAGCTCAGGAGCCGGCCAGTTTTCGTGCTTTCAAAACTCATTGTTCCTCCGCCCATTTGCCCCAGCGAATCCGACTGCCCTGAGCTTCTTCGGTTTCCAGCTTGCCGTGTTTTTCCTGCGCTTGCGCGACGTCTGCATTGTAGGTCTCGATGCTCTGCTCCATATCAATATGCTTCGCGTTGCCATAGCCTCGATGGCCCGGGGGTAAATCGATCAGGCCGACTGGTTCGTAGCTCAGTTCGGGTTCACTCGCTCCTTGCGGCCATCGCGCCAGGGTACGATTGAGCCAGTTCGCGTCATCACGTTCCGGGTAATCAATCCGGCAATGTGCACCGCGACTTTCGGTGCGCGCCAGCGCGCCCTTCGCTGTTACGAGCGCCAGCCGCAGCATGCCTTTCAGCCGCAATGCGTAGGACAGCTCCGGATTCATGCCCGGTACCTTCGAACGCAGCACAGCGCGATCGCATTGCGACAGCAAATCCTGCAGTCGAACGACAGCTCCGGCCAGGTCGTCTTCCGTCCTGAAGATGCCCACATCCGCAATCATCGTTTCCGCCATTTCGTCGCGTATTTCGTAAACACTTGGCCCCGGTCCGCTGCGCTCAAGCCAACTTGATGCGTGCACTTCGGCTCGACGCACTGCGTCCATTGCAACCGTGGTCGCTACATCCAGGCTCGATCGCGACGCAAGTCGCGAGGCGCTTTTACCAACGAGTCTTCCGGTAACAATCGTCTCTGCAAGGCTGTTACCGCCCAGTCGATTGAATCCGTGCATGTCCCAGCACGCAGACTCGCCCGCCGCAAACAGGCCTGCCATGTTGTAAGCCTCGCCGTCCTTGTTGACACGCACACCGCCCATTGAATAATGCTGCGTCGGTCGAACAGGAATCAGTTCCTTCGCGCAATTGAGGCCGGCAAAGTCGCGACATATGTCCCAGACCTCCCGTAGCTTGGTGGTCAGATGCTTCTCACCAAGATGCCGGACATCGAGCCACAGATGCGGCCCATATTCCGTCTCGACACCTTTGCCATCACGCATGCGGCGTGCCATGTGGCGAGACACGACATCCCGGCTGGCAAGTTCCTGCTTTTCGGGTTCGGCCTCAACCATGAATCGGTCCAGGTTCTTGTCGAGTAAGTACCCGCCGTCGCCTCGGCAACCTTCCGTCACGAGAATGCCGCTTGGCGAGAGCGCAGTCGGATGAAACTGCACAGCTTCCATATTGCCTAGCGGCACAACGCCGGTGTCGAGCGCAATCGCAGCACCCGTGCCTTCGTTGATCGTCGCGTTGGTCGTGTATTGGCCGTAAATACGCCCGTGTCCGCCCGTGGCGATGACGGTTGACTTGGCCAATACCGCCGAGTGTTCGCCGGTTCGCAGGCACCGAGAAACAGCCCCCCAACAGCGACCACCGTCGTGGATCAGAGCGACTGCCTCGGCGCGATCGCGGACGGTCACACCCAGCCGAACGGCCTCACTGTCCACGGCATACAGCGCCGCGTGCCCGGTACCAGCACCGGCATAACATGCACGCCACTTGGCCGTACCGCCAAAGTCGCGATGCATGATCAAGCCGTCGTTTTCTTCCTTCTCTTCGATCTCGACGAGTTCGCCTTTGACGAAGTAGAGGTTCTTGCCGGCCTTAACTCGGGTCCATGGCACGCCAAAATGTGCGAGTTCGCGCACGGCGACCGGCGCCTCCTCGGCGAAAATCTGCGCAACCTCCTGATCCGCACCCCAGTCCGATCCTTTGACCGTATCCAGGTAGTGCAACGTGGGATTGTCCCCCTCTGCTTTGACGCAATTGCCAAGGGATGCCTGCATACCTCCCTGCGCAGCACAGCTGTGACTACGACGTGGCGGCACCACCGATAACATCAGTACTTCGTGACCGGCTGCTGCCGCTTCGATTGCACAGCGTTCACCGGCCAGGCCACCGCCGATTACGAGCACGTCAGTACTTACGATTTGCGCGCTCATGTGGCTGCCCCCGCAAGCAGAAACTCAAATGGTGGCGGCAGCACGCCCGCGAGAACCAGCAGCACAACGACGCCCAGGCCCAGGAAGAACCACAGCAACAGGTGTTCCAGAATCCGCAGCGTTTTTCGCGTTAGCAAGGTACCGGCGCCCCACTTGATAGCGAGCCGGTAAAGGCCGACGCCAGCGTGAAATTCGACGCAAACAAGCAATATGGCGTACGGCAACCAGAGCCCGGCACGAACTCTGGCGATGCTCGTGATCGCCTCAATACCGGGACGCTCTCCGAACAGCGGCGTCAGCGTGTCCATCGCCAACAGGATCAGGTGAAAGCTGCCGAGAACCAGAATGAGCATGCCGGTACGCACTTGCCAGATCCAGAGCAGCGATTCGACGTGCGGATCGAAACCACTCGACGCCTTGAGGTCGCGACCGAGCTTGACCATCTGGCGACGCTGGGCCAGCTGTGCCGGGATCTTGCGCCCGGCAAGCACCGCGTGGACGAGAAACAGTATAAGAATAGCCAACACCGTTGGCTGCGCGATGTAATAGTCCTCGAGCATGCCCGCCAACCAGTTGAATCCTCGCTCACCGGTGAGAATGGAGCCTACAAGAACCATGTGTCCCCACATAAAGAGCGCGAGCACGAGCCCGCTGCCGCCGCTCAGGAGTTCGTAGGTGAGTTGTCGAGATGCCTCAACGGATCGTGCGAGGGTCTTCATTCAAGGTCCAGTACCGTCATTATGTGTGGGTTCTCTTCCTCTTCTGCGAGCAACACATGACATGTGTCGCAGTCACGTGAGATTTCCTTACGATCGGCCGTGCGCATCTTTTTGCTATGGCAACGCTCACAGCCGGGCGATTGTTCGTGACCTATATGGTTCGGGTAGGTATCCCACCAGACCTGCATCTGCGGAAATACGTTGACCGAATAAATATCACCAAGCGCATTTGCCGCAGCGCTGATCGCATCCGCATTCTCTGCGGCGATCTCCGGGTAATTCTCCGCGTAGAACTTCATGAGCTCTTCATCAATGACGACGCGCGCCTCTTCATGCGACGGGTACTCCGCGTCGACGATGCGCAGCCCTTCACGTTTTACAAATGGCAGGGAGCGGTCAATCAGGCCTTCGCGGATGACCCGGTCAACCTCACTGGCCGCAGGCTGGTAAATATGGCTGGGCCGATTGTGGCAATCGACGCAATCCATGGTGCGCCAGACACCACCTTCTTCCGGCGCCCTTTTGTCGGCATAGTTGGTAACCGTGCCGTCAATACCTGTGTATTCAACCTCATAAATGTCTTCGCGCGTTTCGTCGGACCGGTAACGAATCTCCATGCCCGGGTCGACATGCCAGTGAATGCCATGTGATACGGCTCCGTCAGTGCCGCCGACTTTGAGCAAGAGGGCGGTTGTCAACTCAGTGTTGGCTTCGTCATCTTTGTAATGTTTTATAACTTTGAGCTTTTCGCCAACGAACTTGGTCGGCCAGTGACACTGTTCGCACGTATCGCGAGCCGGGCGCAAATCGTGTAGCGGTGTCGGAACCGGGCGCGGGTACAGGTCAAGTGCGACAGACACCAACTGCCAGGCGCCGTCCAGTTTCGATTTCACGAACCAGTCAGCTCCCGGGCCGATATGGCAATCGGCACATGCGACCCGTGAGTGCGGAGACCGTGCATGGGCAGTGTGCTCCGGCTCCATCACCGAATGACACGCCATGCCGCAGAATTCGACGGATTCCATCACCTCCACACCTTTGTAGGTCGCACTGGCAAGAATGATAATATTGACCATCGTTGCGGCGACGAAAACCAGAAACCAGTGGCGTGTATGGGACAAGTTCAGGTCGAAGACGGGGAATAGCGGCATCCCTTCACCGCCGGGCCGTTTGCGCATCTTGCGGCGGTATAACACGGCACCGACCGGAATCAGAATCAAGCCGACTGCAAAGATCATCGGCAGAATCAGGAAGGTCAGAATACCCAGGTACGGTCCACCCTCGAAGCCGAACTGCTGCATCGTAAACAAGCTTGCAATGAGCACCAGGCTTGCGATAGCCAGCGCGGTACCGATCAGGCTGATCGCATTGTGCGTGATGGATGCAAAAAAACGTCTAAACATACTGTTCCTCGATTTCAGCCAGGTTCCCGGGCTCGGGTGTTCTTGTCTGTTTATTCTAATGCAGCGATACGCTGCATGTGTTTAATATTCGATTGCTGTTCGACTTCATATCCGGGTTTTCCGCAGTCGTCTATCGATACGGTCAATGATCCGGATGGTCCAACACCTGCTCGTCGCGGCCAACTGCCTGCTGCTCGGTCGAGTCCTCGTGGATAACCTCACCGCGTTCTTCTGCCCGCGAGAAGGGCGGCTTGCCCGTCAGCCAGGCCGTATCCATGGGATACACCGCTGGATCGAAGATGACAAAGTAGAAGTGCCAGATGAGGATCGCCAGCGTGGCCAGAATCGCCTCGAGGAAATGCAGGACGGTGGCAGCCCCGGGCACCCAGCCAGGGAGCCATGTCAGTGTGAAGTTCTCGAACCACAGCACCAATCCCGTGATCGCGGTGATAGCAGTACCCCATAGCGCAGCCCAGTATTCGATCTTCTCCACGTAACCGATGCGCACCGGAGCCGGCGGCTCGGGTCGGCGGCCGATGTTGTAGCCTATCCTGTGGGATAACTCTTTGAAGTCGGCAAGACCAGGGAGGAATGCAGCGATCTGGTATCGAGCTCGGGCACTGATGGCGATATGGGCAAAGTGGAAGAGGCAGGCGCCGATCAGACCAACGGCAGCTATACGATGAATCAGGCCGCGGAGTTCGCCGCCGTCAAGCTGCACCAGCTCTGCCCACCAGCTCTCGGGGTACTTCAACGCAAAGCCACTGAATACCAGCGCCATGAAGCTCACAGCAGCAACTACGTGGGTGATGCGAAATGGCATCGACATGCGTTCTTTGATCGCGCAGTGCTCGGGAGGCCTGCGCAGCCGCGGCGCTGGATAACGCGTCTTCTTCACGAGGTCGAGCAGGTTGTGGAGCAACATACCGAGGACGGTGACCCAGATCAGCGGAATATAGATGCGCCGGATCCAGTACGCGACGACGTTCGGTTCCTGGTCGGCCAACATGTGCACAGGGCCGATGGCGAATTGACTGCCTGCTCCGACGTGGCACTGGCCGCAGGTGTCCGCCAGGTTGTCCGGATGGATGTGGGATCCCGGGTCACTGGACGGCAGGATGTTGTGCACACCGTGGCAGCTCGCACAATTCGCAACTTTCTGCACACCACCACGGGCAGCAAGGCCATGGAAGCTGTCCTCGTAGGAGGGGACCTTCTCAGCGGCCAGACCGTATTTTTCGCTCAGGCGCAAATCCGAGTGGCAGGGACCGCAGACGCGGATCGGAATGTTGGTCGCCGATACCGGCGAGCCCTCCGCGCTCACGGCCAGAATGCGGTGCTCGCCATGACAATCCGTGCACACGGGCGAGTCACCGACGCCGCTGGCGGCGGCCAGGCCATGAATACTCTGCTCGAACTGCGCCGTGATTTCAGCATGGCAGGAAGCGCATGTGCCTGGAACGTTAGAACGGTGGATCGAAGAGTCAGGGTCTGCGGCCGGTAACGGCGAGTGGGCCGTATGGCAATCGCTGCAACCGGCGCCATGTTCGCCACTGACCACCGCGGCGGCGTGCACACTGGCGGTGTATGCCTCAATGGGGCGAATCGTATGGACGCCCGGCGGTGCCGGCTGTCCGCTGCCATGGCAGACCCCGCAGGTCTCTCCCTGACGGCTGGCGTGCACTGGAGAGGATGGCTCGCTCGTCAGGGTCATGGCATGTATTTCGCCATGACAACCTGAGCATGAGGGCAAATCCATACCAGGGATGCGCTGCACGCCCTCCGGACCGTGCACGCTCACGATCTGTTCATCGGCGACCTCGGCATGACAGCCCGCACAATCGACCGGATCGAGCCCGCGCCTGTGCCGACGCTCTCCGCCGACATGGCAATCCAGGCATTCAGTCGCGCCGTGCGGAGTGCTCTCAAAGAGTCCCACATCGACTTCGTGGCAATCGTTACACGGGTGCTCCTCCTCGGCGTAGGCGGTCTGTAGGACGAACAGCAGGCAGGTGACCAGATAGGCGAGGAGTTTGCGCATTGGAGTGATCTCAGATTTTCGTGTGGCCCGACCTCTAGCGGTATCCGAATAGCATTGTGTAGATGATCAGGCTAAGAAGTACTAATCCGAAGGTGAGCGCCATGAAACCGAATATCCTCACGCCGCGCTCTTTCGACTCTGGGAAGGCTTTCACAAGGTGATTCTCCAACTCACCGGATTCCACCATCGCTTCGTACTCGCCGGGCTTGTCGAATTTCAGCTCGTCCACGGACACCCGCCCACTGAATATCACGGGATCCATGGGGAACTTGTCGGGCCGGAAGTGCGTGTTGAAGAAGTGAATCGTAAATATGAAACCGACTGCGAGCAGCGCTTCGTCACTGTGGATGATCGTCGCCACGTTGACGGCCCAGCCGGGAACGATGTATGTGAACAATTCCGGGAACCACAGGATCAACCCTGTGCTGCCGATTATCGCCACACCCCAGGCCACTGCGAAGTAGTCGAACTTCTCCCAATAGGTGTAACGGGCGTAATTGGGGCGAGCACCGAGTCCGAAGAACCACTTGATGGACTGGACGAACTCCTTGAAGTCGCGGCCGTTGAAAATGATGGAGTCCGGCCCGGTAATGATTTGCAACCAGGTATGCCCCGTGGCCTTCTTGTGACGAAGAACATCAATTACGTGCGCAATGAAGACGCCGATCAACACGACCGCACCCATGCGATGCAGGAATCCCATACTATCGAAACCGCCAAGTATCCGGGATGTCACCTGTGCCCAGGACATATACGAGAACTTCAATGCCATTCCCGTCAATGCCAGCGTGAAGAAGCTGAGCATCATTACGACATGCATGGTGCGCTGGTAGCGGCTAAAACGACGGTAGAACATCTGGTTTTTGTTGCGCGACATAGCCTTATGCGCCTTCCATTCGTCGCGGTTCAGCAACAATCGAGTAACCCAGGCAAAGGTGTGCAGCAGGGCGAAAGTCAGGGTACCTACCAGCAGCGCGGTCATGCCCCAGAAGGACCAGAACAGCCACGGGTAGCGGTCGCGATCATGGTGGGTTGCATGGGTCAGGTAGCCTGCGAAACGCCGGTGTGACCCCTCGTGACACTGGCCGCAGGTCTCAACGACATTGTCCCTGCTAAGCGCCGAGCCTGGATCGGTCGGGGGAAGAATACCGTGCGTACCATGGCAGTCGTAACACTTGGCGACGCCCTCCCCACCCAGGCGCGAGACCTTGCCGTGAAATGTGTCGAAGAAGGTCTCAGTCTGATCTTCGTGACAGCGGCCGCACTGCTCCATCATCCGCGTGCGGAATCCCAATTGCTCAACGCGCGAAATCGTGTGCGAGGCATGACAGTCCTCGCAAGTGGGATACTCTTTGTCCGCATCCGGGTCTTCAGACCAGTGGACACTCGTGCGGAACGTTTCCTCTATGCCGTGGTGGCAGGTACCGCAGGTGCCAGCGATATTCTGTGGGCTCACCCTGGACTCCGGATCCCCGGGAGGACGTTCGGAGTGCGCGCCGTGACAATCGGCGCAGGTTGCCGTCACGATGAGACCGGCGTCGATCAAGGCTCGACCATGGACGCTATCTTCATAGCTGCCCACGATGTCATCCACTTTGGCGTGAATCCGTGTCGCCGCCTGTTCGCCGATGCGATGACACTGTCCGCAAAGCCTGGGGACGTTACGCGGATAGCTAGGCGACCCTGGAAATTCATTATCGAGCGTGGCGTGTTTAGCATGACAGTCCTGGCAAGTCGGTGCGTCCGGATCGTCTTGCGCATGCAGGGTTCCGTGTGTACTGCTCTGATACTCGGTGACCTGTTCAGCATGGCAGATACTGCAATCCACCTCTGACTGCACCGTTGCACAGGCACGCTCCTGGGCAACCGTCACATCAGTGTGGCATTGCGCACAGGCGGTATCTGCGTGCTCAGAGCTTTCATAAACCTGTTCATCGACGTACAGGCTGATGATCTCGCCGGCTCGCGTCATCGTCAGCTCGGGCTGCGCGTGGCAGGTCAGGCAATCCTTGTCGGCCAGACCGTCAGGGTAGAAAACGTTGCGGATCTCGTGCGGTGCATGGCAATCGACACAAGTAGGAATCTTGCCCGGATCTTCGGTCCACAACTGGCCTTCGATCACCTTACGGTGCACCTGTTCGATTTGCCCGTGGCACGTCGTACAGGTTGCAGCAACATTGTCTGCGTGAATGGTCGATCGTCGATCGGTGTGCGGACGAATGTCGTGGGCCGTATGACAGGAAGTGCAGACGGCCGTGACAGTGAGGCCCTGACGGAACAGGCCCTCACCGTGAATACTCATCGAGTAATGCTCGAGGATGTTTTCCTGCGATATCTCGTGAGTTCGCGATACGGGAGATCCCTCTCGGTGGCAACTTCCACAGAGCAGCGGCACGTTCATCACCGCCGTCGGCGAGTCGTGGTCCGAGGCCGGCAGGATATCGTGCTTGCCGTGACAGTCGGCGCAGACCGGGGCCATTGGATCACCGTCTCTTGCGGCTACACCATGCAGACTGCGTTTGTGAGCATTGGCCTCAGGCCTGTGGCAGCCGCTGCAATCGACAAGCTCCAGGTCCTTGCGTGTAGAGTGCCGGCGCTTGGTCGGGTCCAGATCGCTGTGGCAGTCGACGCACGCCATATCGGAGTGAGCGGATGCTGCGTAGTCCTTTTCGTCCACGAAGACCGATATGTCTTCGCCCGCAAAGGTTCCCGTGAGCTCTTCGTCGGAGTGACACTCGAGGCATTTTTCATTGTCCTGAGCAGGTGCAGGAGTAGCTGCCAGGCAAAAAATCGCGGCTGTTAAGGCAAGCCAACACCTTCCATGACCGGCCCAGACGGGTCGGCGGTTCGGGGAACGCTCGCGCGTGCGCATCGGTAATCCAGAAAATAACCAAAAGAAGGCAAATCTATTGTGCGTAATATTTCAATAGAGATGAACTTGCTATCCGGGTTTTCCGAAGGCGCGTAGCCCATGAGACCGGCACTGAGAGACCGCGTGGCGAATAGGTAGTATCCGGCATAAGAAAGGAATGCTGCTTTTGCTACAAATAAGCCTGCGTTACAGGTGTCTGTCATGTCACGAATTAGATTCATGTCCGGGCTTATCTTGCTTTTCTCGTCTTTGGTGTTTTCAGTCAGCACCGAGCCAGCCGAGAATGGCTGCATCAACTGTCACCGGCAGCCTGATTACTATGCCCAGAATCCCAAACTCCACGAGTACTATCAGCAGTATCTGGGATCACCACACGAGCAGGCTGGCGTGACTTGTGATGCTTGTCATGGAGGAAATGCGCGCGCCAATTCGGCGCAGAAAGCGCACGTCGGCGTTTTGCCGATGAACAACAAAAACAGCGCGGTACATTACCAAAAGCAGCCGGAAACCTGCGGACAATGCCACGGCGACAAGCGCCGACAATTCGTGAAGAGTAAGCACTATGCCGCCCTGATGGATCAACGCGCGGCGCCAACCTGCACGACCTGTCACCCGGCGATGAGTCGCCGGCCTGAGCTACGGAATATCGTA
This sequence comes from Gammaproteobacteria bacterium, assembly GCA_029863705.1. Classification (GTDB taxonomy): domain Bacteria; phylum Pseudomonadota; class Gammaproteobacteria; order Steroidobacterales; family Woeseiaceae; genus UBA1847. Next base: position 52,863 of record JAOTUU010000005.1, read on the forward strand.
TTGAACGCCTGCCGGAACTGTCATGGCGAGGGTAACAGCGAAAATCTGCCACTAATCGCGGACCAGGCTGAAGGCGTATTCAGCCAGTTGAATATCGCTGGCGGGTTATTGGGCTGGACG
>JAOTUU010000060.1 GCA_029863705.1 Gammaproteobacteria bacterium
TTGCTGTTCGCGGTGGTACCGATGATGTTCGTGCTGCCGTACTTCAATCGCTACTTCTTCAGGATGACAGGCAGGATTTACCTGGGGCCGATGGTTACCTGCCTGGTATTCATCATGATTCTGCTGACGAATACTGTGTGTTATTTGCCACTGTGACGAATAACCCTTTCTTTTTGTTGCACATCTGTTACAGTCCGCTCCGTCCTGGCGCACATCGGTCGCGCCAATCACTTTGACACCGCAATTCCGCGCTCTCAGAGTCACTAATTAGAATTCCAGTCTGGGCCGAACCGTGCATGGCACTATCTTGCTGCGGGTCAGACGTATTCGGAGTACCACCAAATGTTATTTAATCAACTCGGCCTATCGGCCGAATTGCTTCGTGCTGTTGAAAAACAGGGCTATAGCGAAGCAACCCCCATCCAGCGCGAAGCAATTCCGCCTATTCTTGAAGGTCGTGATGTATTGGCCTGTGCCCAGACCGGCACCGGTAAAACGGCCGGATTCACATTGCCATTGTTACATCGATTGCAGCAAAACAAGCCGGCCAGGAGATTCGTCCGGGCGCTTGTCCTTGTGCCCACGCGTGAGCTCGCTGCACAGGTTAGCGAGAGCGTAAGGAACTACGGCTGCCATTTGCCGATTCGATCGTTGCAGATCTATGGCGGTGTCAGCATTCGACCCCAGATTTCGCGTTTGCGAGAAGGTGTCGACATCGTTGTCGCAACCCCTGGTCGTTTGCTCGATCATGTGCAGCAGAAAACGATCGACCTCTCAAAAGTCGAAGTGCTGGTGCTGGATGAGGCGGATCGTATGCTCGACATGGGCTTCATCCGCGACATCCGAAAAATCATAGCGCTCATGCCGGCCAAACGACAGAATTTGATGTTTTCGGCAACGTTTTCAAAAGAGATTCGAGGTCTGGCTGCAAATTTCCTGAATGCTCCTGCAGAAATTCAGGTTGCCGCCAAGCAACCGACTGCTGATCGTGTCAGCCAGGTCGTACACCCGGTAGACAAAGGCCGCAAGCGCGAACTCCTGTCAGAACTTATCGGCAAGGGTAACTGGCGCCAGGTGCTGGTCTTCACGCGCACCAAGCACCTTGCAAATCGATTGGCGACGCAGCTTTCCGATGACGGCCTCACGGCTGCCGCGATTCATGGCAATAAGTCCCAGGGTGCGCGAACGAAAGCACTGAAAGACTTCAAGGACGGCAACGTTCGAATATTGGTTGCAACAGATATCGCAGCGCGCGGTCTGGACATCGATCGCTTGCCGCATGTCGTTAACTTTGAGTTACCACACGTGTCGGAAGACTATGTGCATCGCATCGGCCGCACAGCCCGTGCCGGCCTCGACGGCCATGCCATTTCACTCGTGTGCGTTGATGAACTGAAATTGTTGCGCGATATCGAAAGCCTGCTCAAGCGTAATATCGATAGAGTGGTTATTCCAGGCTACGAGCCTGATCCAAGCATTAAAGCGGAGCCCATCAACAAGGGGCGTGGACAACAACAACGGTCGAAAGCGCATCGTGCTGGCCCGGGCAAGAAGAAAAGAAGCGCCGCGCCGAAACATCATGGCGGCAAGCGCCGCTTTTCCGGCGGAAAAACGAGAACAGCCTGAGGTCTCGCTGGCTATAATGGGCGTGGCTCGCGCTTGCCCAAGACGGCAACTACGAGGCGGCCTGTGGCTTAGTCGCCAACTGACTCAAAGTACTTAGCTGCGCTTTGCAGTTCCCTTGCACGTAAAGTTGCGCATGTCTGTGCAGAAGCCGTGACCTTGTCGAGTACTCGTAAGGTACCGGAAACCTGGTGGTCCGGGTTGCTAAAGAATTCCCTAGCACGCTCGATACTTTTTAACGAACAACTCCTTGCAACTGACGGGAGTCCCGCCAGACCGTTACCGGGCAAGCGGGCCTTGAACGTCTCGTAGTTTGCGAGTGCATAGTCCAACACCGGATCACGATTTTCCGGTTGTTGGAGTAGCAGGCTTCGAACGGACAGCATTTCACTTGGGCGCACGGCGTCACTGATTGAATAGGCCTGCAAGTCGACCAGTATTTCCGGTGTGTCGAAATAGCTTAGAGCCGTCAAAAACCGGGTACGTGCATCCGGTTCCATCGCGCTCTCGAAGCGGTTTTTGAACTCGACATAGGTATCCATGTCGCCACTAATTGCTGTAGCAAGTAACGCCGTGGAAATGAGGCTGGCATGCAGGTCCAGGTCGCCTGCCAGGTACGCGGCGCCACGTCTCGCGAACTCTGCGGTAATGGCCTCGTCACGCGCGTCGCGAACGAGTTGATGCAGCAAGTAAGGGCGGATGGTCGTCGCCGCATTTGACTCGCCAACAACGGGGTCGAGACCGAGTGACTCAAGGGCCGGCCCAAGCAAATTGCCGACAAATGTCGCGTAGTCGCTCTTGTGTTCGTCGCTGACCAGCGCGTCTTCGATAATTGACAATTGATCGACGACAATATCCAGTACATAAGGGTCGCGCTCTGCCGAGAATGATGCCAGTGCCGCAAGGTAATCGTTTGCCGGGAGCTCACCGGCGTACAGTGTCGCAGTGAGGTTTGACACAAGGCCCATTCGTTCCATAGGGGTCAGCAGATGTTGGGCGTCATCGACCAATGGCTGCAACATCTTCGCCGGCACTTTCCAACGAAAATAGCCCCCTTGTTCGGCATTGGGGTAGAGCCAGTCAACTTTGCCGTGATGCTCCAGCTCTATTGTCGTTGCTGCGCTATCGAGAACAAGAGTCTGGGTGTGCACCGTACCGTCGACCGAGTACTTGATCGCAATTGGGATGGTCCACTGCAGTTCCGGTAGCTCCACACCAGCGTTCGCGAACCGCCGTTGAGATACAGACAGTCTATTGTTGTCCAGCGCCTCCACATCAATGAGCGGGACGCCCGGCTGTTGCATGAAACTCCCAAAGGCTTTCGCGACATCCCAATCTGCCCTTATTCCGATTGCGTCAGCGAAATCGATGGCGGACGCATTACCCCATTGATGTCGGTCCATGTACTCAAGGATGCCGGCGCGAAAATTCTCTTCGCCGATTGCCTTTTCGAACATGTTGATAACCACTCGACCTTTCGAGTAAGCGGGTCCGATGTCATTCAGGAAGTTGTCGGTGGCTTTTCTGGGCGCGCGTATTGGCCGCGCCGATGGGCCAGCATCCTGGTTCATCGTCCGGAACATCGTCGACATGCGCGATTTTTCGATGTCCAGTTGCGGATATACCTCTGCTACGATCTTGTCACCCATCCAACTGGCGAAAGATTCGTTTAGCCATAAGTCCACCCACCATTCCATCGTGACGACGTCACCAAACCACTGGTGAGCCAATTCGTGCGAGTTTGTGCCTACGATGGATCGGTAGCGAGTGGGATCAACGTTCTCCATATCAATTAGCAGTGCACGATCGATATAGACAATGGCGCCCGGGTTCTCCATCGCGCCGTACCAGAACTCAGGCGTCGCAATGAGGTCGAGCTTCTGGTACGGGTATTTCGTGTCGAAATAATTCTCCAGACCAGCCAGGAGCTTCGGTGTCGACTCTACAGCCAGCTTGGTCAGGTGCGATTTTCCGGGTGTCGTAACAACGCGACCCGGGATGCTCATACCGGGAATATTGACGGCTTCAAACTCGCCAACAGCGATGGCAATGAGGTAAGACGGGATCGGCGCCGTCTCCGAGAACACAACGGTCTTCATCGCATCGTGCTCGACGGTGCTTTCGATCGGTGTGTTCGAAATCGCCATCATGTCCGACGGTACCGTCAAAGTGACCTGCCACGGAAACTTGTACGCTGGCTCGTCGAAGCAAGGGAACGCCTCGCGAGCTTCAGACGCTTCCATTTGAGTAATGACGTGGAATCGGTCGTTCTCTTCAACACGATACATGCTGACACTGTCCGTATTGAAGTTATCCTCAAAGTCGATCCGCAGGTGGTATTTACCGGGTTCAATTGGGGATCCGGTGGAAATGTGTAACAACGAATGCTCATGCTGCTCGAATTTTGCAGCCTTCACCTCGCCCTTGGGGCCGAATTTTGCGCCGAGGATCGTAATGTTTTGCGCATGCAACACAATGGATTCGACGGCTTCCCGGACGTCGAGAACAAAATGCGTGCTACCGGAATAGTCCGATTGATTCGGGTCTATCGTCATTTCAAGCCGTTGCTTGAGCGGTTGAACCGCGGGGTTCAAGCGGTAGGGATCCGCCTCCGCGTGCGCTACAGGAATTTGAGCCACCATCAGTAAAAGCCCGATGGCTGCGATTACGTGTTTATTCATCTTACGCTGGAGTTTTTTCAAGAACTTACTTTGCCCTAGTAATTGCCAATTGGGAATGGTCTTGCGCCTCAATAATCTATAGTCTAACCCACCGCAACGAGGATCCGCCGTGCTGCAAAAGCTAAATGACATCGAAGCCCGCATTATTGGCTGCCTGATAGAGAAGTCTATTGTTACGCCGGACATGTATCCGCTGACGCTAAACGCACTTACCGCTGCCTGCAATCAAAAGTCTGCGCGCGACCCGGTAATGGCGCTGAACCAGGGTGAGGTGCAACATACGCTTGGTGTCCTCGAGGCCAAACATCTTGTCGTGCGGGACGAAAACTTCAAGAGCAGGGTTGAGAAGTATTCGCAGCGCTTTTGCAACACGCGCTACAGTAACCAGCAGTTTGAGCCACCGCAGCTTGCCATCGTATGCTTGCTGCTGCTGCGCGGCCCGCAAACACCGGGCGAACTGCGAGCGCGCAGCGGGCGTTTGCATAGCTTTGCCGACAACAGCGAAGTCATCCTCGCCCTGAACAGTCTTATTGATCGTGAAGAAACGGAGCCGTTGCTCGTGCAGCTGCCACGCTCGCCCGGGCGGAAGGACTGCGAGTACATGCATTTATTCTGTGGGCCCGTGGATATCGAGGCGCACGCGCTCCAGGCACAGGCAGCACGTCCGCACGGCTCGTCCGAGCGCGTCAGCGTCGCGGAGCTCGCGGCAAGAGTCAGCCAGCTGGAAAGCGAGGTCGCGGAATTGAAGGAAAAGTTGGCATTACGGTCCTCATAATTGCCCTGGCTGCAGATCGACTTTGGCAAGAAACGTGCTTCACTATTCGGGCATCAGAAACTCGAAGACTGGGCGAGTAACTCGGTATATATAGCTATTGGTTGGAGTGCGGTTTTCCATCACAATATTGCCCGCCGGACGACAAAGATCTCGAGTTCGATTCGGAATTGCAGTCGCAGTGATTTTCATTTTCTGAATGATTGAGGGTAGACGCATGAACAGACTGGTTACGGTAATCACACTTGGCGCAGCAGTAATGATGGCTGCGTGCAGCCAAAACGAAGCCCCGCGGGCGACAGCCAGTCTGCCGGTGCGCTATGCGGTGATTGATCTGGCCGATATTTCTACCGCTGAAGCGCTTACCGCACGCTGCGAAGAAGAAGAGGGATTGTTTCGTGCACATCTTGCCGAGCTCGAGACCTTCGGTGGCACTCCCGCGATAGGCGATTATTACCAGTCGCTCGATAGCCTGTATTCCAGTCTGGGCAACCTGAGCTCGACGGCCAGCAGCCTTGCCGGTGTTCATCCCGACGCCGATCTACGCGACGCGGGCGATGCTTGTTCGCAGCTCCTGACAAAAGTCACAACCGATATGAGTCTGTCTCGCCCACTGTACGACGCAGTTAGCCAGATAGAACTTGGCGACGCCGATGACGCCACGAAATATTCGATCGAAAAATTGTTGCTTGGTTTTCGGCTTTCCGGAGTCGACAAGGATGATGCAACGCGCGAGCGCATTCGTACACTGAACGACGAGATTGTCACTATCGGCCAGGAGTGGGATAGAAACATCCGTGACGACGTCCGTTACATGGAGCTCGATTCGGTCGAGGAGCTTGCGGGATTGCCCGAAGATTACATAGCGGCGCATCAGCCGGACGATGCAGGCAAGATCGTCATATCTACTCAGTATCCGGACGTATTGCCTTTCTTCGAGTATGCCGACAACGACGCGCGGCGAAAGGAGATAGCGACGATATTCGGGCAGCGCGCATACCCTCAGAATGAGCAGGTCTTACGCAAGTTATTGGACGCGAGATACGAATTAGCGCAGCTGATCGGCTTTAATAACTACGCGGAACTGGTGACTGCCGACAAGATGTCCGGATCGCCCGGACGAGTAAAAGAATTTCTGGCCGAGCTTAAAGGTTATACCGGCGACGTGCAGGATAAGGAGTACGACATGCTGCTCGCCAGGCTGCGACAAGACGAACCAGATGCCGAGCGGCTGGAGAGCTGGCAGAGGAGCTATGTGCAAAGCAAGGTGCGTCGCGAGCAATACGACGTCGACTCGAAAATTACACGGCAGTACTTCAACTTCAATAACGCCCGCGATGGCATATTTGCGCTGGTGCAGGAACTGTTTGGCGTCCGCATCCGGCCGTGGGAAACAGATACCTGGCACGAAGACGTCGAGTCCTACGAGTTAGTCGATGGTGATGACGTTGTCGGTCGTTTCTATCTCGACATGCACCCGCGCGAAGGCAAGTATCAGCATGCGGCGATGTTCCCGTTCGTCAATGGTATTAAAGGTCAGCAAATACCGGTGGCCGGGTTAATTTGCAATTTCCCGAGAGGGGATGAGCTGATGCAATTCAGCCAGGTTGTTACGTTCCTGCATGAATTCGGTCATCTTATTCACTGGCAATTTGCCGGGCACCAGGACTGGAGCAACATTTCCGGTATCACAACCGAGTGGGACTTCGTGGAAGCACCGTCGCAAATGTTGCAGGAGTGGGTTTGGGACTATGACACAGTGTCTCGGTTCGCCAGAAATTCGGATGGCGAAGCGTTGCCAAAGGACTTGCACTCACGCATGGTTGCGGCTCGCGACTTCGGCCTTGGTATGGGCACTCGCGGCCAGCTTTCGTACGCGGCGTTATCGATGTCTATGTACGACCGCGATCCGGCAGAGCTAGATTTCGATGCGCTTAATAATGAGATCACCAGTGAATACACCAGGTTTAGTCCAATCGAGGGCACTCACGGTTGGGCAGCATTTGGCCACTTAAACGGTTACTCGGCAATTTACTACACGTACCAATGGTCGTTGGCGATAGCGACAGACATGTTCACTGAGTTCAAGAAATCGGGTCTGCGTAACGTGGAAGTAGCCGGTGCCTACCGCGATAAGGTTCTGGCTGTTGGTGGCAGTCGCTCGGCAAATGATTCGGTTACGGACTTTCTTGGCAGGGACATAAGCTTTGAGCCGTACGCTGACAGACTACGAGGTGGCGCCGACTAAGTTCTAATCCATTAGCTGGCTGACGTTGACCTTGAACTGCAGAAACACAATGCCGCTCATGGATTCGTCTACCATTTTACTGTCATACATTTTTTCGACGGCGACCTTCGGCATATAGGTCAGGTTGATGCCAACGTAGCGGTTGCCAACCGTCAGGCTGGGCAGTGCGCCTGGGAAGGGCTTGTTGTCATTGACGTCGCTGCGCGTCATGACAAAAGCGTTGATGCCGGCGTCGACGTAAAAGCCGTTCAAGCGATCGGTAGCGTACAGGTTTCTGTGCAGACCACCGCCGACCATATAAGACATGTCTTCGTTGCTGTCACGGAAGCCGTTCGCCATCAGTTGGGGCTTCCACCGCGAATCGCGCTCGAACGTGTACTCGATACCGAGACCGTAGTTATCCTCGTTCCACTCCTGGCTTGCGCCTATGTGAAAGGACTTGCCATTGATGATTGTGCTGAATTCGCCAGCGGTGGCCGATGACATCGGTAAGGCGATAAACAGGGCGACAAGGGTGAGTCTTGTGGCATTTAATGTTCTCATGCCTTAAACAGTTTGCAAGGCTCATGCCAGAATAATAACTATATATTAATCAATAACTTAATTATTTAGTCTCAAGGCGATGTAAAGAGCGCCGACAGCGATCAGAAAGGGTCTGTGACGTGCGTCACAGTTTTTCGGCAGTTGCGTAGGGAGAGCCAATGCTCCAGAGTTCGATGCCAGCACCAGTAAAACCACTAATTTGCCGCCATGAAACCCAGCACACTTCGCATCGGTTACCGCTACCGGCCCAAACGTCTCGCGCCTGAATACGACGCTATCGTCATTGGCTCTGGCATGGGCGGGCTGACGAGCGCGGCGCTGCTCAGCGAGCTGGGCTGGAAAGTCTGCGTGCTCGAGCAGCACTACACGGCAGGTGGTTACACTCATTCCTACGAACGCAACGGCTATGAGTGGGATGTGGGTGTGCACTACATCGGCGATGTCGGAACCGAGACGCGGACAAAGAAGATGTTCGACTTTCTTACGGGCGGCAAACTCAAATGGGCTCCGATGGATGCGGAGTACGACCGCTTCTACGTTGGCGACAAGGTCTTCAACGCGGTTGCCGGCAGGCAGGAATTTCGCGACAACCTTGTCAGGCAATTCCCGGCAGAAGAGCAAGGCATCGATCGATACATGCAGCTGCTAAAGCAGGTCAGCGGTGCCTTATACGCCCACAGCATGGAGCGGGTACTTAAGCCGTGGCAGCGCAAGCTCGCGACACCGATCCTGAAGTGGAAAAAACCGGGAGTGCTGTATCGCAATACTCATGACGTACTGAGTGAACTCACCGAAGATCCGGACCTTATCGCAACTCTGTGCGGCCAGTGGGGAGACATGGGTCTGCCGCCGAAACAGTCGGCGTTCATGGTTCACGCGATGATAGCCCGCCATTATTTGTATGGCGGCTTCTATCCGACGGGCGGAAGCTGGCAAATCGCCGATCACATTATTCCCAAAATTCAAAAAACAGGTGGGGAAGTCTTTACCTACGCGCTTGTTAAGCAAATCTTGCTGGAAGAGGGCGTCGTCACCGGTGTTGAAATGGCTGATGGCCATCGAATCGAGTGCGGTTGCGTCATTTCGTCGGCGGGCATCAGCAACACTTTCGATCGGCTCCTGTCCCGCAAGACCGTCAAGAACGCCGGTTACGAAGAAGATCTCTCCAGCGTGCGACCGAGCTTCGCCCACCTTGGTGTCTATATCGGCCTCAAACACACAGCCGACGAGCTCGAGCTACCTAAAACAAATTTCTGGATATACCCGGGCAACGATTTCGATGCCGCTGTCAATGAATTCGTGAAAGACAAAAATGGGCCGTTCCCGGTGGTCTATATTTCGTTTCCATCGGCGAAAGACCCGGATTATTTGCGTCGCCATCCTGGTACCGCAACCATTGAAATTGTTGCGCCGGCTCCTTATGCGTGGTTTGAGCAGTGGCACGGCAGTACCTGGGGCAAGCGTGGTGACGATTATGAGGCGTTCAAGAAAGAACTCGGCGACCGACTGATGCGGCACCTGTACGACAAACTACCGCAGCTCGAAGGCAAGGTGGATTACTTTGAAGTTTCAACGCCGCTATCCACCAACTGGTTTGCTGCTTATCAACACGGCGAGCTCTACGGTCTTGATCACACCCCGGAACGACTTCAGCAAGACTGGCTTGGTCCGCGCACCCGCATTCCCGGCCTTTGGCTTACCGGGCAGGACACGCTTACCTGCGGTGTTACGGGCGCTATGATGGCGGGCATGTTGACGACCATGGCAATTGTAGGAATGCGAAAGATAGGTCCGCTAATGAAGCGGATTTATTCGCCGCCGTGCTAGGGCTCAATAATATAAGTATCCGCCGCGGGCGGAATCTGCTTATCGAGAACGTCAGTTTCCAACTCCACTCCGGGCAGAGGATGGGCTTGATCGGCGCTAACGGCAGCGGCAAGACGTCCTTGTTTGCGATGCTTCTTGGCGAGCTTGAGCCGGATGATGGCGAGCTTGGATTACACCCGGACGAGGTGTTTGCGCATGTAGCTCAGGAAAGCCCGAGCGGCAGCGGTACGGCATTGAATCACGTCATGGACGGCGATGCTGAGCTGCGCAAAGTGCAGGCAGCCATCGCTGCTGAGGAGGCCAGCTCCGATGGGCATGGCGCCGCTTTGCATGCGCTGTTTGAACGCATGGAGGCGATTGACGGCTATGGTGCCGAATCGCGTGCGGCACGACTGTTACACGGCCTGGGATTTGCAGACGGAGATATCCACAAGCCGGTGCAGGAGTTTTCGGGTGGCTGGCGCATGCGCCTCAATCTCGCTCGGGCCCTGATGTGTCGCTCCGATATCTTGCTGCTCGATGAGCCGACCAATCACCTCGACCTCCCGGCGATACTGTGGCTCGAGCGGTGGCTAAAGCGCTACGAAGGGATATTGATGGTCATTTCTCACGATCGAGATTTCCTCGATGAAGTTTGTACACGCATTGCCCACATCGAGCACCAGCAGATACACCTGTTTACGGGCAACTACAGTCAGTTCGAAGCGCAACGAGCGGAGCAACTCGCGCAACAACAGGCTATGTACACGCGCCAGCAGTCGGAGATTAAGCATATTCAGAGCTATGTGGACAGATTCCGCTACAAGGCATCGAAAGCACGCCAGGCGCAGAGTCGCCTGAAAATGCTGGAACGCATGGCAAAAATTGCCCCGGCACACGTTGACTCACCGTTTCGTTTTCACTTCATCGAGCCGAAGACACAACCACAACACCTGCTGGGTTTGTCGGATGCGGTGCTGGGGTACGACGGCAATGAGCAGAGCCCGGTACTCGACAACGTCGAGCTGCATCTTGCCGCTGGCGACCGGATCGGCTTGCTTGGCGTTAACGGTGCGGGCAAGTCCACGTTGGTCAAGGCGCTTGCCAGTGGCAGCACTCTGCTTGGTGGCGAGCGTCTGCTCAGCAAAGATACGAAGATCGGCTATTTTGCGCAGCACCAGCTGGATCTGCTGAAACCCGAACAGAGCCCAATAGATCACTTGCGCGTCTACGCAGCGGAGGATCGTGAACTGGAGCAGCGCAATTTCCTGGGGCGGTTCGGGTTCAGCGGCGAGCGCATCTTCGAGCCGGTCGCGCCGTTTTCAGGCGGCGAAAAAGCCCGCCTCGTACTGGCACTGATAATTCGTCAGCAGCCAAACTTGCTTCTACTCGATGAGCCTACCAACCATCTCGACCTGGAAATGCGCCAGGCCTTGAGCGTTGCGCTCATCGAATACACAGGTGCTTTGGTTGTCATCTCACATGACCGACATCTTCTGCGCAGTGTTTGCGACGAGTTGTTGATCGTGCACGATGGCATTGTTGATCGTTTTAACCGTAGCCTCGATGACTACCCGGCATGGCTGAAGGAACAGCAACTGACTGCGAGCCAAAATGGGGCAGGCGACAAGGAGAGCCCGCAGCCGACCAGGTCATTAAGCAAGAAACAACTGCGGCAGGAGCAAGCCAGTCGTCGTGAACGATTGAAACCAATGTACGACAGAATTCGTGACATCGAACAAAAGCTGACATCGAATCGGGCCGAGATGGACTCGTTGGAAAAAAAACTCGCAGACGAAACACTTTACGCAGACCCAACTCGTCAGGCCGAACTAGCCGGTTTCGTAAAAGCTCTCGGCGAAGTGAAATCTGCTATAGAGGTGTTGGAGTGGGACTGGCTGGAAGCCAGTGAGGCACTTGATGCAAGTCAGTAAATATTACCCGTTACTGCCGTATTTCTTGAAATGCAGGTCCTTTGCCTGGCCGATCCAGTCATCCTGCTCCATTCGGCCCTTGCACTCTTTTAATTCCAGATTTACGCGTGCGATATCTGCGACATCGAACGCCGCGATTTGCCGGAAGCTGTAAATGCCAAGCTCGTGCAGTGCATGTTCGAAAACCTTACCAATGCCGACAATCTCCTGCAGGTTATCCCTTTCTTGCCTGGCAGGTTTTTGACCATTTGATTTCCGTGCGACGGTCGTCTTGCGCACATCCTTGAGGGCCTGGCGCTGTTGTTTTTCAATGTCTGCGAAATTCTGCTCGACTTCGTCGAGTTTGAGTCGCAGCGTCTCGGATTTCTGTTCGTACTGACCAGCATGTTCCTTGTAGCGCTTGGCATCGTTTTCATACTGTTTGCGGCTGTTTTCCATCGACGTGAGACATTGCGCCAGCTCCCTGTTCTGAACTTTGAGCTCGTCCATTTCTGCGACATCACGTTGCAGTGTTTCGATTTCCTGTTTCGCAAGAGTAGCGTCGTGGTTTAACTGCGCATTCTCGGCCTCTAATTCGATTGCCTTCTGCTCCAGCGAATCGAGGTTCTCCAGTCGTTTTCGGGCGGATGCAAGCATCTTGTTGACAGACTCGTGTTCCGACCGGGATGACTGAAGCAGGTTGCTGAACGATTCATGCTCCAGCTTGGCATCTTCGACCTTCGCTAACAGCGCCTTGCGAATCTCGAACGATTTCGCGAGCTCGCTCTTATAAAATTCGCCTGACTTGATAAATTCCGTCTGCAGATCCGCGGACTGTTGTTTGACCTGTATCAGCGCGTTTTGAAAGCGAGTCATGTTGCTCTTGAAGTCTTCACGTTCAGCGCGAAGCGTGAACAGATCCTTCGACATCCGCTTTTCCCTTTCGCGAGCAGATTCAAGATCGATCCTGGCATTTGCGACGGCGGTTTCGTGCTTATGCACAGCAGCTTGTTGCGATTCTATCGTTGATCGCAGCTTGACTGATTCAGCCGTAAGGTGATCTCTTTGACGAACATAGTTGTCGAGCTTTACCTGCCATTCATCATTCTGTTTGTCGACACGACGGTTGATTTGCGCGCCACGGACCAACCAGCCGAGTGCGGCGCCAATGATGGCGCTGCTGAGCAGATACGTTACGATTTGTGGAGTCAGGCCGTCCATATTCGTCCAGTATGGCTGGCTCCGACGTTATGGAATATGACCGAATCCACAAAATAGCGCTTTTTCGGCCCGTGCGACCCCTTTTGCGGCCCTGTTAAATCGGATACGGTCGGCAGATGACCAAATATGCATTGAATGTCGTTCTGGCGGCGGTGATTCTGAGTGCCTGTACGATTCATCCAAAGACAGACCTTAGACGGCTCTATTTCATGCAGGCGGACAATCCGGATCAGCCACCTGTCGTAATCATCCAGGGCGCTATGGGCAGCCGGCTCAAGGATTTCGAAAGCGGCCAAGAGCAATGGCCGGGGTCGTTGGGGAGTGTCGTATTTAGCGACTACAGAAATCTCAGGCTCGAAATCGATCCGGAGACACTCGAACCGTTGCCGTCCAATCTGGTGGCGGGCGGAATAGCAGAAAGCCTGGGCGGTGTCGATTTTTATGGACGTATTTTATCGACGCTCGAAAATGCCGCTGGTTACACGGTGTCGGTTCCCGGCACACCGGTCGTTCATGGCGAACACCGATATTATATTTTTAGTTACGACTGGCGGCAGGACAATGTCGCAACGGCCCGAGAGCTTGATAAATTTATTGCTCAGATCCGTGAAGATTACGGGGAGCCAGACCTCAAAGTCGATATTGTTGCGCACAGTATGGGAGGGTTGATTACCCGCTATTTCGTTCGATACGGAACGCTGGATGTACTGGACGACAATGAGTTTCCGGTGAATCAATACGGTGCGAGCCGAATAAGGCGTGTGATCTTGCTTGGCACGCCTAATCTCGGATCAATAGGGGCTGTGAGCACATTGATCCGCGGATACAGAATCGGATTAGGGGTGGTAGCTCCTGAAGTAGTGGCAACTTTTCCGAGTACGTATCAGGTACTTCCACACGCGATTACAGACTGGTTTGTCACAATGGATGGAAAACCGCTACAGCACGATCAATTTAGCGCGGACAATTTCTGGAAGCGATTCCAGTATTCGGTGTTCAGTGAGGAGGTTAAGGAAAATATCAGGGAACAGTATGACGATGATGCCGAGGGCGAAGCGTATATCGCGCTTCTCGAGCGATATTTCAGAAAGCACATAGAACGGGCTCGCCGTTTCAGTTGGTCGTTGACGGTGCCTTTTCCCGATCCGCAGGTGCGATACATCGTTTTTGGTGGCGACTGTCTGCCGACACCAGCTCGTGCCGTAGTTGAGGCAGTAAACGGGGCCTGGGAAGTTCGACTTGCACCGGCAGAAATTGTGAACCCGCTGCCTAACATTGATTATGAGCAACTGATGCTGGAGCCGGGAGACGGAAAGGTTACGAAAGCGTCATTACTCGCCAAGCACACGACAGACCCAACCGTTGCTCGACATAAATACAGTTTTTTTCCAGTCGACTACCCGGTTTTTCTGTGTGAAAGACACAGTTGGCTAACCAGAAATATCGATTTTCAGAACAACCTGTTGCATGCGTTGCTAAGCGCAGATCGATAACGCTTCGCCTGATGGCTCAATGCAATAGCCCAGCCCTCGCAACACATAGCGCGTCGTCTTCATAGCGATCAGAAAAGTTATTTTTTATCGAGACCCGGCTGTTCTTGTGTGCGGCGACCGCTGTTTTGAGGCGGGCAACACTGGCCTTTGTACAATTCGTCGGTGTTAGGTAGTAAGCGAATGCCCGGGCACGCGCGTAGAAAGCCGGATCCGGGTTTTTCTCTTCTGCCAGGATCTGAGCAAGAATCTCGTCGGCAAAGGCTTCATGAAGTTCTTCCTGGCCCGCCGGGAACATATTACCCATGGAGATTCGCTGGATGGCATAGGAGTTCGCGGACTCCCTGTTGAGAACGTCGTCAATAATGGCCCGTTTGACCGCCATGTCTGGTCTTGCTGCTTCAATGGCCAGAACACTGCGGCGCCCGTTGTCAGACGGATCTCGCTTTTTCTCGACGGCGAGTAATTGATCGACGCGATCGTGCCCCTCGGCACTAAGGACCCGCAGTGCGCTCCAGCGCCTGTTCTGGTCGAGCTCACGTTCTGGTATTTCGACGTCGCCCGTTAGAAGTCCAACAAGCTTTTCGAGACCTGCGTTTCCAGACACAAAACCCATGTATCGATCAAGGTACATCG
>JAOTUU010000315.1 GCA_029863705.1 Gammaproteobacteria bacterium
ATTTTGAAAAATCTCCGAAGGCAAGTGAGTCGCCTATTGCTCCGATGTCGAACCAAGTTTGTTGATTATTGGCAACAATTCATCACCACGGCGCGTCCGTTCGCTGTTGCGCATGAGTATGCTGCCGGATTCAATCATGAGCCGGCCCTCACGCACTTCAGCACGCCCCGTTTCAATGTTCTTGTTGCCGTTTTCGACAAGAAGGTTGCCGGCGCGAATCGTATCCAGCGCGTCTTCCCAACGTTTGCCAATCGCTTTCAACCATTTCGCTTCATCCGATACAACCTTGGGTGTTCCTGCATCGCCCGCACTGGCAACAGCGTTCTCATAATCACGGCGGCTCTTGGCGACTCTCTCGCTTCCGTCGCGAATCTTGGCTTCGCCGTCGCGGATCTGGCGTCGTCCATCCGCCATGCGCTGTTCGCCTTTCTTGATCTTGCGCTCGCCTTTTCGTGCCAGGTCCTGGCCCTTGCTCCACATGGCATCGGGATCACCCGACAACGCGGCATCGCTGAGCGTCGACGTACCAGCTGTTGCGCAGCCGGCGACAAGCGTTACAAATAACGTCGTCGCGGCGATACGGGCAAATGTCCTCGTTTTAGTCGCGTGGTTCAATTTCGAGTCCTCCGACTGAATGTTTACCTTATTTTGGGAACAACGGCCCTCCCATGACTCTAGCAAAGCAAAATCGATAAAACTAACAATATTAAATTACTAGTTTGATTAGAATAAGTTATTAATACGACGGTTGCCTAGAGGTAGTCTGGGCTGACTTTTCGAGGAAACGCCATGATCAGAGTGCTGAGATACTACGCTGCAGACCGACGTTATGAGACGGGTGATGAGGAGCTGCTCGACGGCTGGCATCCGGATAGCGAGGACATGGTCTGGGTCGACTTTGACCAGGCGCCTAAAGGCCGGGAAAGGGAATTGATGGAGCGGCAGTTTCAGATCAATCCGCTGGCGATAGACGACGCGCAACGCGACCGGCATCCTCCGAAACTCGAGTGGTTCGATAATTGCTTTTTCCTGTTACTGAAGGGGTTCACAGCAGAGACCGACAGTATCGAGTTCTCCGTTGTACACATTTCGTTTTTTGTTGGACGCAACTTCCTGCTGACGCGCCACGCCTTACGTTCACCGAGCATCGAGAAAGTCATCGAGCGTATCAATCGCAAGGAAGTCTCTGCGGGCAAAGGGCCTGCACACCTTTGCTACAAAATCGTTCGCACGATAATCGATCGATACACGCCGATTATCCTCGCACTGGAGAGTCGCCTGGAGGCCCTGGAAGAGCAGATGCTCGAAGATCCGAATGATGACTTGTTAGCCGAACTGGTCACGTACAACAGCCAGCTCAAAAAACTGCGTCGCATTTTCAGTTATCAACAATCGGTGTTGTCGGAACTGCCACGCTCCGATTCGAACATGATTGGCGAACACGGCAAACATGAATTTCAGGACGCTTACGAACAGATGGAGCGATTGGCGAGTCTGTCTGCACTACTGCAGGAGCTGACTCGTGACCTGATCGATGGATATATCTCCATAAGCTCACATCGACTGAACAACATCATGAAAATCCTGACGATCGCTTCCGTGATCTTCTTGCCGCTGACTTTTATCGCCGGCATTTACGGCATGAACTTCGAGAATATGCCGGAGCTTAAGTCGACCTATGGGTACTTCTTTGTTATCGGCGTGCTGATCACGCTGGCCGCCGGCTTGCTGGCGGTCTTCAAGAAAATGCGCTGGATCTAACCTGCGCTATTTCTTCTTCCAGTGGCCGTTAGCGTCCTGGTAGTAGTGACCGGGCGTTGTTCTTTGCACGGCGAGCTCGTAAAACCGGTAGGCAACCTGTTCGGTGGTTGCACCGGTTTTCTTTGCGGTTTCCTCGAAATGGTCTTTCCGTTTTGCGTTCACATCGACAATTAGTGCACGGACCTCGGCGTTTGCCGGCGTGTGAACCGCCGCGAGATAACCAGAGTTCGCTTCGCCGACCAGGCCCTGGTCCTTGGCGTCACCAATGTCGATAGCCCAGGCGCTCTGCAAAAAGAACAACAGGCCGATGGCTGCAATGAAGTTTTTCATAGTCATAATCCTCAAAATAAGCCGCTGTCTTCCGCAAACAGGCCTTCGAGGTTCTTGTCGACCTGTATGCGGATTTCGTGCTGGATCTTGACGTTGAGATTTATCTCGATCGGCTTGTCCGGGGCCTCGACCTTGACGGTCGGGTTACAGCCGACGAGGAAGGAAAACAAGACGATGTACAGAAATGTCGATTTCATAATCACACCGGGTTTCTCCAAATACTGCAAATAAGCTTACCTCAAGTTTCATCCGCCAGATAGCGGCGGGGCTACTTCTTTAGCCGTTTCGCCAGGATATCCTCCACGGCGCGAGCGGCTTGCAGACTTCTCAGCATCTGGGGAATATTGTTTTCCACCCCAAGATTCAAGACAACAGCCCTTTTTTCATCCAGGTCCGGGTTCCTGCCGGTCAGCTGCAGTTTCAAATTCAGGTCACCGTCTTTGCTGAGATTAACGTCCGAGCTCAGGGTCTTGAACTCAAAATTACTCAGCGCCCGGGTCGCAACGGCAATACTCGACGTATCTTTCTTGTCCGGGGGCTTCGCCGGCCGGTAGCGAATAGCACCGCCCGGTGCTTCCCCGGTCAATGTTCCACCGACGATCGTTACGGTGCCATCTTCAATGGTCACGGGTAGCGATGCGCCGACGCGTCCCCTGACTTCGATCGCCTCGAAATCCTGAAGCGACAAGAGCTCGGTCAGGTCGATCGATTCAGCGTACAGTTTCAGAGTATTGGTAGTTGACGCTGTACGGAAGCTGAATGGATCGGCGCTGACGATGCCGCCAAACGCTGTCATTCGAAGCTCCTTGATGTCGGCACTCAGTGCGCTCGGATCGAGCGTGTAGGCGGCACTGAGGTTCTCCACCGGGAAGCCCATATCGACCAAAGCGACAGTGATGGTCGAGGGTTCCGCCCTGAGGCCAAACGGTTCGCGATACGCGACTTTCAATTGCGTCGACAGGCCCGTAAATGCGGTGTCCGTGTAATAGCCGGCAAGGCCTGCAAAGGCGACGGCTGCATCAGCAGTGAACAACATGCTCGACTTCTTCTGTTTCCAGTTGGTGTCAAGATCGATGGCGACGGTTCCGGCAATGACATCCCAATCCTTACGCCACGGCGAGACGCGCTTGGAGAGCTTTTGCGCGCCCAGCGACACGGCAGCCTGGACAATGCTCAAGCGTCCGGCGCCATTGTCGAGATTGTGGCGCGTTTTAATAGTCCCGTTGCGGTGCAGGCCAACCGTTTTCAGATCAACGGCTGCATCGGCGCCCTGCAGGGACGCGGCGCCCTTGAATCCCGGTAGACCAATGTTCTGCTCGTTCCAGGTGG
>JAOTUU010000061.1 GCA_029863705.1 Gammaproteobacteria bacterium
ACGATCTGTGTCATCGGGAATACCTCTTACAGCTTGTCCGCTATCGCTTCGGCCATCTCGAGTGTCGTGGCCGATCCTCCCATGTCGTAGGTTTGCACTTCGCCTTCGCTTACGACCGCAGCGACGGCATCTTCGATGCGCTGCGCCATATCGGTCTCGCCCAGCCAGTCGAGCATCATCTTCGCCGTCAGGATCGTGGCGATCGGGTTGACTTTGTATTGCCCGGAATACTTGGGTGCCGAGCCATGCGTCGGCTCGAATACGGCGAGCCTTTTACCAATGTTCCCGGAGCAGCCAAACCCCAGCCCGCCAACCATCTGGGCGCAGAGGTCGGAAACGACGTCGCCGTACAGGTTGGGCGCCACCAGCACATCATAGTTGAACGGGTTCTTAAGCAGCCACATGGTGATTGCGTCAATGTTGGCATCGTCCATGGCGATGTCCGGGAAGTCCTTCGCCACCTCGCGCGCCGCCTCCAGGAACAGACCGTCAGTGGCGCGCACGACGTTGGCCTTATGCACTACCGTCACTTTCTTGCGCCCGAACTTGCGCGCGAACTCGAAGGCTGCGCGGATGATCCGCTCGGAGCCCTTCTTCGTGTTGATCTTGCAGGAAATCGCATATTGATCACCGGGCAGGTCCTCAAACGCCTTGAAGGCCGGCGCCAATTCCGACAGTACGTCCCGCAGCTTGTCCGGAACCGGGTTGAACTCAACGCCGCTGTAAAGATCCTCGGTGTTCTCACGGAAAATCACGAGGTCGATACCCTCGTGGTAATTGAGTGGATTCTCGGGGTAAGCCTTGCAGGGCCGCAAACACACGTAAAGATCGAAAAGTTGCCGCATGCGCACGATGGGCGAACGGTAGGTCAGTCCCTTCCCCTGCAGTGCCGGTACCAGTTCTTTTTCCGTCTGCTTGACAGGTTTGGACGTGATGGCGCCAAACATGGCGGCGTCCACATTGTTGAGGAGGTCAATGGTCCGCGCCGGGAAGGCGTCGCCCTCACTGCACCAGAATTCCCAGCCTATATCGCCGTGGACATAATCCGCATCGAGACCCACGCGGTCGAGCACGATACGTGCCGCCTCCATGACTTCTATGCCAACACCATCGCCGGGCAACCACGCGATCCTGTACTTCCTGTCCATAGCGTAGATCTCCGTCGTCTCTTCGCTGCGCCGTTATCTGACGTATCCGAGCTATATGCGGCAATAGCAAAGTCGCTTCAATTCGGAGATGTACGTAAGCGGCAATATCCGCCTCACACGGAATCTACTTATTCGGGTAAACGCCGGGAATCTGTATAGTAATTTTCGTTGAATTACTCCTTGTGCAAGCATTCACGGGGGTTACCGCGGGCGGGAACCGCCTGTCGCACAATGCAATGATTGAGATTCGAATTCATGGCCGCGGCGGCCAGGGTGGCGTCACTCTGGCGAAGCTCATCGCTACATCACGTTTCCTGCGGGGCCTATCAGTACAAGCGTTCGGTCTGTACGCCGCCGAGCGCTCTGGCGCGCCGATCCAGGCATTCTGCCGCTACTCCGACGAGCCCATCACTAATCGCAATCTGATCTACGAACCGGATCACGTCATCGTGCTGGACCCGACACTGGTCGGAGCAACAATCGTGGCAGGCCTAAAGGCCGGCGGCTGGATACTCATCAACTCGCCGCATCCGCCGGAGGAATTTGCAGAGCAGTTTGCCCGCAACCGCCTCGCTACAGTGAACGCAACCACTATTGCCCGCGACAACAAGCTGGGCACTCGAAGCTTACCTATTGTCAACACTGCCCTTGCCGGCGCGGTATGCAGGATGCTCGGGATTCCGCTTGAGGATGCGCACGCCGCCCTTGAGCATCTCGGCTTCAAGGGATCGAACCTGACTGCCGCTACGCGCGCGTACGAAGAAGTCCGGCTGCTGGATTCGCCGCGCAAGATCAAACCCACCGAAGAGTTTGTTGCGCATGCCGACACGGGGCGCGGACCCAGCATCCTTGCGGGCGCCGGCGCGGCACTGCCCGGGATAAAGACAGGGCTATGGGCCCGCGAGCAACCACACCGCCAGCAAATGATTCCACCCTGCAATCACATCTGCCCGGCTGGCAATAACGTGCAGGGCTTCCTCAATGCACTGGCTCGCGAAGAACCTGACGAGGCCCTGGAGATTTTGCTCCGCACCACGCCGTTTCCGTCGGTCTGCGGAAGGGCTTGCCCGGCGCCATGCATGGAAGCGTGCAATCGTATTGAGCTTGACGGCGCGGTCAACGTTCGCGATATGGAACGTTTTGCGGGCGATCACGGCCAGGTAACGCCCAAACCACTCGCCGAGCGCGATGAACGAATTGCGGTCGTCGGATCGGGCCCGGCCGGACTGACGGCGGCTTATCATCTGGCACGCTTCGGCTATCAAGTAACAGTATTCGAGTCCGGACCTCAAATCGGAGGGTTGTTGAGAACCGGCATCCCCGATTTTCGACTACCCGAGAACGTTGTCTCTCGAGAAATCGACCGCATACTCGATCTTGGTGTACGCGTTGAGACCAACCATGAGATCCATCGTCAGGCGCTGCTGGACCTGGCGCAAGATCACGATGCTGTTCTAGTGGCTACCGGCCTGCAAGAGCAGCGAGAGCTGCGTCTCGGTATGGATGGCACCGAGACTGTTGTCCAGGGCATCGATTTCCTCGATCACGTTCATCGAAAAGTTGTGCGCGTCGACGGCGAGGATGTTCTCGTCATCGGTGGCGGTAACACGGCCATGGATGCTGCCCGCTCCGCATTGCGCCTGGGCGCCGAGAGCGTGCGCGTGGTTTATCGTCGAACCCGCGAGGAAATGCCCGCTATCCGCGAAGAAATCGACGAGGCGCTCGAGGAAGGCGTCGTCATCGAATTTCTGACTCAGCCGGTCGCCCTGCACGACGTACCGAGCGACGGCATTCGGCGCCACTACCGACTAAGCTGTCGGCGTATGCAACTCGGCGAAGCAGACGAGTCCGGGCGCCGCGCACCGATTGAAATTTCCGACTCCGATTTCGACGTGACGTGTCACCGCGTCATCCTTGCTCTCGGCCAGTCGCCCGACGTATCGGTTTTTCCGGAGGGCACAGAGGTTAGAGAGGGAAGTCAGTTGCTTGGACTGCTGGAGACGCCTTTATTCGCTATCGGTGATCTCGCAACGCGCGACGGCACGGTCGCCGGTGCGATCGGCAGCGGCCGGCGCACAGCCGTACAAATTCACAACGTGCTCAGCGGAGAGCACGTGACCATCACCGAGCATGCAGAAGCTTCACGCGACGTTGATGTCTGGAGTGACGACGTTATTCGTGCTGACGCCATGAAGCTTCACTTGTTTGAGCGCCAGCCAGTATCCGAGGGTGATTCGCTCGGAATCACCGAACGACGCTCGACGTTCGACGAAGTTCACATGGGCCTCGAAGACACCGCCGAGGCAAGTCGCTGTCTGTCCTGCGGCGTATGCAACGAGTGCGATCTTTGCCTCACCTATTGCCCGGAAGGCGTGTTGAAACGAGTCGGTCACCGCCTCGAGTTCGACTACTCCTACTGCAAGGGCTGCGGCGTGTGCGTGGCAGAGTGCCCGCGCAACGTCATCCTCATGAGTCATCTATAAAATGTCTGTACAAGTCATTACTGGAAACCATGCCGCCGGCTACGCGTTAAGTGTCGCGGGCGAAGCCAACCGAACCGCTCGTGGGGTGGCATGCGGCATTTATCCGATCACGCCGCAAACAGAGATCGTGGAGTACGTCGCCAAATTCCCATTCAGCAAAGGGCGTGTCGTGCCGGTGGAAAGCGAACACAGCGCAATGGCCGTGTCGATGGGCGCGTCGATGAGCGGCGCGCGATCTTTCACGGCAAGCTCGTCCAATGGCCTGGCCTACATGGCGGAGAACATTATGGTCGCCGGCTATTACCGGCTGCCGATAGTGATGGTTGCCGTCAATCGCACGCTGGGGCCGCCGTGGAACATTTGGGCGGACCAGGGCGATACGCTGATGCTCAGGGACTTCGCCTGGCTGCAGTTCTATTGCGAAAACAACCAGGAGGTTCTGGACACCACCTTGCTCGCCTTCAAGCTTGCAGAAGATCGGCGCATTCTGTTACCGGCCTTAACGTGCATGGACGCGTTCATCGTGTCGCATACTCAGACCGAAACCGAACTCCCCGAGCAGGCCGACGTCGATCGATTCCTTCCCGACCTCGACCTTCCCCATCGCCTACATTATGACGAAGCGCGCACACTCGGCGGCCTCGCCTGGCCCCATGAAGGTTTGTCGATGCGATTGGAAATTGAGGAGGCAATGAAACGTGTGCCGGAGGTCTACCAGGAATGCCGAGAGAATTTCACGGACGTCTTCGGTCGCGACCCCGGCGATATGATTCAGCCGTTTGAAACCGATGACGCCGAGCTGGTTCTCATCGCGAGTGGAACCATTGCCACAACGGTTCGCGAAGTTGTGCGTCGGCGACGCGATGCCGGTGAAAAAGTCGGCCTCGTGAAGCTAAAGATGTTTCGGCCCTTTCCTGGCGCAGCGCTGCGCGACGCCTGCAAGTCAGCAACACGCGTGGCAGTACTGGACCGCAACTACGCGGCCGGCGCCGGCGGAATATTCTGTCAGGACATACGGGGCGCTTTTCAGGGCCATCGCGACGACGTGATGATTCAGAACTATCTCACGGGATTGTGCGGCGGCGACGTGACACCGGACGTGATCGACGACATCTTCGCCGACCTCAGTTCACGAACCGCGGCCGGCGATCCGATGTGGGCGGGAATCGATAGCGGCGAGGAGGCTTTGCAATGACTGCCACTGCCGCGATTCACACCAGTGAGAAGTGCCTGCTGCGTCCCGGCAATACCAATTGCGGCGGTTGCGGCATGAGCGTTGGCCTGACCATGTTGGGCCGGGCGCTCAGTGAAGCTGATGACTCTTGTACATTGGTGATCCCTGCCTGCTGCGGAATCGTCACCGCCGGTGCATTCCCGACAACCAGCTACGCCGTGCCCACGATTGCTACGACGTTCGCCTCGTCGCCGGCCGTAGCCTCGGGTGTCGCATCTATCCGCGACCTTAATGACGAACCCGGCCAGGTCATTTGCTGGGCAGGCGACGGCGGCACCTACGATATCGGCCTGGCAACATTGTCGGCAGCCGCCGAGCGCAACGAAAACATCATCTACATGTGTTACGACAACGAGATCTACGGTAACACTGGAGGACAGCGCTCCTCGGCAACGCCGGCCGGCGCGCGAACGACGACCACCCCCTGGGGCAAGATCGAGGGCAAGAAAGACATCATGTCGATTATGGTCGCCCACCGGATTCCCTACGCCGCGACATTGTCCCTCGCTCATCCGGATGATTTCGCTCAAAAGATGTCGACCGCACTATCGATCAAAGGCATGCGCTTCCTGTTACTGCACTCACCCT
Source organism: Gammaproteobacteria bacterium (assembly GCA_029863705.1). Taxonomy (GTDB): domain Bacteria; phylum Pseudomonadota; class Gammaproteobacteria; order Steroidobacterales; family Woeseiaceae; genus UBA1847. The sequence goes on from JAOTUU010000061.1 coordinate 5,454, forward strand.
GCCCCACGGGCTGGAAGTCGGAGCCCGAGGACTCCATCGCACTGGTGCGCCTGGCGGTGGGCAGCGGCCTGTTCCCGGTCTACGAGGTTTTCGACGGCGCTACCTATCGCGTCAGCGTCAAACCCGACGGGACCGATCCTGCGGAGTATTTCCATCGACAACGCCGCTTCAAGGATGAAGAGATTGACCTCGATGCAACGCGCCGCGCCTGCTCGGACCGCATGCAACGCCTGCAGTCGCTTGCCGAGCAATTTCCGCCGGACAAATAGCACTTAGATCGACTTAGCTGACTATAATCTGCAAACAGGAGATCGCTGAGATGCAGGTTGAAGGAATTCGCGGCTTAATTGCGCCGATATTGACGCCGTTCAATGATGATCTATCGGTGGCGACAGACCTCTATGTCGCCCATGCACAAAGGATGTTGGATCAGGGCTGCGCCGGTATCGCGCCGTTCGGCACGACGGGCGAGGCCTTGTCGGTCGGCATCGATGAACGAATCGCTGCAATACGGGATCTGATTGACGGCGGCATCGATCCGGCAAGAATGATTCCTGGAACGGGACTCTCAAATGTTGCTGACACTGCCCGCCTGTCGCGCGCTTGTCTCGACATGGGTTGCGCTGCAGTTCTGACCTTGCCGCCGTTCTATTTCAAGTCGGTCACCGAAGACGGTTTATATAGGCACTTTGAGCGGTTGATTGCAGCAATCGGGTCGGACGCACGCATCTATCTTTATCACATTCCGCCGATCGCAATTGTCGGTGTCCCACCCACACTTGCCGCGCGGCTGCGTGCCGATTTTCCGGATCAGATTGTCGGCATCAAGGACAGTTCCGGAAGTTGGGACAACACTCGGGCGCTGCTCGATATCGAGGGCATGATCGTCTATCCCGGATCGGAATTGCCATTGCTTGATGCACTAAAACTCGGTGCGCCGGGCTGCATCAGCGCGACTGCAAACATCAATGCGAGCAACATTGTCAACGTGTTGGACATGTACACGAAGGGTGACATGGCCGGAGCACAGGCTCTGCACGAAACGGTAAAGCGCTTTCGACTGCTCATGGAGGGCTATAGCCCTGTTCCGGCACAAAAACGGTTGCTCGCGATCGCCACCAACGATGCGCGCTGGGCGAATGTCCGCCCGCCTTTGACAACAATGTCTGAAGAAGCCGGTCGTGAATTAGCCGAAATCCTGAAACAGGAATTCGATTTTGAGGTCGCGCCAACCCTGGAAAGCGCTCAGTAGTCCTCCAGGCCGTAACCAAATTGGAACAATGCGTGCTCTGCGTATTGCGCAAGCGGGAAATCAGTCAAACTGGCCGGCCATGAGTAAGGAGACTTGCCCTTGGGTTTAAACCCGCCTATAGAAAAAAGGAAGTCCGCGACACCAGCTCCCTCAGAGCCCGGCAGCCAGGCGGCTATAAATGCATCACTCTCTGCTAACTCTTCCGCAACTGCCAGCACTCTTCCGGAAATGAGAAGCACGATGACTTTCTTGCCGAGATCCTTGCAGCCACTGATCAGGCGCTTGTGCTCATCGCTCAAGCCGAGCTCATCCGTGTCTCCCAGGGATTCGGCATAGGGAGCCTCTCCAACCACGACAACCGCCTTATCTGCGGCCATTGCCGCGTAGCACCCGTCCTCCGCGTATTCAACATCTGATCCTACGGCTTTAATCGCGTGGTATATTGTTGTCGCGCCGTCACCAATATAATGTTTGGCGGTTGCCGCCACCGTGTAGCGATCCGCGAGGCTCGCGCCCTGATGTCCCTGTATTGAGGCAATAGCCGCGGCGGTGGTTATATCCCTATCTTCTGTGAATCCCTCATAGACCCTTCCCCAATGCTCATGTTGTGGCATAGCGATACACGGTGACATAGTCCAGTTGAAGCCGGTTCACGCCGTCTCTTTCGCGGTGATCTCTGCTGCGCGTTTAATGAGAGCCATGTTTCTGGTGGCGGCCATTCCAATGTTGTGCGGGAAAACCACCGCACCTTCGAAAGTGTTCTGCCCATGTATCGCATCCACCGCGATGAGTAATGGAATACCCAGGCGGGTTTTCAGTGCCTGTCCCTGAAACTCATCGAATTTATCGGCCCAATTCATCGCGTTTGGGCCAGGCGTTGGACCATCAGTGTGAATGATGGAACCAATATTTTTTTGCCGAATGATCTTCGGAGATACGCCGTTGTGCCAGACCGATTGCGTCACCTGACCAATCTTCTCATCGAGATCCATCTCCCGGATGAGTGCCTCGATCATCTCGTCATGCGTGTCATATCGACACAAGTCGAATTCTTGTGTGCCCCACTCGCAGATCGGCCCTGTTGAACTGTCCATGACGGCGACATCGGCGCAGCCGACAATCAGCATCAGAACGAGGATCCCCGACAGAATTTTCACCATCATTACATGCGCTTTCTGGTCGGCTGCAAATAAACAGCTGTTTTCCTGGTAGCGGCGGCAGGATGACGTTGTCGTACAAGAAGCTTTAAATAGCAGCTCGGTCCCTTGCTCGTTTCATCATCTTGCTACGAAGCAGAGCCAGCGCTTTCCGACTGTCATTGTCGAGCTCAGGAGGCATTGCCTTGAATACACCCAGCATCGCGATGTCGTTCGCTTCAGCTAAATTGATATTCAGTTGCCGCAATTCTTGCTCAATTTTTTCCAACGTCAGGCTCGACAAGTCGTTCTCCGAAAGTGTTAACGGACGTCATTATAGGGGTTGCGCTTTGAAAATACTGCGACGCAGTAGTCGGCCTGCCGTTGCGGCGTTGACCAGCCTGCCCTTGTCCAACGCTGACGGAAGCTCCTCCTATCGACCGAATCACTGGTTCGCCAACCGCAAGATCTGCGAAGTGTGTCAATTTTTGATGCACTTGGCCATGCTAGCCTCGTTCCAGATTTACACGACTTTTGACCCGGTTTCCGGCTTAAGAATGTGAACTGGAGCAGCCTGGGCCAATTACACCACCAGTGGGTTATCAACGATGATCGATCGCAGGTTTCGAATACTACTTCCGCTCTCGTGTCTGATCGTTATCACTTCATGTGACAGTGAATCGGGTTTCTCGGGCACGCCAATTACACAGGTTCCGCCTCCGCCGCCACTGCCACAAGGTAGCTATGTCGTTCTGAGCAGCGATACCGGGGACTTTATCGGTGCTGGTGAAAATTACGCCTATACCAACGCCGACAGCCGGATTACGGTTACAGCTCAGGTTGCTCGTCTAACGGTTGATATCGATGGCGATGAGGGTTGGACAGGCGAATTCGAGCTTCCAGATACCTTTCTCGAGCTTGAGGTTGGCACATACACAAATCTCACACGCTACCCGTTTCACGATACCGCCGTGGGCGGACTGAGTTGGTCCGGTGAAGGACGTGGTTGCAATACCCTGGACGGGTCGATAACGATCGACTCAGTAACCTACAACGGCGGCATACTTACCGACATCGATCTGAGATTTGAGCAGTACTGCGAGGGCAACAGTCCCGCGCTGCGCGGAGAGATCCACTGGATTGCGGACGACACCACTACCCCGCCTGGTCCGGTTGTGCCGCCGCCAGCAGGTCTGTGGGAGCCGATGCAGGGCAGCACCCCGGCGACGGGCAACTACATCTACCTGGTGAGTGAACAGGGCGACTTCATCGGGGGGGGTGCAGACTATCTCTATGTCGATGCGACGGCCGCGATCACAATCGATGCGGCAGACGGTCGTGTATCAGTTTCCGTCACCGGGACCGAAAACTGGAACGGCGAATTCCAGGCCATGGATGTCCTTACGGACCTTGAAGCCGGTTATTACGGTGACTTACAGCGCTACCCATTTCACAACCCGGTAAAGGGCGGATTGAACTGGTCCGGTGAAGGCCGCGGCTGCAACACTCTGACGGGTTGGTTTGCGGCTGATAGCGTCACTTACACTGCGAATGTCCTTACGGCGATCGATCTGCACAGCATTGCGAAGGCGGTACGCCCGCGCTGTTTGGGGAGATCCACTGGGTTCAGTAGCTGAACCTGCTTCTCTGCAGCTTCATTTCTTGCCCTGGAAAAACAAAATGCCGGACCCGTTGAAACCGGGCCCGGCATATTTATTTGGTAGCGGGGGCGCGCTTTGTACGGTAGCAAGGTGTCCTAACCCCTTTCCCATATTGGACGTCTTAATGATCGCAGCTTAGTTCCAGAAGCCCTACTCCGCGAACGGCAGCTTTCACCGAAAGCGGACGTTCTATCACGCCAGAAACCGTCAATATGACAGACCAAACGGCCACAACCGGTCATTCGATCCGCTGTGAAATTATGCCACTAGATTCGGCGTGTCTTAAACCAGGTATACGTCAGGAGGCCGAGAATTAGGACTACAGCTGTGGAAGAACCGATCATGCGACTAACAGGTATGACCCCGATAATTGCCGCATAGATAGCTGCCGCGCCAAGTAAGAAGACAACCAGCATCGTCGGAAGCAGCACCCATCTCCGCTCGATCGGTTGACGATCGGCGATGATCAACATAACGCCCCACGAAATCGCTACTGCAGCCATCAAGCCCATGGGATAGACAAATCCAGTAACTCCCATTCTTTCTGGGATCAACACTAGAAAGGCTATGATGAAATCGGCAATTGCCGCCACCCAATAGCTAGTCCGTATCAGATTTCGATAATTGTTCATTACTTACGAACCACCGATTTAGGTCAGTAGCAGCCAGTCGTTAGTTTAACAGCCCAGGGGCCGCTTACCCAAAGCAGCCGGTCACACCAATAGTAGCCGAATGTGTGCTTTCGGGCGCAAAGCGGACGCTCGCCGAGCCCCTGCTCCACCAAGACTCGATAGCCCCGGCGTGATTTGCACTGAGTTGTTGAGCCAAGGCGTTATTCGAGGTTTATTTTCTCAAGAAGTGCAACAAATCGGGGGTGCTCTCGCAAAGCGGTGTCACCCAGTCTCATGTGATCGGCAGTGCCAACCTTCCAGAAAACCGCGTTAGGGGAATGTCCATTGACTGTCTCTTCTATCCAGTCGAGAGCCATTGAATGCTCCCCGATTGCAAGGTAAGTGATCGCGACGCCAAACGGGTCTTCGACTCGTTTCTCCTCAATGCCCCTGTTGATTCTCTCGACAACCTGATTCAACCGTTCCTCCTCCCCGGTGACCGAATAAACCCAGGCCAGCCAGCCTTGCAGGAATGCAGAACCCCAGCCCGCTGTCATTTCCTCTACCTGGGCAGCAAGAGCAAGTGCTTCGGCTCGCTCACCCATGAGCGCATGCGCGAGGCTCTTTTTGATGTAGCCCCACGTCCAGTCCGGCCGCACTTCTATGGTATCGCCAAACGCTGCCACAGCACCTTCAAAATCTCCCGAGAGGAGCTTTGCAAAACCCAATGCGTGTAGAGCACCCGTTGCGATCGGGTCGCGATCTATCGCTTTTTCCCCCATCCGCACAGCTTCGTCGAAACGGCCCAGAGCCGTCAGAAGATTCGCATAACGATAGTACGCCGTTGAACTGGTTGGCCCCAGCGAGATCGCCTTTCGAAATGCTTCTTCCGAGCCTGTCCAGTCGTACTCAAAAAACAGCCGTATTGATGCGAGGGCAGAATAGGCTTCCGGGAGGTCAGGATTCAGGGCGATTGCTGACTGAGCAGCAGTTTGGGCTTCGCCTACGATCTCCGAAATCGGCGAAGTCGAAAAGAAAGCCTTCACGATCGTCGCATCAGCAATTGCGGCGTAGGCCGGGGCAAAGGAAGGTTCCAGTTTGATCGCTTCGCGAAGATGTGCCAACCCGAGGTCAATCTCATCAGCCGTGGAGCCATGAGCCAGGAATCGGCCTTGATGATAGTGGCGGTAGGCCAGCGGATCGACGCTTTGGGCTCCACCAGCATATGAAGCTCGTGTAGGCAGTTTCAAGCGAAGCGCGGCGGCGATGTCAGCGGCGATTCTGTCCTCGAGCTCCAGGATTTCGGTCATTGGCTGCCTGATGCGATCGCCCCATAGCTCCCTGCCATCGCGGGTATCGACCAGCGTGACGCGAACAATCAGGTTTTCGTCCTGTCGCTCCAACCGTCCAGAAAGCACATTCTCCACACCGAGGAGTCTACCCACCTCCATCGGCTGACTGATTTTATCCCGCAGGCGAAAAGCGGACACACGCGAAATCACTTTAAGGTCTTGAGCGGCCGACAACATGTGAATCAGGCTTTCGGCAATTCCGTCACACAAATAGTCAATCTCAGAATCGTCATCGCTGGTCTTGAATGGCAGTACGGCGATTGACGCTTTATAAGAGGGGCCCGGCTGTTCAAAAACAACCGGCTGACTTTCGGGCGTTTCCGTCCAATACCAACCAGCCGCAAACAGGGTCCCTGCTGATAACACTACGTAGGACCAAGCCTGTGCCCTGCCGATCTGCTGCGCACCCGGCTGGCCGTGACACCAGTTCCAGACCAGCGCGATCGGTAGCGTGCCTGCGAAGAGAATTACTGCAAGGGTGACGAATCTCTCATCGAGCCGGTAGTTGTCGACGAAAAACTCGACGGCCTCGAGGAAAACGAAAGCAGCAGCCGGATATGCGACTGCCGCACGCCAGATATTTCGTCCCCTGAGCTGCTCTATAAAATTTCGGATCTTCGAGCGCAAATACGTATTCGCATTTAGACGAGAAGGTTATTGCGCATTCAGTGTAACAACGGATTGCGTTCATGAGGAAACTTAGTGCGATCGAATAAGAAGGGCGTTACGGCCAGCTATGAGGGCAAAGCGGCTATCGCCTTATGCAGGAGCGGGCCATGCCCGCGAGCATTGCAACAACGTTGCGATGCACGCCCCTTCGGGGCCATCGCCCGCATGGCGGGTTTTGTACGTCAGCAATGTCTCCAGAGCCCCTCGCCGTAATGGAGGTCCCGCTGATAGCCGAGTAGTGCGAAGTTCCCTACTCCGTGATCGATCGCTTTGCGATCCAGCGATCGACCTCCGCCTCGAGCACAAACAACGGTAGCGAACCCGAGGTCAGCAGCAAATCGTGATAAGCGCGGACGTCAAATTTGTCACCAAGCGCTTCTTCAGCTTTGTTGCGTAACTCTCGAATCTTGAGCTGACCGATCTTGTACGCCAGCGCCTGCGACGGAATCGCGATATAGCGTTCGACCTCGGCCACGACGTCAGTATCCGTGATCGGTGAGTTGTTCGACATCCACTCGATCGCATCTTCACGTGTCCAACCCAGAGCGTGCATGCCGGTGTCAACGACCAGACGGTTGGCGCGCCAGATGTCGAAGTGTAACGAACCGAAATACTGCAGAGGATCTGTGTAGTGGCCCAAGTCTTTTCCCAATGACTCCGCGTACAGACCCCAACCTTCCACGAAGGCCGTATAGCCACCAAAGCGCCGGAATGCCGGGAGTTCCTCTACTTCTTGCGCAATCGAGATTTGAAAGTGATGGCCAGGGTTGGCCTCATGCAATGAGAGCGCCTCCATGACCCACTTCGGCCTCGCTTTCAGGTCATAAGTATTCGCGTAAAAAATGCCGGGCCGCGAACCGTCCGGGGTGCCGGGGAAGTACTGCCCCGCTGCCATTGATTCCGCGCGGAACGGCTCAACGGCCTTTACAACGTATGGAGCCTTGGCCATGACATTGAACGCTTTGTCCAGCGTCGGGTCGATTCGATCGCGCAGGTCTTCGTAAGCCTGCAGTAGGTCTTCTTCAGTCGTAAAGAAGTATTGCGGATCATTACGCAAGTGCTCAAAAAACTCGGGCATCGTGCCTTCGAACCCGATCTCGTCCCTGACGCGCTCCATCTCTGCATAAATGCGCTTCGCTTCGCCCTTGCCGATTTCGTGGATCTCTTCAGGTGTGTAGTTCGTGGTCGTCGTCTCACGCACCATGAACGCGTAGTAATCCTTACCGCCCGGGCTGTCGACCTGCCCGACCGTGGAGCGTGTGTGCTCCATGTACTCCTCACTGATATAGTCGTGCAACTTCGAGTAAGCCGGCACGAGCACGCTCATAATGTGGTCCTCGTACGCCGCAGTGATGCGTTCACGATCCTCGGCCGGGAACGACTCCGGCATGCGCTTGATGGGCCCATAGAAAGCACTCTTCTCCGGGCTTTCAACGACCTGCGCAGAAAGCTGCGGCAACGTCTTCTCCATGAGTACCTGCGGCTGCACGACGCCGACCTCGACACCTTCGCGCATCTTCGTAATTGCAAGGTCAACGTGCTGCGAGAATGCGCTCGATCGCTTGATCCAGTCGTCGTAGTGCTGCGGTGTCTCGAACGGTTGCACCGTCGCTCCCGAACCGAGCAACACCAGGAAATTCGGTACACTGAAGAACTGGCTGACCGGTGTCAGGTTCTCATAGTCGTTGTAGCCCTGTTCCTCGCGCTCGATCGCATTCTCGCGATCGAACTGAAAGATGTCGTAGTTAAGACGATCCTGCCTCTCGAGCGTCTCTGGGTCGAACTCGGTCAGGCGAATGAGATAGCGTTTGTTGAGCTCGTACTTGGCCCCGGCGTACTCGTCCGACAGGAAATCATGCGGACCCCACTCGTCGTTGAAGCGATGATCACCGCGGAAGGTCGCGGCAATTGGGTTCAGCGCGAGAAACTCTTCGTCAAACTCGTGATACAGCGCCTCAAGCTCCGCTGCGACGTCAACGGCGGGTTTTTCGCCCGCCGCCTGAGACTCCGGTGCCTTTTCGCAAGCGGCAATGATCAGCAACGCGGCCACAAGATGTAATTGAATGAGCGACTTGCGAATCATGTTCTTTTCCTTATTGATGTCGACTTACAGAGGCTTCAGATACACAGATGCGAGCGATACGCGGCAAACCATCCTTCGCCTCGCGAAATGGTCTGATCTTCAAGCCCAGGAGAAAAAGAGGGTCGGATCAAAAGAACGCCGGCCCCGTATGGCGGCGGGGGCCGGATTGGCCTTCGGCGCTATGCGCCTCAGTTTGTCTCGACGCCTGTTTCGCGATTCTCCGAATCGCTAGGACGCGGCGTGAACAGTGATCGCCCGCCGGGGCGGGCTCCTGCAAAATCGCTGACGGGTTACAAAGCTCAAAAAGTGATACGCCCGGTAAGTTGGACGATTGGCCCAAACGTATCCACCTGCGATTCGATATCGCTTACAGTTCCAGTTCTTATGCTGTCCCTTATTTCCGCCCCGGTATCGCCAGCAAAAACTCTCAAAAGCTCAGTTTGCTCCGCATCCAGAACGTTTGTCGCAGACAGGCGGATCACGGCGCGGTTCCCCAGGCGCTTCTCCACAAACAAATCCAGAATCCCATCGTATTCCAGCGTCACAAGCTCACCGAAATCGCCAAACTCGCTGCTGGCGCGCCGGTTATAAGTGAATCCCGCTGCGATCCCCGAATTAGGAAAATTCTTGATTATCCCAACGTTGTAAA
>JAOTUU010000062.1 GCA_029863705.1 Gammaproteobacteria bacterium
AGATGATGAACAGCGCAGCCACCACGGCGAGCGAAATGACGAACGTCAGGGAGATTCCAAACCCCGGAATACCGCTGTCGAACATCATGATGGCGCCGAATACGAATGCAACGATCCCACCCAGGCCAAGCGCCCCGAAACTCGGGGCAAAGGCCTCCGCCGTCATCAACGCAAGCCCGACAATAATGAGCGCCAGCCCGGCGTAATTAACCGGCAAGACCTGCAGTGCATAGGCGGCGAGCAACAAACAAATGACGCCAACAACCCCGGGGACGATCGCGCCGGGGTTCCAGCCTTCGTACATAAGTCCGTATAGCCCGATAAGCCCGAGCAACAATACAATTTCCGGGTTGGCGATTGCTGACAATATCTTGATGCGCCAGTTGGGCTCATAAACCTCGACGATAACCTCACTGGTATCGAGCGTGACTGTTTCGGAGTCGATCTCGACCTCGTAACCATTAACCTGTTTAAGCAAGTCAGAGCGATTCACGGCGATAAATTCGATAACGTTTTGTTCGAGGGCATCGGTGGCGGTAAGTGTCGCGGCATTGACCACGGCATCTTCTGCCCAATCGGCATTGCGCCCGTAGCGGTCTGCGAGGCCACGAATATAGGCGATTGCGTCATTAAGGACCTTGCGCTCCATCGACGTGCCTGGTTGCGATTCGTCACCCGGCTCTTTGTCTGCCCCAGGGGCATCATCGTCGGTGTCATCGGGTTCATTGGGCGTCGCATCATCGCCCGTTAAGGCAACTGGCGTGGCAGCACCGAGATGTGTGGTCGGCGCCATTACCGCGATGTGGCTTGCGAGCAAAATATACGTGCCGGCGCTATCTGCACGAGCGCCGGCGGGCGTTACGTAGGTAGCGACTGGAACACCTGAGCCCAGAATTTCCTGGACGATGTCACGCATCGGCGCCATAAGGCCACCAGGTGTGTCCATATTGATGATAATGAGTTCGGCGCCGGTTTCTTCGGCGTGCTCGATGCCGCTGATGATGTAGTCGGCAGTGGCTACACCAATGCCACCTTTGAGTTCGAGTTCGACGACCGTGCCTTCGGCATGAGCCGCATGCGAAAGCAGGGCAACCAAAAGGCCTGCGACAATGGCACAATATCTCATTGCACGATAATAGCAGGGCACGCAAGGTATGTTTATACGGTTTATTACTACTGGCGGCACGATCGACAAGGTCTATTTCGATGCCTTGAGCCAATTCAAGATCGGTGACTCACAGATCAAGCACATTCTTGACGAAGGTCTTACCGATTTTGACTACGAAATCGTGCCCCTGCTGCAAAAAGACAGCCTGGACATGACCGGCGAAGATCGCGCATCGCTACACGAGCTTATTGCCGCTGACGATGCAGAACGCTTCGTCATCACCCATGGTACGGACACGATGCCTGCCACCGCAGAGGCGCTTCAAGACCTGCAAGGCAAGACCATCGTCCTGACAGGTGCGCTGACCCCGGCTCGCTTCAAGACAAGCGATGCGACATTCAATGTCGGTATGGCCGTGGCCGCCGCCCAGGTGGCGGCTCCAGGCGTCTACATTGCGATGAGCGGGCAGGTGTTCAACGCCGGTAAAGTCCGCAAGAATCGAGCCGAGAACAGGTTCGAGAAGCTGTAGGAGCGCCCCGTGGGCGCGATCGCGGCCATGGGCCGCCCCTACACCAAATCGAAGTTTATACCCTGAGCTAACGGTAAATCGCTGCCCCAGTTGATCGTGTTCGTTTGCCTGCGCATGTACGTTTTCCAGGAATCGGATCCTGCTTCACGGCCACCACCCGTTTCTTTTTCGCCGCCAAACGCGCCACCGATCTCGGCACCTGATGTGCCGATATTGACGTTCGCGATACCGCAGTCTGAACCCGCGTTCGACAGGAAGTACTCGGCATTTTGCAGATTATCCGTGAAGATGGAGGACGACAGGCCTTGCACGACACCATTCTGAATCGCTATCGCTTCGTCCAGCGTATCGAACTGAATCAGGTACAAAATTGGACCAAAAGTCTCTTCCTGGACAATGTCCCAATCGTTTTGAGCGACGGCGATAGCGGGTGACATGAAGTTGCCGGGGCCATCAATGCGTTCCCCGCCACACAGAATTTCGCCACCTGAATCGCGAACGGCTGCACACGCAGCCTCGACCTGCGCTACGGCTGATTCGTTAATCAACGGCCCCATGAGCGTACTTTCGTCCAGGGGATCTCCGATTCGCACCTGCTTGTACGCTTTGAGGAGGGCGCTTTTGAGTTCCTCGTAGCGTGACTTGTGGACGATCACACGACGTGTTGACGTGCAACGCTGACCTGCCGTGCCAACCGCGCCGAACACAATTGAAGGAACGGCGATATCGAGGTTCGCATGCTCGTCGATAATGACGGCGTTATTACCGCCGAGCTCGAGCAACAGTTTGCCCATACGATCCGTGACTTGACCGCCTATCCTTTTACCGACGCCGCAGGACCCGGTGAACGAAATGAGATTAACGCGCTTGTCTTCGACAAATTTCGTCGACAGCCTGTGGCTCGAGTCGTCATTAAACAGGAAGAACACCGGCGGCAAATCCAGATCAGCCAGGGCTTCATTGACGATTTTCTGTACCGCGATGCCACACAACGCAACGTTGGATGACGGCTTCCAGATGTTCACATTGCCGCAAATTGCCGCGAGGCAAGAGTTCCACGCCCAGACCGCGACCGGGAAATTGAATGCCGTGATCGTGCCTATTATCCCCAGCGGGTGCCATTGCTCGTACATACGATGCTGTGGTCGCTCCGAATGCATAGTATTGCCGTACAGCATGCGTGACTGGCCGACAGCAAAGTCGGCAATGTCGATCATCTCCTGAACTTCGCCATCGCCTTCCGCTTTGATCTTGCCGTTTTCGAGTGACACGAGGCTGCCGAGCGCATCCTTGTTGTCTCGTAGGGCATTGCCGATCAGGCGCACGGCGTTACCCCGAACAGGAGCCGGTATCTTGCGCCACGTCTTGAAAGACTCCGTTGCCATCGTCAAGAGGCGTTCGTACTCGGCAGTGCCGGTGGATCGAACGCTGGCGATGACTTCACCGTTTGCCGGGTTGATGGACTCAATCAGCTCAGCGGAAGTGTCTTCGCTGCTTTCACTGCCGTACCAGGTACCTGGGTTGACGGGCTCAAGGCCCAAGCTGTCCAGTATTCTTTTCATCTTTTCACTCTCCTGTTACGCGCTGATGACCCGTTTCGCCGCGAGCAATCAGCTCCGCCGATTCGATGTTGGTTCCGCCATGGGCATAGGTCCGGCCAAAGCGATTCTCGAGAATATCCGCAAGCCGGAATTGCTCCTGTGCGACGAATCCTTCGTAGTCACCGGGATTCGACAGTACGAGATCCAGGACGCTGCATATTCCAGAAGCGGTCGTGACTTGTATGGCTGACCACAAACGTCCCGCGACAACCTGCGGATACACTTTGTTAACGTAGTTCTCTTCACGAAACTCACCGTCCTGGATACCAGTAACTGCCACGTAGATGACAACGACGTCCTGCAACGTTTGCGGAACTGCGTTCTCGAGAATGCGTTTCAAGGTGCCACGATCGTGATTCAATTTCAGGCCGTTCATTAACAGCCGGATCTGCTCGCAATGGCCCGGGTATCGAATCGTCTTGTAATTCATTGTTGTGACACGGTCGCCGTAGGTTTCGCCAAGTGAACCCAGGCCGCCGGACGTGTTGAATGCTTCGTAACGCGTGCCATCAATTTCGATCTTCTCGAGGCCTTCCAGCGGAAGAACGTTAACTTCTTTGCCATCGACGATGCTCTGGCACAAATTCCCATATTCATTGATGACACCATCGGTCGACCAGGTCAGGGAGTACTTGAGCACGTTGTTCGGGTGCTGAGGCAGAGCTCCGACGCGTAACTTAACCGACGCCAGCGTATCGAAATGCTGGATCAGTTCGTTAGCAGCGATGCTGATAAAACCGGGTGCAAGACCGCATTGCGGCGCGAACACCTTTTTGGACCCTTCAGCCAGTTTTCGAACGGCTTCCGTGACTGCCACATCTTCAGTTAGATCGAAGTAGTGCAGGTCTTCTTCACGCGCGACTTCTGCGACAGTGGTATTACAGTAGTATGGCAAACTGGAAACTACGGCGAGAGGCCTGTGTTCGCGAACATGTTTGATTAGCGCTGCCTTGTCGGTGGCATCGATATCGAAAGCGCTGATGTTTTTATTTGCATGAGCTTTCGCAACCTCAGCTGCCGCGCCTGCTTGAGTGTCGCCGAGTTGGACATGATAGTCACCGGATTCTGCGAGCAATCCGCTGATAAGTGCGCCAATCTTGCCAGCGCCGAGTACGAGAATGTCCTGCATGAGACCCCTCCAGCAAAAGAAAAACCGCCAGCGAAATGGCGGATATATGGCGCGCATTGTGCCTCTGTCCAGCGCCGCTTTCCACACCCGCTTAAGCCACTGATTACATGAGAAACTTTTGCAGTACTGTGAGCCGTCATGGCATAGTTCGCCACCCAAATCGACCCTGAGCAGAATCGAACGTGAGCAGATCCACTGCTAAATCAGAATGGCATCCCGAAAGTTGGCAGAGTAAGCCGGCTGCCCAGCAGGCTACTTATCCGAATCAGGATGAACTGGACGGTGCAGTTTCAGACCTGAGCCGCTTACCACCGCTCGTCACTTCGTGGGAAGTCGATTCTCTGAAGGAGCATATCGCCAAGGCGCAACGAGGCGAGGCCTTCGTATTGCAGGGTGGCGACTGCGCCGAGACGTTTGACGAATGTACCTCCGAAAATATCGTGGCGAAACTCAAGATATTGCTGCAGATGAGTCTGGTCATGCTGTACGGACTCAAGATGCCCGTTGTGCGGGTAGGGCGGATGGCTGGGCAATATGCGAAGCCGCGTTCCGCCGATATTGAAACTCGCGAAGGAGCATCCTTACCGAGTTTTCGTGGCGACCTCATTAACCGCAACCCGTTTACAGCGGACGATCGAATTCCGGATCCGCAGATGATATTGCGCGGTTATGAACGTGCTGCGCTGACCTTGAATTTCGTCCGCTCCCTGATCGATGGTGGTTTTGCAGACCTTCACCATCCGGAGAATTGGGATCTTGACTGGGTAGGGCATTCGACGATGGCTGATGAGTACCATGACATCGTCAAGTCGATTTCCAATTCGCTGGATTTTCTGGAAACAGTTTCCGGACAACAGCTGCACAAGACGCAACGTGCCGATATTTTTGCGGCGCACGAAGGGCTGCATTTACTGTACGAGCAGTCGCAAACACGCTATCTCGATCGGCGTGAGCGTTGGTATAACCTCACGACGCACTTCCCGTGGATAGGCATGCGTACCGCCGCGATGGAAGGCGCGCATATCGAGTATTTCCGCGGCATCGCCAATCCGATGGGCGTCAAGATCGGGCCGGGGATGACGCGTCAATGGCTGCAGGATCTGGTTGGGGCGCTTAATCCTGATAATGAGCCGGGTCGATTGACGCTGATTCACCGCTTTGGCGCAAAAAATATCGAGGCAAGTCTGCCCGACCTGATCACGGCAGTACGTGATACCGATTCACCGGTTCTTTGGGTATGTGACCCAATGCACGGCAACACCGAAAGCACGGCAGACGGCACCAAGACGCGCCGTTTCGACAACATCGTTTCAGAATTGGAGTCAGCTTTTCGCGTGCACGAAGCGATGGGAAGTCACCTCGGTGGGGTTCATCTCGAGCTGACCGGCGAAAACGTCACCGAATGCACGGGTGGAGCGCGCGGTCTAAGCGATGGCGATCTCGCACGGGAGTACAAATCGACTGTAGACCCGCGGCTGAATTATGAGCAGGCCATGGAAGTTGCAATGCGTATCGCCGGACTGCACCAAGGCAACGGGAAAGTACGCAAGAACAGCTAGTTAATCTGAGACGCTATCTGCAGCCAGGCATCGCGCGTTGCAATGTATCGAGTCTCGCCGGGCTCCAAACCATCCAGTGACCACGGTCCGATCGATGTCCTGATGAGGCGCAGGGTCGGCAATCCGACCGCCGCGGTCATCCTTCGTACCTGGCGATTGCGTCCTTCCGAGATGCTGAGCTCGATCCAGCTATCTGGAATGCTCTTTCGAATGCGTATCGGGGGAGACCGACGCCATAGCCAGGCCGGTTCAGTCATGGCGCGAGCGGTATGAGCTATAGCGTTGCCGTCAGCGAGGTCAACGCCTTCCCTCAGCGAGGCAAGCTGGTTTTCGGACGCTTCACCTTCGACCTGGGCCCAATATGTTTTGCGGACCTTTGAGTCAGGCTGACTGATGCGTGCCTGCAATTTGCCATCATCTGTCAGCAGCAAGAGACCCTCGCTGTCATAGTCCAGTCGACCGGCGGGGTAAACGTCTTTTTGCTGCACAAATTCGGCCACAGTCCTTCGACCATCGGCATCGCGAAACTGGCTTAGAACCTGGTAGGGCTTGTTGAGCAGGATCAGGGGCATATCGGTACAATGCACGCCTTTCAGGGAAAGTGCAGCCGCATATTAGACGATGTCTCCGGATATATACGACAAAGATTGCCGATCCTGCCCACGGCTGGCGGCGTTTCTGGATGACGTCAACGAGCGATATCCGGATTATTTCTGCAAACCGGTGCCGCCTTTTGGGGACAGGGAATCGGACTTCCTGATTGTCGGGCTTGCGCCCGGCATGCACGGTGCGAATCGCACGGGACGGCCATTCACCGGTGACCACGCGGGCATCCTGCTGTACCAGATGCTGCACAAATATGGGTTTACGTCGGCTGCCGAATCATTGGCTGCGGATGACGATCTCGTGATGACCGGGTGTCGCATTACCAATGCGGTAAAGTGCCTGCCGCCGGGTAACAAGCCGGTCGGTGCCGAGATCAATACGTGCAACTCGTTTCTCGAAAATGAACTGCGCTCGATGCCAAAGGCGTCACTTGTTCTGGCGCTCGGCGGCATTGCACATCGTGCTGTAGTCAAAGCCCTTGGTGGGAGGCAGGCGGACTTCAAGTTCGCCCACGCGGCCGTGCATGATCTTGGCGATTTACGCATGCTCGACTCATACCATTGCAGTCGCTACAACACGAATACGCGACGTCTCACCACCGAAATGTTTGATGCGGTATTTGCACAAGCGCGGGAGTTATTGGATAAATAATAAGGTGAGCGACAAACGCAAATTCGATGAAGAGCCCTTTCTTCGTAATCTGACGCACCGGCCGGGTGTGTATCGCATGCTCAATGCGAAGCACAAGGTGCTTTACGTTGGCAAAGCCCGTGATCTTAAAAAGCGCGTATCGAGCTATTTCCATCGTACGCATGATTCAGTGAAGACCGCCGCTCTGATGAAGTTGGTCGCGAATGTTGAAGTGACGGTAACCAATACCGAAGCGGAAGCGTTGATCCTCGAATACAACCTGATCAAGCAACACAAGCCCCGTTTCAATGTCACGCTCCGTGACGACAAGAGCTACCCGTACATCTATGTGTCGACGCAACAGCGTTTTCCGCGCCTCCAGTTTCATCGCGGTCCGCGCAAAGGAAAGGGGCGTTACTTTGGGCCATACCCGAGTACGAGTGCGGTGCGGCAGACGCTCAGCGAATTGCAGAAGTTGTTTCTCGTTCGTCAGTGCAAGGATAGTTATTTCGCAAATCGTTCACGCCCGTGCCTGCAATACCAGATCAAGCGCTGCACCGGTCCCTGTGTGGATCTTATTTCGCGGGATCAGTACAGGAAGGACATCGACGCCACTATCGATTTCCTCGACGGCAAGAACCAAAGCGTCATTGATACGTTCGTGGCGCGTATGGATGAAGCTTCCAATGCGCACCAGTATGAGCAAGCGGCGCGGTATCGAGATCAGATTGCTCGCCTGAAAGAAGTTGAAGCGCGGCAGCTCATTTCGAGATCGGCCAGTAAGGACCTGGATATTCTTGGTTTTGCATCGAATGCGGCTATCCATTGCGTGACGGTATTGTTCATTCGTAATGGCGCGGTCATAGGCAGCCGGGATCATTTTCCGCGCCTGGCCGGCGAGACCGACCCGCAGAAAATCCTGAATGGATTTGTCTCACAGTATTACCTCGGGCGTGACGCTCCTGCTGAAATTATTCTCGACAGGGAAATTGACGATGCATTGTTGTTGCAGGACGAGTTAAGCAAGCGCATGGGACGCAAGGTGCGAATAAGGCACAAGGTACGAGGGGATCGCCTGCGTTGGTCACAGATGGCCCGGACAAATGCGGAGCAGGGGCTGAATTTGCAGGTTGCAAGCAATGCGACGATTCGCGGGCAATTTCAGGCCCTGGCCGAATCGCTTGGTCTCGATGAGGTTCCAGAGCGTCTGGAGTGCTTCGACGTTAGTCACACGTCGGGCGAGGCAACGGTGGCGTCGTGCGTCGTGTTCAACGCGGCAGGGGCGCTAAAAAGCGATTACCGTCGGTTCAATCTGAGTCCTGACTCAGCAGGAGACGACTACGCTGCCATGGCAGAGGCGCTCAGGCGGCGTTACACGCGTGTCAAAAAAGGTGAGGTGCCGATGCCCGACGTTTTGTTCGTCGATGGTGGCAAAGGTCAATTATCGGAGGCGATGCGCGTACTCCAGGATCTCGAACTGGATTGGCTAAACGTCGTCGGGGTTGCGAAAGGCCGGTCGCGCAGGCCGGGGACAGAACAGCTGTTTCGGGCGGGGGGAACAACCGCCTTGCAATTTCCGCCGGACTCGCCGGCATTATTACTGATACAGCAAATCCGTGATGAGGCGCACCGTTTCGCGATAACGGGGCATCGTCAACGGCGCGCAAAAGCACGCAATACTTCAAGGTTGGAACAAATCCCGGGGCTTGGGCCTAAGAAACGGCGAGAACTCTTGCGCCAGTTTGGCGGGCTGCAAGGTGTTATTGGGGCTGGCGTCGATGATCTCATTAAAGTGCGGGGGATCAGTCGATCGCTGGCAGAATCGATATACAATGACCTGCATCTGGACGGATAGAAGAAAAAGAGTAAACCGGTCTTGAAACTGAACTTGGCTATCATTCTGACGCTGTTTCGAATCGCTGCAATTCCGATTGTCGTGATTTGCTTCTACAGTCAGATTCCCAATGCCCGGCCAATTGCGGCGATACTGTTTGGAGTCGCGGCTATCACTGACTTGCTCGATGGATGGGTAGCTCGCCGTTTTGGGCAAATGTCCAAGTTCGGTGAGTTCCTTGACCCGGTAGCAGATAAATTGATGGTGGCGATTGTCCTGGTCATGCTCGTTCAGGACAATCCCCACTGGTACGTCGATATTATCGCTATGATCATTATCGGCCGCGAGATCACAATTTCAGCTCTGCGTGAGTGGATGGCAACCATTGGCGAGCGCGCCAATGTCCAGGTCTCGATGTCCGGCAAGATCAAGACCACCTTGCAGATGTTCGGAATCGGCTTCATGGTTTTTCAGAACGATTTGCTCGGATTTCCTATTTACGAGATCGGTTTTTGGCTGCTCGTCGCGGCGGCTTGCATGACGATTTGGTCGATGATCGTGTATCTGCGGGCCGCCTGGCCATTCATTGTTGCCGACAATGACGGCAGTTGAGGTCGCACTGTCGGTTGAATTTGCTTGACAGCCTGAGCCTAGAGGCTAAAATCTCGGCCCTCGTGCGGGAATAGCTCAGTTGGTAGAGCGCAACCTTGCCAAGGTTGAGGTCGCCAGTTCGAACCTGGTTTCCCGCTCCAAATACTTAAAAGACCCCATTCTTTGGGGTCTTTTTCGTTTTCCTGCGAACCTTTTGGTCTGTTGGTGCATCTAAACTCCAGATCCTAATTGTGGAACTTCCATGAGTAGTTTATCGCCGAAGTGGGTGCTTGCCGCGGCGGTTGCGGCGGCATTGCCGTCATTGGCAACCAGCCAGGCGGCCAGCATTTCCAATTTGCCGCATACAGACGGTGTGATCAGTATTGATGGGGTGATGGACGAAGCGGCCTGGAAAGAAGCGACCGCAATTGACATCGATATCGAGACGCGCCCCGGGGAAAATTTACCGGCACGCGTTAGCACCGTTGCCTACATCATCGAGGATGGCCAAAAGCTCTATATAGCATTTGACGCGAGAGATCCCGAACCGGATGAAATTCGGGCCTATTTGAGGGACAGGGACTCTGCCTGGAACGATGATTTCGTCGGCATTGTTCTGGATACCTACAATGATGAACGTCGCGCATTCGAGTTCTTTGCGAACCCTCTGGGCGTTCAAATGGACCTGACGAACGACGACGTCAACAAGCGTGAGGACGAGTCATGGGATGCGATTTGGGACTCGGCCGGTCGCATCAACGAGAACGGCTTTGTTGTCGAGATGGAAATACCGCTGAACCAGCTGCGATTTCCCAGCGTTGAGGGTGAACAGACGTGGGGCATCGACTTGTTGCGGTTCTATCCGCGCGATAAGCGCTATCGATTCTCTAACAACAAGACTGACCGTTCGCTTAATTGCTATTTGTGCCAGTTCGACAAGATCCAGGGTCTGGCAAATGCGGAGCCAGAGCGCGATTTGGAGATAGTGCCAACGCTCACGGGATCTCGGACGGACTCTACGGATGATCCCGGAATCACTCCTCTCGAGGAAGGCGATGCCGACGCGGAAGTCGGTATCAATATTCGTTGGGGTATTACGCCGGATATGACCGCAAACCTGGCCATTAACCCGGATTTCTCGCAGGTAGAGGCTGACGTCGCGCAGCTCGAAGTCAACAACCAGTTCACGCTGTTCTTTCCGGAGAAGCGGCCGTTCTTTCTGGAGGGTGCCGACTATTTCCGCTCACCGATGCGAGCGGTGTTCACACGCACCGTGTCAGACCCCACGGCCGGTCTGAAACTGACGGGTAAGCGTGACAAAAATACGTTCGGTGTTTTCGCCGCACAAGATGACGTGAGCAATTTACTTTTCCCCGGGCCTTTTGGATCTGACAGCACATCACTCGATGAGGACAACACCGCTTTCGTAGGCCGCTATGGTAGAAGTTTTGGCGATGCGTCAAACGTCGGGGCCTTGTTGACGGTTCGTGACGGCGATAACTACCACAACCACGTCGGCGGTTTGGATTCTCGCTGGAAAATTTCTGATCAGCACAGTGCCGAGTTTCAGTTCTTGCACTCGGAAACTGAATATCCGGATGAGGTCGCCGAAGAGTTTGAGCAGCCCTTGGGCAAGTTTTCCGGAGATGCCTATCAACTGGGCTACCGATATGACTCACGCGATTGGGTCGCCTGGGCAAACCACCAGCGAGTGGACGCCGATTTCCGGGCGGATTCCGGTTTTATCCCCAAGGTTGATCGGGTTTTTTATGAATTCGGTGGTGGGCGAATCTGGCACGGCGAAGAGGATGACTGGTGGACGACCTTGCAGTGGATATCGGAATGGAACGTCGACCACGACACCAACGGCCAGCTGCTGGAGAGGGAAGCGGAGACCTACCTCTTCGTAAGTGGTCCGATGCAGTCACACATGGAAGTCGGCGTGCTTCTTCGCGACACCCGATTCGAAGGCGTTACCTACAACGAAACGAAGGGAATATTTTTTGGCCAGGTCCAGCCCAAGGGCGGCCTGGTTTTGAGGCTGCACGGGAGTTTCGGCGATCAGGTCGATTTTGATAATGGGAGGCTTGGCGATGAATTGCGTCTGGAGCCCGAGGTCTCCTGGAATGTTAGCCGCAATTTGTTGGCTCGACTCAACGCTGCGTTTGTCACACTTGATAACACTGACGGTGAGAATATTTTCAACGCGAAAGTCTATGATCTGCGCCTGACCTGGCAATTCAATTCTCGCAGTTTCCTGAGATTTACAACCCAGAGATTTGATATAGAGCGTAACCTGGCGCTCTACGACGACGAGGTCGACCAACGCTCTCGTGACGTTGGCAGGCAGCTGTTGTACTCGTACAAGCTAAACCCGCAGACAGTCTTTTTTCTCGGTTATTCAGATCAGTACGTCGATGACGACCAGCTCAACAGCCTGACGGAAACGGATCGCAGCCTGTTCATGAAGATCGGCTACGCCTGGACGCCTTAGTCGAACTCTGATACCGAGCGGCAGTAGAATTGATTCTGCAAGATAGGGCTGTATACTTCGACGCCTGCAACCTGAGGCTAGGTGGCAGAGTGGTTATGCCGCGGCCTGCAAAGCCGTTTACGCCGGTTCGATTCCGACCCTAGCCTCCATTTTTTGTTCTATGTCCAGCCGCCGTCTTTTGGCAACTGCGACAAGCGTCAAAATGACAATAAAAGCGGGCGTCATTCCGCCGCCACCGCTGCCCCCAGTGCCTTTATTGACGCCCACGACAACGGTGCGCACGGTTGTGCTGGTGTTGCCAGCCCTGTCAGCTACTTTGTAGGAGAGGCTGTGTGTGCCAACTGCAGAAGAATTGATGCTGCCGATTACCTCAATCTTGTCGCTAATGTCTCCGTCGACATCGTCGACTGCGGTTGCGCCCGGATCCAGAAACTCCTGACCAGCCGCAATGTTCATCGTTGCATCGCCGACGAGCTCAAGCGTTGGCGCTAATCGGTCGCCTAGCCCCAGTCTGCCGATGCCGTTATTTGCGTGTATCTCCAGTACTGTGGCGTCGCGACCGGCCATAACCAGGTCCAGCGATTCATCACCATTGAAATCGACCAGAACGCCGCGTCGCATCCCGGTGCTAATGATCTGCTCGGTGGCCAGCGTGAAGCCACTGTTGGACGATCCGAGATACACCTGATGGACTCCGGCCTCGTTGACCGCGACCACGTCGGCCCAGCCATCAGCATCCACATCCCCTGATAGCAGCGCTGTTACCGGTGACGCACCGAACGAGCCGGCCGACGTAAAGCTGCCGTCTCCCTGTTGGTAGAGCACCTTATTGCCTGGTGTGCTCAGGTCGTCCCCGTCAACGCCTAGCAACAGATCTACCGCGCCGTCGCCGTTGAGATCATGTGCGCTGACCGTGGCTACGCTGCCATGGTTAAGCCGCGTGCGGCTGTAATCGGTACCGTTGCCGCTGTTGTAGTGCAAGTCCACGGCCCTGTCAGACACGCGAGCTACAATGATGTCCTGATCGCCATCCTGATCAATATCGGCAATGGCCAGGTCGAGCCCGGCGCCTGACGATAGGGAAGTCTGGTTAAACCCGCCTTCACTCTTGCTGTGCAGGATTACGGTTCCGGACGAACCGGTCAGCAACAGGTCCGACCGGCCATCGTTATTCAGGTCCGCCCCGATCATGTCGTTTACGGTCCCGACAACGCCACCGGACAGCCGTTCTGTGCTGCTGAATGCGCCACTCCCGTCATTGACAAATACTTCGGCCGTTCGTCCTGTGAGCCCACCGACCGCGATGTCCAGATAGCTGTCGCCATTCCAGTCAAGCAGCGTCACAGCGGAACCGCCAGTGTCGGAACCCAAACCAAAACCGGGCGTGGCGACTTCCCGGTTGCCGTTGTTAGAGAAGATAAGCGTCTGACCTGCGGTCGCGACAATATCGATTCTTCCGTCACCGTCGAGATCGCCGGCGTCGACCCCGGCACCAGACACGTTGAGTATCTGTGTCGGACCTTCGCTAAATTGGGCAACAACCTGAGCGCTCGCCAAATCTGCGTTGTTTTCCTCTATCGGGTCATCTGCAGTTACGACGCCTATCAATGAATTGTCTCCACCCCCATCTTGTGTGCCTTCGACATTGATCGTCCTCGACGTCATCGCCTGGAGAGTTCCGATAGCACAGCTCATCTGTGGCGAACTCGTGCCGTTGCCAGTGATGGGGCAAGAGTCTGCAGACGTCAGGGTCAATGACGGGCCGCTGGTCGCCCAGTTTGCCGTAAATTGCCCTTCGTCGAGATTTCCTGGGCCTTTGTTTTCGATGCGAATATTCCACTGTGCCGTTTCACCGACAATGACCGGGTTCTGTGCCAGGCTGATTGCGAGCGCCAGGTCGGCGCGATTATCGCGGAATATGAGCAGTTGGAAGCTGAGTCTCGCCGACGCACCCGCGCGGTCGGTAGCGGTGACCTCGACTGTATACGGGTCTGTTCTTACGTCAGAATCAACAGGAGTGCCGGACAAGACACCACTTTGCGAATTTATGCTCAGGGAATTACCTCTTGGCAATCCTCGAACACTAAAACTCAGCTCGTCACCCTCATCTGGATCGTCGAAATTGCCTGCGACTTGCAGTTGGTAGGAAACGCCTGCGATCGCTTGCTGGTCCGGAACCTCGGCAGTCACGACGGGCGGAGAATTAGGTACGTCCTTGACCGAGATTGTGACGCGCGCTTCACGTGAATACCCTGTGCCGTCGAACGCGCGGTAGTTGAAAGTATCACTATCTTTATTGCCACCGTCGTGCCGATACCTGAACGTACCGTCTTCTCTGAGCAAGAGGACGCCGTGTTTCACGTCACCGCTCAGAACGGCGGTTAGCCTGTCGCCTTCAATATCAATATCGTTATCGAGGACGCTTTTGGCGCCGCTCGTCAATTCTTCGACGACGCCGCCGCGCGCAACTTCCGCAAAGTCTCTGTTCGCAAATGGTCGCCAGCCGCTTGCCCAAAGATCAGCGGTGATGCCGAGCGCGACGACTACAAAGATTAGCCTCGCGCTATAGCATCCAGCCTTGATATGGAAAAGATATTTCTGCACAACGCGGTCCCTTAATTGTTTTGATACTGGGGGGGGTGGCGTTCTATAGAGTGTAGCGGATAAGCGCTAAACGGAAAAGACATAATACTTCCGATTATTATGGTAAATTCTTGAAATCCCGAAGGTTTTATTATTGCACCTTATG
>JAOTUU010000316.1 GCA_029863705.1 Gammaproteobacteria bacterium
AGCACGGTGAGTGGATGCCGGACGATCCGGTAATTCGTTCTCTCTTTCCGAGACGCTTCACGCCACATCTTCGTGGTCATGATCGGGAAGGCACCGATGCTCGGCGACGAAATCTGGCCCACGTGGCCATGATGATAGTTGTGGCTTTTCTTCCAGGAACGCGGTGGCGTTAGCGCAAGGGCCGAATATATCCGGAACAATATCCAGGCAATACGCGATCGCACCAGGATCGCCCGATGCATGTAGTCATGGTAGGTAATGAAGGTGCGAACCATCAACATGGCCGCCAGTAGTGAGAATAGCAACCGCAGCGGCCACCAGGGTGCGAGCCCGGCGCCGGCGAGTGCCGCTGCCATCATGGCGAAGGTCGAGCCGACGTGCCACCAACTGACCCTTACCGATTCCTCCGCGAATGGCACGGTCGCCTTGATCAGATCTCGCCCGATACGCAGTCCTTCACTCGTCTCGGCAGAACCTTCGTCTAGTTTCAAAGAGCCGTCGTACATCGTTCAATATCGGCTGGATTCACCAGCTAGCAGAATTATACCGCCCGGGTGATGCCCGGGGAACTCCTATGCGGGAAAGTACTTATATAATGTCGGCGGCATTCCGCGCCCCCGGGGATTTGCGATTACATCGGGAAACCAGGCAAACATCGCATCTCGGTCTTGCCGTGCAAATCGCCGCATAATCCTTCGCGGCAAATAGCCAAAGTAGATTGTCGATGTACATTGCACTGTGCTCAGAACTCTCTGCCCAAGCCATTAAGATCTCATGCGCTTGCTCCGGTGAAGGCGTCTCATCACACAGCGCCAGGCGCTCCGGACCGATCATGCGACAAATGTGCAAGTCCGGCTTGATCGTATTTATTCCCACATTACGCAGGTATTCCATCGCCAGCGGGAAACCGATTTGAGTCAACTTGAATTTGCCGCTAGCGAATGACTGTGCGATGACATCAGGTGAGTCTGAAGTTACATATCGATCGATGTCACCAATGCGTTCAAATGTCTCAATATTGCCTCGGAGGCTCTGCATCTGTTTCAAGATGCCTCGGTTGCCGCAACGAATGCTCTTGATTTGCTTTGCAAGGTGGTCCGGATCTGCGCTTTTCAACACTTCCGGCTCATAGTTCCGGAAGATCTCGTCAATACGAGATAGATTTGCGGCGATAGGGCCCCAGGGCCGGTTGTTGCTTAGTTGCGCCAGTAGCAATCCGCGGACATGATCGCGTAGCGTAAAGACCTTGCCGCGCTCCCGCTCTTCTAACGCCGCGACCTGACCAAATTCGTCGATCCATCGTTGGTAGTCCATTCCCTGTCGGCGTATTCGTGACGACCAGCTATTTTTCAGAAGCAGTTCAGCAGGAAGTCATTGAGGACAGATATCCGATAGTGTTGGTACATGGTAGGCGCGTAGCAGAGGAGGTAATAAAGATCGTCCATGATGAGGACAGGTTTTCGAATGTTGAATCATTGCTGGACGAGCTAAGCGCAGGCTATCAGGATCGAATTCAGCAGCGTCAACCGGAGGAGATTCTGTACTAGCCCATGTGCCTAGCTTCGAACCAGGTGGTCGGGAGTTCGAATCTCTCCGGGTGCGCCATCTCCGCAGTCTTCGCAAGTTCGCTTTGAAAAACCAACGCCTAAAATCCAGCCCTCGCCCCGTTTTCTGCTAGGATTCGTTAGCGTTCATGGAGCACCGTATTGCGTGAATTCCTGCAGGAACTAAAAAGAAGAAACGTTTTCCGCGTCACAATCGCCTATATCATGTTGGCGTGGATCGTTGCGCAGGTGGCGCAACTGGCGCTGGAGAGTTTCGAGTCACCAGCGTGGGTGATAAAGACACTCTTGCTGCTGCTCGCGCTGGGCCTGCCATTCGCCATTTTTTTCTCCTGGGCGTTTGAGCTTACGCCGGAGGGCCTGAAGAAAGAAAAGGATGTCGATCGTGGCCAGTCGATAACGCAGCACACGGGCCGCAAACTCGATCGTACGATCATCGCTTTGCTCAGCGCCGTCGTCATTTTCTTCGCGGTCGACCGCTTCGTGTTAGATCGCACGGTGCAAGATGTCGGCACAGGACAGGATGGCGGCGTATCGATCGCAGTTTTGCCGTTCGCCAACATGAGCGGCGACGCGAATCAGGAATATTTCAGTGACGGCGTTTCGGAAGAACTGTTAAACCTGCTGGCGAAGATTCCGCAGTTCCAGGTTGCCGGCCGCACATCGTCATTCGCGTTTAAAGGTCATAACCAGGACCTTCGTGAAATCGGCCAGGATCTCGGCGTCGACAACATTCTCGAGGGCAGCGTACGTAAGGACAATGACCGCGTCAGGATTACGGCACAGCTCATCAAGGTAAGTGATGGCTTCCACTTGTGGTCGGAAACTTATGACCGGACGCTCGATGACATCTTCGCGGTGCAAGATGACATAGCAAACGAGGTCGTCGACGCACTGAAGATCAAGCTGCTTGGCGGCAACGAGGCTCGCCCGACATCGCAGTTCGGGATCGACAATGCACAGGCGTACAACGCCTACCTCAAGGGACTGTTTTTCTACAACAAGTCGGGTTCCGATAACCTCGAGAAGGCCGCGCAGCAGATGCAGGAAGCAGTTGCGTTAGCGCCTGAATCTGCGCTGGCGTGGGCGGGGCTTGCGCGCGCACTGGAAGGATTCGCTGGTCAAACGGACTCGGATCCCGTCGATTTACAGGCCCGCGCACGCGAGGCAGTTCAGCAGGCACTGACTCTAGACGCTGAACTGCCGGAGGCACAGCTGGCGGATGCGGAAATCAAGTACAACCTGGATTGGGACTGGCCTGGTGCAGAGGCTGCTCTGAATCGTGCGCTCACATTGCGCCCTGCCTACCTTGACGCGCAATTACTTCGGGCCAACCTCCATCAAACCTTCGGCGATCTCGAGCAAGTCGAGCGAATCACACGCGCAGCGTTGGCGCAGGATCCCCTTAACGATCGCCTGCCCCGTGCACTCTTGGTAACGTTGTATGACAGCGGGCGTTTCGAAGAGGCCGCCGAATATGGTGAGCGGTTGCTGGATGAAGACCCGAATATGCCGTTCGTTCGAGCGTGGTTGACCAGCATTTACCTGCAACGGGGTCAAATAACCGAAGCGCTACAACAAGCGAAGCAGGAACCAATACTGTTTGCGCGACAAACCGTGACGGCGATGGCACAGCATGTTGCAGGCAATCATGATGAAGCCGCCGCCGCGCAACAGCAGTTGCTGGAATCCTACGGCGACCTGGCCGCGTATCAGCAGGCCCAGATCTTCGTGTTCTGGGGTGAGACAGATACAGCGCTCGACTGGCTGGATCGCGCCTACGTACAACGTGATCCCGGAATACTTGGTATCAAGACCGATTTACA
>JAOTUU010000122.1 GCA_029863705.1 Gammaproteobacteria bacterium
GAGATAGGAATCCCACATGGTGGAGTCGCCTTGATTATGATTTCTTAGAGGATAGGAAATTGTACCGCATCGCTGAGGTGCACTGTGCGATCGAGTAGACCGGTGGATTGGTGTGAATAAGAGGCTGTGTGGACTCTGCGCATCTCGTCAAGATCGCTTCTTAGACCGACTCTAATTTACGTACATCCCAGAATTGACGCGACCGTCCGATCGGCGCATGAATTGTAGGTAAGTTCGATAAAGGCAAACCTGACAAAAGTCAGGGACGCAAAACCACGGGTCCTCGCTTCCTCCGAGAAGCCATCAACGACTCCCCGAAGGACCCAAGATCGCCGGGTTACCGAACGCCTACCCCTGGCTTTTGTAGGAGGTGAAGAGGATGCGTATCCTGGTTTTTCTGTTCGCGGTTACGCTCATCGCCTGTTCTAGTGATAGCGATCGGGATTTTTCCGGTAGTTTTATTCCGCAGTCTTTAGTCGGCGGTGTTGATGCTGTCATCTTGCCGGCATACGGCTTCGAGGTCAGTTCGACGCCGGCAGGCGAGCCGCTGACAGTGCATGTCCCCACCGACGGTGCGAACTTGGGTATCTCCGTAGATTTCGGTAACACCTTGCAGGGCGAGATCAAGCTTATGGTCGATGACAACGACTACCTGGGTGTTGAGGAATATACGGTGAAGGCCCTGTCGTCGTTTACGGTGGATTCAGACGTTGGTGACGCTGCGTTCCTCGGAGTATTCGAAGTCGAAGTCATCGAGGATCTGGTGTACATGCCCAACGTCCCACATCACCCACCGAATTGGGGTTTTTACCGCGTCATGACACCCGGCGAGGCGGTTTATGTGCAGGTAATTCCCGGCCCCTTCAGCAGTGTCGAAATCAGCGTGGGCGCAGGTGGCTCTGTTTGGCTGTCCTGGGACCAGCTGGCCGACTCATTGGGTGACGAACTCGCACCGGCGTGGCAACAACGCGCAGCGCTTGCGACCGAGGTCCTCGATTTTGTTCTGATTCAGGTTGCCACAATCACCAACACATTCAACTACATCGACGATGAAATGCTGACCGTCAACCCGGCGGTTATTGCCTGTGATGCTTTTACAGGCACTATGCCGGTGAACGTGCTGGATCAAGGCGTAAGCAGCTTGACCTGGCTCGGCCCCGGCAACGTACCGACCGCTGGCGATGACTTTGCATGGGCCTTCACAGACTGTTGGTTCGATGATACGGGTAGCGGCTTCGATACGCTGCTCAACGGCAGCATTGGCCTGCACGATTATGTGTGGGAACTCGACATGGAGTTCCAGCTGATAAGCGCCGGCTTCCGTGAAGTGATCTACAACAATCTCGTGGTCGCGGAGACGGTTGAGCAGCCGCCTTCGGTGTTCACGATCAGTCCTGACGACATTGTCACTGTTAGCGGAGGCTTTGATCTGGCGTTCGAAGGGATCACGGACTGACGTAGGCGCGAGGCCATTACAGGCTGCGCGCGGCGAACGATTACCTGCAATTTGATCAGGAAGATTGGCATAGCCAATGCTATTCTGCATTTCCGGTCGGAAACAGGTACGCACAAATGAGCCAGCTCAATCGATGGGTCACAATTATTGTCTTGATTTTCGGATTGTCGGTTGCCGTCTCCGCTGATGACGATTGCGATGCATCGGGCCGGTACGCTTTTGTTTGCGGCCTGAAAAACGCCGAAGACCTCGTTCATGTTCCTCATACAAAGTGGATCATTTCGAGCGGTATGGCACCGGACGCGGCAATCTATCTCATCAACTCACAGCAGAAAAGCTGGACTGAACTCTATCCAGCCAAAGCGCCACGTGCTCTGCAAGACATGGAGAATTATGGCGCCTGCCCCGGCTCGCCGGATCCGAATACTTTTGTCACGCATGGTTTGAATATTCGACCCGGTGCTAACGGACACTCGACGTTGTATGTCGTAGGGCATGGGGGGCGCGAGGCCATTGAAGTATTTGATGTAGACGCAAACGGTGAGATGCCGGTACTTACGTGGACGGGATGTGTCATGACGCCGGACAGCATGCAAGCCAATAGCGTTGCGTCTCTAGGTGACGGCTCACTGCTCGTGACGATTCCGTTGCATACTGGCATCCCCATCAGTGACGCGTTCGCTGGAAAAATGACCGGCGGAGTCTACGAATGGTCCCCGGGTGATACTGGCTTCACCATGGTTCAAGGCACTGAACTGCCGTATGCCAATGGCATCGAGGTGTCCGCTGATGGACAAGAGTTCTATGTTGTGTCCTCCGGGTTGTTTACGGTTGGAGCGTACTCGAACAGCAACCCGGCACGGTTGTTGCGCAGTAGCGAGCCCTTTACGGTCGTGCCCGATAATCTGCATATGGGGAGTAATGGAAACCTGCTTACCGCCGGCCTGGATATCCTTGATTCGGCGTGTGGCGACGTTCTACAGACAGATGAATTTGACCTCGAGAAATTCGCGAGTTGCCCGCGCCCCTTTAAGGTCTTGGCTATCGACCCACAATCGATGCAGAGCGAAACTCTCGCAAGCGGTCCGGCTAACACGCATTTCAGCAATATCACGACGGCGCTACTGGTGGGTGGTGAGCTTTGGCTAGGATCCTTCGCGGGCGACCGCGTCGCCTATCGCTCCTTGAAGAAAATCGATTAGTATTAGCCTCACTGAACGTTCACATCGCATGCATCCGAAAGGAATTTTCCATGAAAGCACTATTAACGATTGTCTTGTTGAGCCTGGTTGGCGTCGCATACGCCGACAATGAAATTGACGCAAAAGTCGAGGCGGCTCTAGCCGACGAATCACGCCCGGCAGAAGACCGCGTGCGCGATCGCAATCGTCGCCCGCTCGAGACCCTGAATTTCTTCGGGCTGAAGGACAACATGCGTGTCCTGGAGCTGATGCCCGGGGGCGGTTGGTACACACGCGTGCTCGCGCCCGTGCTGGCCGAAAACGGCAAACTCTATGTCGCGCTTGGAACGGGCCGAGTCAGCGACAATGTCCTCACCTTGCCGGGATTCGAGCAGGTAGAGGTACTTGCCACATCGGAAAATCTTCACCGGCCCGAAGGCAGTCGCCATTACGTTATGGATGACTTCGAGTTTGGGGTTTCCGAGCTCGACATGGCAGTGACGTTTCGTAACCTGCACAATTTCAGCGCGGACGCGCGGACAAAAATGAATCGCCAGGTGTTCGCGGCACTGAAATCCGGTGGGCTCTATGGCGTCGTCGACCACACCGCACGTCACATGGAGCCGGCCAACCACGAGAACCGTCGTCGCATCGATCCGGTCATTATTATCAAGGAACTGCTGGACCTGGGTTTTGAGTTCGAGGGCTACACCGACCTGCACTACCGCGCCGATGACGAGCTCGTGTACGAGGTCGGGCGACGTTCAGTGACCGGCAACACAGACCGGTTTACGCTGCTGTTTCGCAAACCCTGAGAGTTCGCTCAGCTTCGCGTTGCCTCTTCGAGTTCGGCCGCTTTTTGTCGCTCTTCCGCTAGTTTCAAATGCTCAATTAGCCTTGATTTTCTAGCTTCGAGCTTGGCTCTTGCAGAATCATCCGGATCTTCATTGTCGTTCTCGAGAGCGAGCAACTCGGCATCAACGAGCTCGATTGATTTGCGGATCCCTTCGACTGAAGAAGCTTCTTCGGCTTTGTCGAAAACTACGTCTTCCGCGAGTGTTTTCTGTTCGCGCGTATGCTCACGAGTAGGTTCCGGGATGTAGTGCTTGTCGTCGGCAACAGCACGTGTGTTCATGAAATTGGGCGAAACAATCTCGATAGCATTCGCGTGCAAAGCATCCAACATCGCTTCGCGAAGACCGGAGCGCGCTGAAATAAGGCTTTTGACATCTTCTAGCAGGCCAGCGATACGGTAAGTAACTGAGAAGTCACCAAGCTGCCGGACATGTACGAAAGCGTCACTAAGGCCCGCACGTGTAGCAGCCTCACGGAGTATTTTCGAGGCGCGCACGTGGGAGACATCGTAACCCAACGATACCTCCGCGGTAATTATCGTGCCCGATGCGCGCACAACCTGCATAGGTTGCGTCACCATATACATATTGGGAACAGTCACCAGGTCACGAAACTCGGTCTGGACTTCTGTATGCAATAATCCCATCTCAGTAATACGCCCTGTCAGTTCGGCTACTGTTATGAAATCGCCGGGACGCGCGCTCCTCACAGCCTTGAGCATTATTCCGGCCATAATGTTGCCGATAAACGTCGTCGAGGAAAGCGCGATTGCCGCACTAAGAAGGATGCCAATCAGGCTAAGCAGCTGACCGCGTGTGGCGTCGTTCACAGGCAGAGCCAGAATTATCACCAGCATACCGGCGAAAGTCAGGGCCAGCATTATGAGTTGAAAACGGAACTGCAGGTCGGCGTTGTCCTTCCACCGGCGCTTCAGAAACCAGTTCATGGCGGCCAGTATTGCCACGACGGCAGCGGCCGTTCCCAGCGTCGGCACGAGGTTTGTCACTGTAGTAACAAAGCTGTTCAAAATGTCCATCAGGTGTCCAGGTTTTGTTGCCCAGAAGAAGGAAGTCTATCGCATCGATAGCGTTCAGTGACCGGCAACACAGACCGGTTTACGCTGCTGTTTCGCAAACCCTGACAGCGCAGCTCTTCCTTAGCTGCTGTTTAGTGCGAACCACGCCCTACAGATAGGGCGTATCGTCTTCGTCGAACTCGACCTCGGAGCTGGCGCTCGCGGGTAGTTTGGCCATTTGCTCCTTCAGCATCTCGACGTGCTCGGCCTCCTCGTCTCGAAGCTCGGTGAACAGTGCCACAACCTCGGGATCGGTGATGCCGGGCAAGGCCATGTCGTAGAAGTCGTAGGCCTTCTGCTCAGCCTCGAGCCCGACCTCGAACGCCTGCATGGTCGACATACCGCGGCGCGGCGCGCCCATTTCCGGGGCCTCGACGTCGAACAGGTCATCCAGCGTCAGCCGCGCGGGGGCATCACCGAACAGCGCCTTGCGCCGGATCTCCAACTCCTGGCCATGCTTGGCCTCGTTCTCGGCCATCGAGGCGAAGAAGGCTCCGGCATCGTAGCCACCAGTGTGGCCGAGCTGCGAGGCGAACATTTGGTAGCGGTGGCAGGCCTCCAATTCGATCAGCTTCGCGAGGTCGAGGGCATCTTTTAAGCTGAGCTTGGACAGGTCAAGAAGGGTGGACATTGAATCGACTCCTGGTCTGGGTTTGACGTGCTGAAGTGGCTCTGCGGCTCGCACTGGGACACGATAATAACCGTGCCGCGCGATAACGAATATCAGGTAAAACCGCTATGCTCGTGCCAGGGTCCGCGAATGGATGTGGCTGATCTTATCGGTCAATTGCAGGCGATAGAAGTGTCGTAGCTGCGTCAGCGCCAACTGGTCGTCATCGATCAGCTGTTGTTGCAGGCGGTGACAAAAACGCGCCGCGTAGTCATTGGCGCAGCGGTAGCGTTCGAGCTGTTCATCGTCAAGCTCGTCGTGATAGCGCACGTCGCCGAACAACCAGCCGTGCAAGCTGTTGAGCAAACCCATGTCAGCCTGCTGCTGCGCCAGCAACGCGGTGCCAACATACTTGTCGATCTCGCCCTGCAGTTCCAGCTCGAGCAGCGACACGCTGCGATCCTGCGTCGCTTTCCAGACCATGCAATTGAAATGACTAATGCCTTCCATGACCTTCCACAGGTCATCGAGCAGTTCAGCACGCAGTTTGTCGAGCGGCCTGGCCGATTCCAGGCGATCCAGCATATCGGCGTCGAGGTACAGCGACAGTGACAAGCCCTCGTCGTCCTGCGCCACCAGTAAAGTTTCCTGACTGTCGCCCAACATGGCGTCCTGGCCGAGGGCTTTTGCCAGGGTTTGATCCGTGATCATGTAGTCGCGGACATCGTAAGCCTGTCCGAGGCGGTAGATGTCGCTCAGCTGTTGCTGCAGCGCCGCAAGCATGTCAGTGCCGTGGCCCTTTGGCGCCGGCGAGCGGCACCACACCCTGGCGACGCAAAATATTTTCGGCACGGCGGCTACCGGTCTTGCGCCAGATTTCGTAGGTGCGCAACAGGTTGGCATCCGAGTCCAGGCACGCACCGTCGCGAACCTCGTGCAGGACGTCGGTCAGCACCTGAAAATTGATGGCCAGCTCACGGAACACATGGGCGAACGCCCTGCTCCGAAAACTATGGCGCACTTCTTCGGACAGCGACCCATAGGCATTCACACCCATGTTGATGTAGTAGTCGATGTCGACGACCTTGTTGGCGAGGCTCTCGACGAAAAAACCGGAGACAAACAAAGCGACATCACCGATGCGCTGCAGGATTTGGTTGCGATGTTCCGGGGTCGGTGCGTCGCTGGCCTCCGCGAGCATCAGTGCGAGCGGCTTGTGGGCGTAGATTTCGCCGTCGTCGTCGTAGAGTTCCTCGGAGCGGGAGAACAGCGTCATCATGTTGACGACGTAATGCGTGGCATGCGGATCGAGCTCGATGCCCTGCTGCGCAATCACGTCGTCGATCGACGTGCGAAAGTAGTCGCAAAGATTGTGTACCGGTACCACCCGGCCATGACTGGACTCGTAACCCATATCAACACCTCCTCGTACCCATTATGTTATAGCGAACTTGGTACGCAGCACGTGTGATGCGGGTCACGGTTAGCGCGATGTAAGTACGTATCGCAATGCTATCGATAATTTGGGGGGAACGTTCGTGGCAATGACATTCGGTGCCGATTTCCGTGTTTCGAAACGCTATCGTCTTGTGCTTTCGATGGGCGAGGTTCCGAAAGTGGGCTCCGCTCAGGACGTCTCTTTTCAGATCGCACTTAGATACACCGGCCAGGAATGACCTGCTCGGCCACAAAAAAGCCCCGCCTGGGCGGGGCTTCAGGGTCATGCCATTATCGTATTACTTGTCGAAGTACAGACGAAGACCAACGCCGAAAGCAGTTACGTCGTCATCAAATTCGGCACCAAGACCGAGCACCAGGTTACCTGATAGCGAATACCAGAATCCTCCCGCAACAGTGGTACCGTCTGCGCCATCGCCCAGGTCCGCATACCCGAGGCTGCCATACAGCTCAAATTTTTCGCTGACCATGCTGCGCAAGCCTAAGGAAATCGCGTAGCCGCTGTCGTCCGCAGAACCGAAGCCCTGCACATCAACTTCCGCTTTTGCATAGCCGAGTGTGGCAAACCAGTCGGTTTTGTCGGAAACAGCGGCACGGTAACCGCCCCCAATGGTTAGTGAGCTCAGATCAACCACGGAATCAAAATCGAATGTTGAGTAACTGGCAAAAACAAACCAGTCATCGTCAATTGCCACCGATCCGCCGATACCAAAACCGTCGCCATCAGCGTCAAATCCACCGCCCAGGTCGATATCGACCTCCTGATAAGCGGCCTGTATGTAGTTGTAGTTAAGGCCATCGGCCATTGCTACAGCGCTACTCAAGATAAGCAGCCCCGCAAGTGCTAAACGAAACATGTCGTTCTCCTAGATATATAGCCCAAGTCCGCGGACTGTAGCACCGCATATGTGGTCAAACCGGAACAGGGTCACACTGTTTACAGGAACTTTTTTACCGATGCGGAAACTGCTGGAGGCGAGTCCCGGCCCCAAACCGCAGCACGGCTATATACTGTGGCGAAGGGTGCTGCATGCAATGGAGGCGAGGCTTTGAAGCAGGATTACTTACAGATGAGGGTGCTCGAGCTGGCGCCCCAGGTTTATGTGTCGGCGCAGTTGTTCGTCCACGACATCCGGCTCGCGGCAAAACAGGGCGTTCGCACCATCATGAACAACCGGGCTGATGGGGAGTCGGCAGGACAGCCATCGTCCAGCGACCTTGCAAAGACGGCCGAGGAACTCGGCATGACGTTTCTGCATTTCCCGGTCGACCCCCGAGCGATTACGGAGCAGGACGTCGAGGAATTCGCGAAAGTTCGCGACGAGCTTGAGCGGCCTCTTCTCATATTCTCCCGAACTGGTGCCCGCTCGACGAAAATATGGGAAATGGCGGAGTAGATAACGAAACGGGCGGACTCGTAAAGTCCGCCCGATCCGTCGTTACCACTTAGCCTTTATTGATGATTTTCGGGTCGCTCTCGAACTTCTCGTTCGTGGCCTTGGCCGTAGCATAAAGCGTGTACTCGTGATTGACCCCGGCTGCAGTTCCGTCAGTGTCGGTGTCGGCCACTTTTAACGTCGCCCCGTTCGGCGAGTTCACGGTGAATCCGCCGGTGCTCGGGACGATGGTGGCTCCCGGATCGCTCCATTCATAATCACTCGGGTTGGTCAGGACGAAATTGATATCGGTCGGTTCCGTCACCGTGACGTCTTGATCACCGTCCGGATAGATGAACGTGGGCCCTGCTGTTACTCGAACTGTCTTTTGTGCATTTGGCATTTCGATTTTCCTCACTATTTATTGTTGGTTTTTGTAAAACGCCAGCCTTCCTTACCTGCCTACTGGCGGGACCAACACTGGCTGGCGCTGAACGCTCTCTAACGTATTTGGTCCCGTATGCGCAAATAAGCTGGGTGACGATACCGTGATGCCTCCAGCGACGCAATAATTGACCTTGCCTCGTCGTCCATGCCAAGCCTGTCAAGCACGTCGATCAGCACTGTCAAGCGGCTTGGATCCAGCGTCTCCGGCGGCCCGTCGAGTTCAGCGTATGCGCGTTGCCATGATAAGCGGGCACCACTCGAATCGCCGTTGTGCTCGCGCAAGTCACCCGCCAGCAGGTATGCACTGCCCGTAACAAAAGGAAGCTGTCTGATATCGGAACCTTCGGCCTCAATATCGGCGAGTCGTGTAAAGACCTCGTCGACGATTGACTGAGCCTGGTCCATTCCCTGCTCGTCGAAATGCATTCTTGCAAGAAGCAACTGGCAATAAATCATGTAGTCGACCTGCCACAACATGACAGTGTCGTCATTGGCGATAAGATCGTCCGTCCGGTCAAGCGCGACCTTCAGGTTGTTTCGAGCGGCTTCGAAATCACCGTTACTATAGTGGGCCTCGGCAGAATCACGTTGTACCGCAATGAGCTGCTCGATGTAGACAGTATTCTCCGGCTCAAAATTGACCAGTT
>JAOTUU010000317.1 GCA_029863705.1 Gammaproteobacteria bacterium
CAACTACAATGACGCCACAGGCGCTATCGAGTACACCGCCGGCAATGTCCAGCCCAAGTACTTCAATAACGACCTGAACTTTCCGCAGGGTTTCCGCACACCGGACGACCACTGGACAAACTACTGGCGAACCGGCCAAAACCGCTACCTCGGCTTCAACGGCCCGGGCACCGGGGACGACTTCGGCGCCAAGTCGCTCGGCGTGGAACTCTCCAATAGTGACGCGTTTGCAGCCTGCCAGGTCAAGAAAGTATTCAAGACGGTATGCCTCCGCGATCCGGAGTCGGCTGCCGACCACAGCAAGGTCGATGAGATCGTCACGAATTTCGAAGGCCGCGTCTTCAAGATGAAACAGGTGTTCGCTGATACCGCCGTTTACTGTATGGGCCAGTAGGGAGACATGACAATGACTAAGGCAATCAGAATTGCTACCCAGGCCCTTGCTCAGCGCTCAGTGCGTGCAGCGACCGTGGCACTACTTTCGAGCATCTTCCTCGCGGCTTGCGGCGGCGGCGCGCAGACAACCGACAACCCCTTGTCACAGGGACCGGGTAACAACAACGACACGGTTTATACGGGCCCTGTCGCTCGGGATGCAGACGTCCTCAAGTTTCAACAGGAATTCTGGACAAAAACGAAGACCACAGACCGCTGCGGCTCTTGCCACAACGAATCTGTCGGCCAGGTGCCCATGTTTGTTCGCAATGACGACGTCAACATGGCATACGACGAAGCTGTTACGGTGACAAACATCGAACAACCATCGCTGTCACGTATTGTCGAAAAAGTCAGCGAAGCACCTATTGGTCATAACTGCTGGGTTGCAGACCCGGGCGTTTGCGGCACGATCATGACAACCTGGATCGAAAACTGGGTTGGCTCTGCGGCCGGTGGCGGCCGCGAGATTATCCTGACTGCTCCGGCGGATCGCGATCCCAGCGACAGCAAGAACTTCCCGACGGACCCGGCGCTGTTCGAGCAGATCGTACACACGCCGATCCTTGCCGAGTACTGCGCCGGCTGCCACAGCTCGGAATCCCCGACAGCACAACAGCCGTTTTTCGCAGAACCTGATGTGGCGAGCGCGTACGAAGCAGCCAAGTCGAAAATCAACCTTGACTCACCGGCCGATTCTCGCTTTGTCATCAAGGTATCACCGGGCTCACAGGGCGGTGAAGCACATAACTGCTGGAACAATGACTGCGCGACGGCTTCTGTAGAAATGCTGAACGCCATCACGACGTTCGCGAATGCGATCGATCCAACGACCGTCAACCCCGACCTTGTTTACAGTAAAGCTGTACGTCTGGTAGACGGTACGCTCGCCTCCGGTGGCAATCGCTACGAAAATGACCAGATTGCGCTTTGGGAATTCAAGACAGGCACTGGCTTGACGGCTTTCGATTCGAGCGGCGTCGATCCGGCCATCGACCTGAACTTCTCGGGTGACGTCACCTGGTACGGCGGCTGGGGCATCACGATAGGCTACAACCCGTCGCAGGGCCCGGGCAAAGCACAGGGCTCGACGACGGCCAGCAGGAAACTCGCTGACATACTGCAGGAATCCGGCGAGTTTTCGATCGAGGCCTGGGTCGTACCCGCGAACGTGACGCAGGAAATGTCCAAGATCGTCAGCTACTCTGCGGGCCAGACGTCTCGTAACTTCACGCTGCAGCAGACGCTCTATAACTATGACTTCCTGTTGCGCACGAACGCGGAGGACGCTAACGGTGACCCGCTGACCGACCTGAACGGTAATCCGCAGCTGTCCACACCAGACGCCGATGAGGTCTTGCAGGCAACATTGCAGCACGTCGTCGCAACGTATAACCCGATTGACGGACGCAGAATTTACGTTAACGGTGAGCTCGTCAGCAATGCCGACCCCGTTCCTGGCGGAACGTTCGTCGACTGGCAGGACACGTTCGCGCTGGTGCTTGGTAACGAGGCATCGGGTGACGGACTGTGGGAAGGCACGATCCGCCTTGCGGCCATTCACCGCCGCGCACTGGCCGAAGATCAAATCGCGCAGAACTTCGACGCCGGTGTCGGTGAACGCTTTTACCTGCTGTTCGATATCTCGGAGCGTATCAGCGCGCCGCCGCAGACGTCTTACGTCCTGTTTGAAGCGCAGCAGTTCGACTCGTACTCATACCTGTTCGACAAGCCGCATTTCACGACGCTTGATGACTCGACACCGACCGGCATCAGCATGCAGGGCATGCGCATCGCGATGAACGGACAAGAGGCACCGGTCGGACAGAGTTACGCCAACATGGATGAGACGCTCGACCTGGTCGGCGCCACGATGGACGAGCTGGGCCAGCCGCTGTCGGTGCTCGGCGCGGTGCTGCCGCTCGAGAAAGGGCCTCAGGACGACGAGTTCTTCCTGACATTCGATAACCTCGACGGCGTCGTTTTCGACCGTAGCGAAGACCCGATGCTGGTTGTGACCGACTACATCGCAACCGCTGAAGAGCGCAAGTCGGATATTGGTGTCAGGACTTTCGACGAGATTGACGCGACCTACGCGGCCATCACGGGTATCGATCGTGTGACCTACCAGCGCGGCGGAAACTTCCTGGTGGATGAGACCTACCAGGAGCTGCGTCAGTCGTTGCCGGCGGTCGAGAACATCGAAGCCGTATTGTCGTCGCATCAGGTTGCAATCGCGCAGCTCGCTATTCAGTACTGCGACGCGGCCGTCGAGGACGCCACGATGTGGCCCGGGTTCAACTTCGGTGCAGCGCCCGGCCAGGCATTCAGCGTCGGCAATCGCGACAGCTTCGTTGAGCCATTGATTGCCCGCGCAGTCGGGCACTCGTCAACGGGCCCGCAGCTGGACTCGCAGCCCAGTTACGCGATCGTTCACGATGAGATCGCTGCATTTATCTCGGGCGGCGGCAATCGCCCGGACAACCTGATAGATCGCTTGCTGGCAGGAGGTACCAGTGACACGCCTGCAATCGCAAAGGGTGTTTGTGCCTCGTTACTCGGCAGCGCAGCCACACTGGTTCAGTAAAGACAGGACATAAGAGGAAGTAATAGAGATGAGCATGAAACGAGACAAAGGCAACTGGGATTTGCCGCTGCTTCACACCGATCATCCGCGTCCTGTCACGCGACGCCAGTTTTTGTCGCAGGGCTTCATGACAGGTGCGGCCTATACAGTCGGCGGAATCGCCCCACTGCTGAATCCGCGCAATGCATTCGCAGACCTTTCGCCGGATCTCGACATCCTGCGAGACCCTGCGGAATGCAACATTACGGATGGTGCGGGGAAGATCCCGTTTATCTGCTTCGACCTGGCAGGCGGCGTCAACATCGCCGGCTCAAACGTCCTGGTCGGTGGACAAGGCGGCCAGAGCGATTTCCTGAGCAC
>JAOTUU010000319.1 GCA_029863705.1 Gammaproteobacteria bacterium
AACCGATGTGCGAACGATTGGCAGGCCCAGCGTGACGTTCACGCCGTGGCCGAAACCCGCATATTTCAAAACCGGCAGACCCTGGTCATGGTACATGGCGAGCACCGCGTCCCTGTGACCGGCGGCCGGCGTAAACGCCGTGTCGGCCGGCAGCGGCCCGCGCAACCGCAAGCCCCTGGCAGACATTTCGTCGATTACAGGCGCGATGACATCGCGGTCCTCGTGCCCGAGGTGGCCACCTTCACCGGCATGCGGATTGAGTCCGCAGACGATGATCTCAGGGTTCGCAATCCTGAATTTAGAGCGCAGGTCGCGGTCGAGAATCTCTATGACGTCACGAAGTCGCTCCTTGCTGATGTAGCCGGGAACTTCACTTAGCGGTATATGCGTGCTGGCCAGCGCAACGCGCAGCTCACCGGCAACGAGCATCATCACGGGTAACGCGGTGTTCGTAAGTTCCGCCAGCAGTTCGGTGTGGCCGGTAAACGGAATGCCGGCGTCGGCGATGACGCTTTTCGCGACGGGCAGGGTGACCAGGCCCGAAAACTCACCCTCGAGACAGCCCCGGACTGCGAGCTTCAAACCTTCGAGCAACGTTGCGGCATTGGCCGAGTCGGGTTTGCCCGGGATCACGGGCGCAGGATACGGCGTGTCGACAACACGCAGCTCGCTGTTGATCTGCGATTTGTCGCCGACAACGACGACGTCACGAGCGTAGGCAGACTCGGCCAGTGCGCTGCACAGCTCAGGTCCGATGCCTGCGGGCTCCCCCGCTGTGACTACGAGTGGTTTGTCGGCACTCACACTCAGATGCGCGGGTCGACGAACGCCTCGTCGCGAAGGCGCTGCATCCACAGCTGCGTTTCTTCTTCCATTTTGCTGTTGCGAATCCGCAGGTCGCAGTTGCGTTTCTTGAGGTCCTCAGTATTGTCATAGACGCGTCGATCGAGGACCTCGACGATGTGCCATCCAAACTGGGTGCGAAACGGCTCACTGACCTCACCGATTTCCGCTTCGTTAATTACAGCGTCGAATTCCGGTACAAATGTCCCCGGGCCCGCCCAGCCAAGATCGCCGCCGAGGTTTGCGGAGCCCGGATCGTCGGAAAGCAGTTTCGCCTGTTCGGCGAAGTCGTCGCCCGCCCGGATTTTCGCGAGTGCTTCAGACAGTCGTTGTTTGGCCGTGTCGTCGTCGATGATCTCGTTCGGCGTTAACAGAATGTGGCGTGCCTTGATCTGGTTAATTTCGCTGCGTTCCACCGCACTTTTCAGGTTATCGACTTTTACAATGTGAAAGCTGGTCCCCTTGCGAAACGGCTCCGACACGTCGCCAGCCTTCATGCCCGGCAAGATGTCCGCAAACAGCGTCGGAACATCCTGTCCCTGCATCGGACCGAGCGAACCGCCTTCAAGCGCGGTCGGGCCCTTGGAATAACGTGCCGCCAGTTCACGGAAGTCTGCACCGTCCTGCAGCCGTGCGTAGATTTCGTTGGCCAGCTTCTCGACCTCATCTCGCTCTTCGGTGCTTGCGGACGACCCGAACGGCAGCAGGATATGTGACAACTCCCAATCAGAATTAACGACGACGTTGGTTTCGAGATCGATGATGCACTGCTGGATTTCGCGATCGGAGACGTTGATGCTCTGGCCAACTTCAATACGTCGCAACTGTTCGATTGTGATCTCGTCACGCAGGCTGCGACGAAAATCCGCGTAGTTGACGCCATCCCGCGCGAGCAGGGCGGGCATATCTTCGAAACTTACGCCGTTCTGGCTGGCGATGCGCGCGATCGAATTATTCAGCATTGCGTCCGAAACCTGTAGCCCGATCCGCTGCGCGCGCTGTAGCTGGATCTCGCTCAGAATCAACCGTTCCAGAACCTGTTCCTCGAGTACGGTGGCCGGTGGCAGCTGCATGCCCTGTTGCTCGGCGCGCTCCAGGATCATGTTCATTTGTTCATTGAACTGACTTCTGAGAACCACGCCTTCATTCACGATCGCGGCGACGCCGTCCAGAAATTCCCCGCTTTCGGAGAGATCGGCAGCCACCACGGCGGGCGCGGTGAGCAATGCGACAAGTGCGCATAAGCGATTGATTTTAATCAAAATTA
This sequence comes from Gammaproteobacteria bacterium, assembly GCA_029863705.1. Lineage (GTDB taxonomy): Bacteria > Pseudomonadota > Gammaproteobacteria > Steroidobacterales > Woeseiaceae > UBA1847. The sequence goes on from JAOTUU010000319.1 coordinate 2,111, forward strand.
TTTACCGGAGATCTGGAGAATAGCCAAGAATACCACGTTCGAGGAGCTTGTCGGCCGCCGTGCCAACGCTCGTCATGCCCTTCAATACCAGTTGCAGACCGAAGGAAGAATCCCGAGTTCCGTCGCGGGTGGAAATATAGCGGCGGGAAACGAGCCGCAGACCCCAGCAGCAGCTTTCGTATTCGAGGCCAAAAAACTGCTCCAGGACTTCCTGGTCCCGGAACGAGAAGTTGTAGCGACCGACGAAGTTCCACTGTGTGCTGACCGGCCAGGACCACGAAAGGTCGCCTTGTTCCAAAGACTCGCGTCGAAAACGATAGGCGAGGTTGAGAATCTTCCTGTTGGCCGGGCGGTATTGCAGGCGCGCTTCCGATTTTGTCGTACCACTTTGGCCGGTGCCCCACTGGTGACCGAAGTCAAAATTGATGTTTTCCCAAAGGAGAAATCGCAGCTGCGCAATGTAGTCCGACGTTTCGAGCGTTGATGCGGTTGTGCCGGGCAACGTAACGAAGCGATCGCCGAAGTAGCGTGTCTGGCCAACGGTTGCCGTCATGAGCTCACGCCCCGACGAGACGTCGAGAATCCGCGATGTGACGCCAATGCTGATTTGCTCTGTGTCTCCAATCCGGTCGATGCCGAGGAAACGGTTCTTGCGGTACAACTGCACAAGATTGATGTCAGGCGTAATCGTGTCGAAGACGGGCAGGCCCGCCTGGTCGCGGTTCGGGATGTTGACGTATAAGAGCCGCGGCTCAATCGTCTGTAGGCGACCGGTACCGCTTAACGCGCGCTCAAGCACGATGCCTGTATCGAGGCTGGCGATCGGCACGGTCCGGGTCGGATCTGTCTCCGTTCCGGGCAAAGTATCACTCAGTTGGTAACGCGTGTGGTCGAGCGCAACAGCCGGCGTAACAAACCAGCCGGGCCCCGCAAGAGGAATTTCCAGCGACGGTGCGGCATTGACTCGCCAACCGGTAACTCCGACATCGCGATCGAAGTTGACTACTTCGGCCTGAGCACCGAAGCGCAGGAACGAGAGCGGCCACGAACCGCTCGCCAGCAGCTGCGGAAGGCGACGATAGGGCTCATTGATCGGCAGAATCGCGTCATCGATGGTCTGGTAGTCCTGCAGCTGTCCGAACAAGGAAAACCGTTCGCTGAAATAGTCGAAGCGCACGCTCCGGTTCAGGTGCGTGATGCTGGAGATACTCTGGCTGCCGCCGAGATCCTCGAAATACTGGTTGTCCGAAACCT
>JAOTUU010000345.1 GCA_029863705.1 Gammaproteobacteria bacterium
GCCGATGATGTCGTACTGGCCATACTCCGAATTCGCGCTGCTGTTCCGAAATCGGATGTCGCCTTCCCATGGAGACCCGACCGGCACGAGGCGCCTGAAGTCGTCATCGGCCCACCGTGCCTCGTCCTGGGAGTTGACGCGGTCACGCCGGTAGTGATCGAGAAATACGCCGAGATTTGTCTGGCCGTCGTTGAAGTTCTTGCCCCATTCGATCGAGAAGCGCTTATCATCGCGGGGCATATGATCGTAACTGCTGAACCGCGTTCGAATATTGAAGCCTTCGAAATCTGTTTTCAGCACATAGTTAACCACACCGGCAACCGCATCGGCGCCGTAGATCGCCGACGCGCCGTCGCGCAGGACTTCGACCCGCTCCAGGCCGAATACTGGCAAGCTTTGAGCGTTAACCGTGTTCACCGGAATGAAGCTTCCGCCCACCGCTTCGGTCTGATAAGCAGCCGCATTGACGAGCCTTCTGCCATTTAATAATACGAGCGTATTACCGGTACCCAGGTTGCGGAGGTTGTAGGCGCCGATGTCGCCGCGCGCGGAGTTCACACCACCACTAATATTGTCCGCCTCGCTAAAAAAGTTTTGTCCTTGCTCCGCCATGAACTCAATGAGTTCGTCACCGGAATCGACCCCGAGCGCCTCTATGTCGTTGGCGTCGATAATCGACACAGGAAGCGCATCGGAGATTTTGGCACCCCTAATCTGGGACCCGGTGACCGTGATCTCTTCGATATCTTCGTCGTCGTCCTGAGCACCGGCAGGTACCGCAGCGAGTGTCAATGCCAATGAACTCAAAGCGAACAACGTAGAACGGCCGCTCACGTAGCGTAATAGCGAATGAAACATGACTTCCCCCGTCTATCTTATTTTCGGCTTGAACCGATTGTTAGGCCAAATTGCCAATGGCTTTTTCTAATGGAACCAGTCTAGCAACAATGCTGTTCGATTGATCAAGGATTTGGTTTCGATTGCAACATAAGGTGCGTGGCGAATTCAGCGTCCATGTTGGCATCGTCCGCCCCTATCCAGGGCGTCTGCCACTCCACCCAGGCCAGGTCGTCGAGTGACACGGTAGCTCCCGACTTGTCTTCGCTGATATCGACCACGTCAATCAGCAATCGCACCGAGCGCGTCGCGACCCTCGGCTGGTTGTAGTCCAACGAGAAATCAGCCCAGTCTGTGCTTGAACCCTCCCACGCGCCGATCTGCCTGATGGGACCACCAACCAATGCATCCTCGAGCGTATCCATCGCGCGACGACGCTGCAGCAGGAAACGAACCCTGACATGTCCGTCTGCCTTGATTCGGCCACTGACTGTCGCAGGATTGGACAACGTAAAAACTCGCTCGAAAACTTTCATGCCGCTTCGGACCGTTGGCGCGCCTGCCGGCACACGAATTTCCAGGAGATTATTGTCGCCCGTCTTGAGCGAAGCATTGCGTGCCTCGATCCATGTCCGGTCATGCGCGCCGTACAAGCGAGCATATTCAAAATCACCGCGGCCAAGCAGGTCAAGGCCCAAGCGATACGGCCGATCCTTCGATTTGATTGTCAACGCCTGCAAGGGTGACGCCCCGAGCCTTCCGACGTGCACGGGGGTACTACCGACGGAATCGTCGACAGTGATAGTCGTCATCGTGCGCGGTTTGCCATCGCATGCGTCGACAACGGCGTGAAATCCGCTGGCGCGCATGCAGACACTTGGGTCCGACAGCCGCGCCAGCCGCGTCAGTATTGCGTATCGAAACAGCCCGGTTGCCGGCGTTGGCAGGTAGCCGTTGATGTGCAAAGGCACGGCTTCAGCGCGATGCAACTTGTCTCCGTCCATCCAGACATAGAGCAGCATGCCGAGTTGGGTCGTGTAGTGGTATTGATCAAACAGGAAATTACCGAGCGAGTAAGCGATGAGCCGATTCCGGTAAATCTCGAAGCCCTGCAGCACGTGCGGATGGTGGCCGATCGCGATATCGGCGCCGTCGGTAATTGCCTGCCGCAGCGTGGTTCGCTCCGAAAGCGCCGGTGATTCTGCGTATTCCAGGCCTGCGTGAAGTTGCAATACCGATATCGAATCCGCGGGCAGCTCGCCGAGGTCTTCTGCAATGACCGCGGTATTGCCAAGCGCTGCGCCGCCTTTCGATCCTTCTGCCACCTGGCTGGGCTCAAACGTCCCGGCCCAGCCGACGTAGCTCAGGAAGCGGTGGTCACGACCATCGATTTCAACACTCGCCGGTTTGCGGGCCTCCTCTTCATTGACGCCGGCCCCGGAGCAAACGAGTTCGGTCGCCTGCAATGCCTCTAAAGTCGACCTTACACCCGCGTCACGGTAGTCGTACAAGTGGTTGTTGCCGAGTGCAACGTAGTCGAAGCCCGCCCATTGCAGCAGCTCTGCAAGTTCGACGGGCGAATAAAACGTAACCGACTTGGGCACACGATTCGTAAGCGTTTCATTCGACAGCTGCGTTTCCATATTGACCGACGCAAAATCCGCGAGCTCGATATACGGACGCACGTGCGTCAACAGTTTCTTGCCATCGTCGAGAACGCTTGCCCGCCGCACCAGCGTCGGTTCGCTGGCCCGTGGCTCGAAATAACGGCGGCTGAGCATCGCATCGCCCGCAAACACCATGAGTGTGCGTCCCGGTTTTTTCTCAACCAGCTCAATGTCAGGCACAAGCGCCGGACGTCCTGTAACGAAGTCAGATCGGTGCAGGGTATGCAAAAAAGTGTAATAGCCAGGCGCCTCGATGCGCACGCTGACGGTCGTTGGTGAATCCAGCTCAAAAGTGAACTCACCATCGGCATCCACATCAAGCGAAACGTGGTGCGCCGAGACGCTTGCCTCGGTGATGGCAACGCCCGCTTCGTTAATCACACGACCGTGCACACGCACGGGATCGGCGCTTGCAATACTGGCGAGCGCTAAACCGGCAACCGCCAATGTGGCTAAAGCACGCTTCATGGGATGCATATTCCTGGCATAAGCTGTGGTTATACTAGC
>JAOTUU010000320.1 GCA_029863705.1 Gammaproteobacteria bacterium
ACTGTTGCCCGAAGACCTGTTCGAGATCATCTGGCAGCACGGCATCGGTTTCCGGCATGCGACCGGCACGGGCGTGCTGTTCTACATGATTGGCGCGCTGTCACAGTACGGCAAGCTCGGCGTGACCTGTATCGGCAACACTCCCGAAGAAGCTCAGGGCCTGTTTGAGCAGACTGTCAAAATACTTGATGAGAGTACGGCGGGGAAAAAACAGGGCATGGTCGCCCCGATGTCTGATCGTTATTTTGCAATGGAGTAGCGATTACCCTCCTGACTGCCACAGCCACTTTTTGGCGGCCCGCGAAACTCGCTTCTCGACTTCGTAGCTGATCGAAACCATCCATGGCTGGTAATCCGGAATGATCTGTTTTATCTCGGCGATCAGCTCCTGAAGGTAAGTCGTCTCGATTGGCTTTTCGCGGTTAGGCCAGATACGAAACTTGATTCTCAGTATCTCTTTTCCGGCATCAAACTTGATTCGGCCCTCGCTCGATGGCTCCCGCATCTGAATGCCGGGAAACTGCTCTTGCACTGAGCTCATGAGCCGCAGCGCTGAAGCTTCAATTGCATCCCGGTTCGAGTCGTCGCCGCGCAGCGTTATGTCGACGATGCAGCGAACGTAGCCGCGCGGGTAGTTGATGACGTTGTTGATCGTGCGATTCGGAATAAAAACCGTCGCGCCCATGGCATTGCCAAGCTCGACAAACCGCATCGTGATCGCTTTGACAATGCCGGTCTGCCCGGATATCTCGACGAGATCACCAACGTCCACGAGGTCGGAGAATATGAACGTCAGCCCCGTGACCACATCTTGCACGATGCCCTGCGAACCGAAGCCGATCGCGAGTCCGACGACTGATGCACTGGCCAGATAGGCGGTCAGTGAGACACCAAACTCGCGCAGGATCAGGCCGATCGCCAGGAAATACAAGGTAAACACCAGCGCGCTGGTCGTCAGCGTCGCGATCGAGCGCAGCTTCTGATGGCGGTTTAGCTGCTGACTCGATAAAGCACGCTGGCCGAACTGGCGAAGCAGGATGACGACCAGGTGCGTTACAACAGCGAGACCCGCGAATGCCACGAGCCGCCATGGCAAAGACAGAGTATTCAGGTGGCTCAGAATGTCATTCATGCCGAGCTGTCCGCTGTCGTCGTTGCAGAAGCACTCACTAGAACCACTTCCGGCTGCGGAAGAAGACGACCATGCCGATTGCAATGGCGATCATCACAATCCAGACAAACAGGTAACCCAGGGGCTGGCCAAGTTCCGGCATGCTGAGAGGCCCGGCACCGCGATCAAAGTTCATGCCGTAGACGCCCACAATAAAAGTCAGCGGAATAAAAATGGTTGCTATGACCGTCAATACACGCATCACATCGTTCATGCGGTTGCTGACACTCGACAAATAGATCTCCAGCAAGCTGCCGGCCATGTCCCGGTAAGTTTCGAGCAGGTCTATGATCTGAATAGTGTGATCATAGCAATCGCGCAAATACAGCTGCGTGTCTTTCTGGATTAACGCGCTGTCGTCCCTTAGCAGTGAATTGATCACCTCTCGCTGTGGCCACAGGTTACGCCGCAGCAGAATGAGTTCGCGCCTCATCAGGTGAATCTGCGCCAGCGATTCGCGATCGGCAGACTCCAGCACCTGTTCCTCGAGCTCTTCGAGCTGCAGGCCAATGGTCTCAAGCAATGGAAAGCCCCAGTCGATTATGGCATCCAGAAGACCGTACATGAGGTAATCCGCGCCACGCGTACGCATGCGGCCGCCGACCGCCTGCAGCCGCTTTACGATGGGTTCGAAAGGCGTGAAATCGGCCTCGCAAAAACTGATGACGTAATTATTGCCAACAAACAGGCTGACCTGGTGCACTTCAACATAGTCGTCCACGATCGTTGCAAGACTCACGACAACAAAGAGCTGGTCGGGAAAGGGCTCGACCTTGGGTCGCTGGCCGATGTTGAGTACGTCCTCGAGCGCCAATGAATGCAAATTGAAAGATGCGCCGAGTTCTCGCAACGCCGCTTCTGTTGGCCGGCCCTGCACGTGCACCCAGGTCACCGTATCGCGCTGCAGATACGGCTCGCAATTCGCTGCGGACGTGTCGTCAAGGATCGAGACCTCGTTGGCATCGTAGTCGATGAGCCGAATTCGCAAAGGCGCGGCATCGGCCGATCGCGCTTTCGTCAGCGTCCCCGGGGAGGTGCCCGCAGGATGGTACTGTTTGTTAAATAGAGCCATGGCGGCTTTCCTTTACGCTTGGCTGCAACGGTTACAAGGGCTTTATAATGTTATTTGGCGGATTGCGGCCGTCATGCTATCAGGGGCTCGTACAGCTATACAAACCAATCCATAGCGGCAGCAGCAGACGTGACACGAAACACCCATGTGATTTTCGACCAGCAGGTGTCCGATTTCCTGTCGCGACATCGGCTGCCCCCTGAGTTCCGGCGTGTTGCTGAACAACACTATTTGCCGCTCGCGAAGCGACTGCTGCAGATACGCGATGGCGAGCGTCAGCTGTTGCTCGGCGTCAACGGCGCTCAGGGAACGGGCAAATCAACGCTCGCCGATTTTCTCCGACTTGCAACAGAATCGATGTTCGGCTGGAATGTCGCGGTTCTCTCGATTGACGACTTCTACTACACCCTTGCCGAGCGCAAAGCCCTTGCCGACGAAGTGCACCCGCTGCTAAAGACTCGTGGTGTGCCGGGCACACATGACACCGACATGCTGGCCCGCTACCTCGAACGGCTGCAGAAGCTGGCCGAGAGCGAACGCATTGCGCTGCCGCGCTTCGATAAAGCAATCGACAACCGTGCAGACGAAGCGCGGTGGCCGGTCGTCGAAGGCCCGATCGACCTTGTTATTCTCGAAGGGTGGTGTGTTGGAACACAGGCGCAGTCCGATGCCGAACTTCAACAACCGGTAAACGCCCGGGAACGTGAAGAAGACCCTGATGGCGTCTGGCGCCGATATGTCAATAACCAGCTAAAAGCGAATTACGAACCGATTTTTAGCAAGCTCGACGCGCTGATATTCATCGGCGCACCGAATTTCGATGCGATTCTCCGCTGGCGGCTGGAACAGGAAGAAAAGCTGGCCGCGGCCTCTCCCTCGGGTTCATCGGGACTGATGAACGAACAGCAGATGATAAGATTCATACAATTCTATGAACGACTCACAAGAGCCAACCTGGCGACGCTGCCGGACAGGGCGGATTTCGTTTTCAGGCTGGATGACTCGCACGCGATAATTTCATGACCCGCATAACCGGGTTGCGCAGTACAATGCGGCCCTCTGTTTTCAACGAAATGGTGACTCGATGAACCTGCAAAGATCCATTACCGTTCTTG
>JAOTUU010000321.1 GCA_029863705.1 Gammaproteobacteria bacterium
AACGGCAACCGTGAAGTTCACCACATCAAGGTCTTAACCAAAGACGGCAAGGTAAAGACGGTGAAAGTGCAAGGCCGCAAACGTGATTAATCCCAGGACATGGCAATGCGATTGCTCGTAATTGAAGACGATACGACGCTTCGCGAGTCCCTCGCGGAGCGGCTTGCCGAAGCCGGCTTCGCTGTTGAGCAGGCTGCAGATGGCACGGAAGGTCTGTACTTCGCACTTGAATACCCGATCGATCTCGCGATTGTCGATCTCGGCCTGCCGGGAATGTCGGGTCTCGATATTATTCGCGAGGCTCGCCAGCGGGGTAAGGATTTCCCGATTCTCATACTGACGGCTCGTGATCGTTGGGAGGACAAGGTCGATGGCCTCGACGCGGGCGCTGATGACTACGTGGTCAAACCCTTCCAGGCGGAGGAAGTCATTGCACGGGTCAATGCACTGTTGCGCCGCAGTGGTGGCTGGTCGTCGTCGCTGATGACCGCTGGTCCCGTTACGCTCGACATGTCCCGCCAGGATCTGACCGTAAATGATGCGTCAATCGAGCTGACGAGCTTCGAATACAAGATTATCGAATACCTGATGATCCGGGCTGGGCAAGTCATATCGAAAACGGAGCTCACCGAGCGGCTTTATGACCAGGACTTTGAGCGCGATAGCAATGTTATCGAGGTCTTCATCGGCCGCTTGCGCAAGAAGATGGATCCTGACAATTCGATCAAGCCGATCGAAACACTGCGCGGGCGCGGTTACCGCTTTGCGCTGGATCGTGGCCAGGACGCCTAGACAACTCCATGTCCTCACTTAGTGCACGGCTTCTGATTTCAGTCAGCGTGCTGCTGCTGTTCTTCTTTGGCGTCACCATCGTCGTGCTTGATACGGCTTTTCGCAGCGCCGGAGAACAGTCCCGCGAAGATGTACTTGATGGCCACCTAATGGCGTTGCTGGCGGCTGCTGAACCGACCGATCAGGGTGAGTTGTCGATGCCTGCCGACTTGCACGATCCCCGCCTGGGCAGCATAGGGTCGGGTTTGTATGCGGAAATCCGCGACAGCGATAGTGCCGTTCGATGGCGTTCAAAATCTGCGCTTGGTCACGAATTACCTTTTGGAGCTGTTTCCCAGGACGGTTCGCGACTGTTTCAAAAGGAGTCGTTGGGCGACGGAACACCGCTACTGGCCCTGAGTCTTTCAGTTCAATGGGAATTTCCGGACGGTGAGTTAAAACCCTTCATATTCCGAGTTGCAGAGAGCCTGGATTCGTTCAACGCGCAGGTGGCGCGGTTCAGGCAACAGCTGTTTGGCTGGTTTGCTGCGGTCGCGCTCGTAATGCTATTGGCAATCTCAATGCTGTTGCGCCGCATGCTGCGTCCCTTGCGGCAAATTGAAACAGAGATCGTGGCGATCGAAGAGGGCAAGCGCCAGTCTCTTTCCGGTCAGTATCCGACCGAATTGCGGGGTGTCGCCCGCAATATGAATTTGTTAATTGATTCGGAGCGTGCGCGATCTGATCGCTACAAGGCAACACTCGACAACCTGGCGCATAGCCTCAAGACGCCGCTCGCAGCAATGCGCGCGTTGCTTGAACAGGGATTGCCGGAGAAGTTCTCTGGCCGCTTTGATGAACAGATCGAACGCATGGATGAAATCGTGCGCTATCAACTTCGCAAACCGGCCACGCTCGCGACCGACAACCTCGTCCTGACGCAGGTGTCGGTTGCGAAAGAGGTCGACAGGCTGGTCGACGGGATGCACAAGGTCTATCACGACAAAAACCCCGTCATCGAAACCGCAATAGCCGACGGAATTCAGTTTCGAGGTGACAAAGGTGATTTTCTGGAGCTCGCCGGAAACCTGTTGGACAACGCTTGCAAGTGGTGCGACTCGAGAGTACGAATCACGATCGATCGTGGGCTGAGTGAGGCCGGCGTCAGGAGCGGTCTTGTCTTGTCAGTTGCCGATGATGGCCCGGGAATTCCGGCCGATGCAGCCGAGGCATTGTTGCAGCGTGGAACACGGCTGGATGAGTCGACACCGGGGCACGGTATTGGTCTCGCGGTCGTCAAGGACATCGCCCACTCTTATGGCGGGCAGCTATCCATTCAAAAGTCAGATCTCGGCGGCGCCGAGATCACGGTGACGCTTTCCCCAGCTACGACTTAGACTTGTTCGCTAACTTAAGTATCGGTTCCACGAGTTCGATGGGTAGTGGGAAGACGATGGTGTTGGTCTTTTCGTTCGCAATTTCCTTGAGGGTTTGCAGGTAACGCAGCTGTAACGCTTGTTCTTCGCTGGCCAGCATTTTGGCGGCGTCGGCGAGCATTTGCGCGGCCTGTTTTTCAGCTTCGGCATTGATGACCTTGGCGCGCCTTGCGCGTTCGGCCTCTGCCTGTTGGGCAATCGCGCGAATCATGCTTTCATCGAGGTCGACATGCTTGATCTCGACGTTCGCGACTTTGATGCCCCAGTTGTCGGTGCGGGCATCGAGCAGATTCTGGATATCGGTGTTGAGTTTGTCGCGTTCGGCGAGCATGTCATCGAGCTCGTGCTGGCCAAGTACGGAGCGCAAGGTTGTTTGTGACAATTGGCTCGTCGCTTCGAACACGTTCGCAACTCGAATGACTGCCTTTTCCGGATCCACAATGCGGAAATAAATAACAGCGTTGACTTTGACTGACACGTTATCCCGCGAAATAACGTCCTGCGTCGGTACGTCCATAACGATGACGCGCAAGTCGACTTTCGTCATTTTTTGGATACCGGGAATCAGGATGATCAATCCCGGTCCTTTGACCGTCTGGAAGCGACCGAGGAAGAAAATAACTCCACGCTCATATTCCTTGAGGATCTTGATGGTGTTGTAAAGAATGACAATCGCGAGTGCGGCAATTATTCCAACGGTTGGAAATAGCATTAGATCTTCCTCACATCATGTTTGAACCTGGGCGTCGCCCAGGTCTTGTTGCGGGGCTGGTTCAACGTCGAGAGTGAGCCCCTCCATATTTGTAACGATAACGTCTTGATTTTTGGCAACAGCAACCGTGCTGCGTGCGGCCCATGCTTCGCCCTCGAGCCAGACCTTGCCGTCGCCATCAAACGCATGCATGGCCTTGCCGATGCCGCCAATAATAGAACCGCTCCCTGATACCGCGCCGCGACGCCGCAACCGGAGAACAAAGCTTACTAGCCAGATGATGAACAGCGCTGCCACCACGGCGAGCGAAATGACGAACGTCAGGGAGATTCCAAACCCCGGAATACCGCTGTCGAACATCATGATGGCGCCGAATACGAATGCAACGATCCCACCCAGGCCAAGCGCCCCGAAACTC
>JAOTUU010000322.1 GCA_029863705.1 Gammaproteobacteria bacterium
CGGTTCCGGACTAATGGACGAACTGACCGGCATATCGATTTTTGCACCACTGCTGCTTTCGGCGCAGCTTGCATTCGTAACCACGGTGGTGCTGCTCCTTGTTGGTACGCCGATTGCCTGGTGGCTTTCACGGACGCGTTCGCGATTCAAAGCCGTTGCGCAAGCAATCGTGGCGATGCCGATTGTCCTGCCGCCGACTGTAATTGGCTTCTATCTGTTGATCCTGCTGGGCCCAAACGGCGCGATCGGAAGCTGGTGGGTGCAGCTGACCGGCACTGCGCTGACGTTTTCTTTCTCGGGGCTCGTCATTGCATCGTGCGTTTACAGTTTGCCGTTCGCAGTTCAGCCGCTGCAAAGTGCGTTTGAGTCTTTGCCGCAGCAGACATTGGAGTTTGCCTGGACACAAGGTGCATCGAAACTGGATGCGTTCTTCGCCGTCGCAGTACCAATGTCAGTTCGAGGATTTATTGGAGCATCCGTTCTGGCATTCGCCCATACGCTCGGCGAATTCGGTGTCGTGCTGATGGTGGGCGGCAATATTCCCGGGGAAACGCGCGTAATTTCCATTGCCATTTACGACCAGGTCGAAACGCTCAACTATGGCGCTGCACACCAGATGTCGCTCCTGTTGCTGATGTTCGCCTTTGTCGTGTTGTTCGGGATGTTTGTCATCAACAGGCGCTGGAGCGTGCGATGACGAGGATTGTCGGCACGGATTCTGAGGCCACCGTCACGCTGAAACACGCCTTGCGACGCGGTGATTTCCAGCTCGACGTCGACGTGCAGATCCCGACAACCGGTATCACAGGCCTGTTCGGCGAGTCGGGCTCCGGGAAGACGACCCTGCTGCGCTGTATCGCCGGCCTCGAGACAGACCTGTCGCATGACAGCCGCCCGGTTCATGAGCGCGGCGTCGGCTACGTCTTCCAGGAGCCGCGGCTTTTCCCGCATCTCGATGTGCGCCGAAACATTGAATTCGGCTTACGTCGATCGTCAGGCGCAAAGATTGATCAGCCGCAGGTGGTCGAGATGTTAGGCCTCGCCGAGCTGCTCGATCGCAAGCCCGACGGTCTGTCGGGTGGCGAAGCACAGCGTGTTGCCATTGCCGCCGTATTGCTGCGATCGCCGCAACTCGTGCTGATGGACGAGCCGCTGGCGTCGCTTGATCAGCGCCGCAAGGACGAGCTGCTGCCCTATCTCGACCGTTTGCACGATGAACTGTCCGTGCCGATGATCTATGTAAGTCATAGTATCGACGAGGTTAGCCGCCTGTGTGACCACTTGTTGTTGATTGACAATGGCAAGATCGTCGCCGGCGGTGAGTTGCACGAGATGCTGGCACGACTGGATCTACCGATGTTATCGGGAACGAACGCTGGCTCCGTCATTGAGGCCAGGCCCTGGCGCTATAATCGCAACTATGATCTGACGCAGTTCAATTTCTCGGGAGGAGAGCTCAGCGTACCGGGCCTCTACGACACGAACTTGCGCAGCGTTCGTTTGAGAATAGCGGCGCACGACGTCAGCATTTGTCTGAGCAGGCCGGACGATACGACCATACTCAACGTCCTCTCTGCCGAGATTGATGACGTGCAAGCGTCGGGACCTTCGTCTGCGCTGGTGCGCCTTCTCGTCGGTACTGACTACCTGCTGGCACTGGTTACGCGGCGTTCGGTTGCCCGACTTGACCTGAAAAAAGGCGACCAGGTATTCGCCCAGGTGAAGTCGGTGACAGTCAGGCGCTAGTCACAGCGATTTTCAATGCACCTGGTTTGCGAGGCAAACCGGCCGGGTTCTGCGGGTGATACGGATTGCTCTCGATTGGTGGCGGCGCAAGTATCGCCGCATGAGGCTGCTGCCAGAATCACGTTGTCACAAATTTGCTACCCGGAAAGCCCTGCTGGAGAAGGGCCTCATCGGCAAGCTGCTTGCAGTGTGTCTTGCTATCCCGCTGTCCGCCGTTGCGCAAATCAACGATCCTGAAGCCGGTCAGTTCGTTGCGCGCTTGTTTGGCAGTCATCTGCCGCTGCAGGTAACCATCGCAGCACCGCTGACAACGCTTATCCGAGACCGACCAGAAGAAGAATATCTTGACGGAACGTTCACCTTCACCGGCGACGAAGGCGACGAGCGGACGGTCGACCTGAAAATTCGCACTCGGGGCAGCTATCGCCGGATGGAGGAGCACTGTGATTTCCCGCCAATCCGCCTGAACTTCCGCAAGAAACAGGTCGCTGATACGGTGTTTTCAGGACAGGACAAACTCAAGCTGGTTACTCATTGCCAGAACAAGAAACCGTATTACGAACAACTCTTGTTGCGTGAGTTCCTCGCATACCGCATTTTTCAGGTGATGACGGACAAAAGCTACGGCGTGCGGCTCCTGCAGGTCAACTACGTTGACACTGAAGGCGCCAGGCCAATGACGAAACTCGCATTTGTCATTGAGGAAGATGAGCATGTTGCCAGGCGCGTCGGCATGGAAACCGTCAGGATCGGTGACATAACGACCGAGGACCTGGACCGCCGGCAGCAAAATCTGGTCAATGTCTTCCAATACCTGATCGGCAATACCGACTTCTCACTGACAAGGGGCGAGCCGGGCAAGGACTGCTGCCACAATGCCGATCTCATGTCGGTAGCCGGGGTGCCGCCGTTCACACCGCTGCCGTACGATTTTGATTTCTCCGGGCTCGTCAATGCTCCCTATGCGGAACCACATCCGAGGTATAAATTCCGCAGCGTACGCCACCGATATTTCATGGGGCTGTGCAGAAACAATGAACTGCTACCGGACACAATTCAGCAGTTCCTTGACAAGAAGGACGCTATTTACGCGATCATTGACGAACACGAGATGCTCGAGCGACGAAGCAGGTGGGATGTAACCGCGTACCTGAACGGGTTTTACAAGGTAGTTTCAGCGCCGAAACACGCGGGTTCTTCGCTCCTGGCGGGTTGCTTCTAGAGGTCGCCCTGGTTTAGTCCACCCGTCAACACGAATGCCTGGAAGTCTTTCTGCTTCAGCATGAAGGCCGCCGCGGAACTGCGCCGGCCGGTATCACAACAGACTACATATTGCTTCCCGGGATCGAGCACATTGAGCTTATGACGAAGCATGTAAAGCGGCATGTTCAAGGCGCCATCCTTGTGGGAGACCTTGAATTCACTCGGCAAGCGGACGTCGAGCCATTGACCGCCGTTGGCAATCACTTTGTCCGCTTCGTCCTGGTTCAATTGCTCGAGCATGGGCTCTTTCAAAAGAGCCTGAAAGTCGTCTTTTGCCAATCGCATCAAGATGCCATCCGTCTGCATCGTTACTGTCGCGTTGC
>JAOTUU010000323.1 GCA_029863705.1 Gammaproteobacteria bacterium
GCAGATAGGCGCCACCCGCCTTCAAAATACCCAACAGCCCGATCACCATCTCCAGGCTGCGCTCGATGCTTATGCCAACCATGACTTCAGGACCCACCCCCCGGGCTTGCAGATAATGTGCAAGCCGGTTGGCGCGTTCATTTAACTCGCCGTAACTGAGCTGCTCTGAGTCATACTCAACCGCCACCGCGTCTGGCGTTTCGGCGACCTGAGTTTCAAACAATGACTGCACAGTCTGATCGCGGGGATAATCGGTAACGGACTTGTTCCAGTCGCTTACAATCTGCTGACGTTCACGCGCACTCAGCATGGGTGCATCGGCTATGCGCATATCCGGCGCCGCAACCATCGCCTCCAGTAGCGCCTGGTAATGCGAAAACAACCGGTTGATCGTGGCTTCGTCGAACAGATCGGTGTTATAGATGATGTTAATATTGAAATTATCTGTTCGTTGCCAGATATGGACTTCCAGATCAAAGCGCGTGACCTGTATCGCATTGCCGCCAGCTTCGAGCGTCAGGCCCTGTAGCTCCAGTTTTTCCGTGCTCGCATTTTGTAGCGCGAACATGACCTGAAACAGGGGGTTGCGGCTGAGATCCCTGTCCGGCTGAAATTCATCGACCAGCTTCTCGAAAGGCAAATCCTGATGATCAAAAGCGCCCAGAACGGTCCGCTTGACCCGCTCGACCAACTCGGTGAAACTCGGATTACCGGAAACATCCGTGCGCATCACCAGGCTGTTCACGAAAAATCCGATCAAGCCCTCCAGCTCGGCGCGGTTACGGTTGGCAATGGGTGAGCCAACCACAATATCTTGCTGGCCGCTATAGCGATGCAGCAAACCAGCAAACGCCGCCAGCAATGTCATATACAGTGATACCCCGTGTTGCTGGGAAAATCTCTCGAGTTCAGCCTCGAATTTTTTTGGCAAGCTATTCCTGGCGACCGCGCCGTTATAGGTTTGTACCGGCGGACGGGGCCGATCCGTGGGTAGATCCAGTGCGGACAGCCCGTCTAGCTGATGTTTCCAGTAATCCAGCTGCAATGCCAATGCCTCTCCACGCAACCGCTCGCGCTGCCAGCTGGCAAAATCGGCATATTGGACTGGCAACGCCGGCAGTTCCGGTTGCCGACCCGAACTGAATGCTGCATAACAGGCACCCAGTTCCCTGAACAATACGCCCAGCGACCAGCCGTCCGAGATAATGTGATGCATGGTAAACAGCAACACGTGGTTGCGCTCGAAAAGGCGAAGCAGCCGGGCTCTTACCGGGAAATCATGCGCCAGATCGAATGGCTGCATTGCTTCCTGCCGAATCCGAAACCCCAGCTCCTTATCCCAGGTCTCTTCCGGCAGAGTACCGAGATCTTCCTGCAGTAATGCAAATCCCGAATCTTCATCGATCACCTGAACCGGACTGCCGTTACGTGTGGAAAACCGGGTACGCAGGGTCTCGTGGCGATCTACGATCAGGTTCAGGCTCTTAGTCAACGATGCAACACGGAGCTCACCCTGCAAACGGATAACCAGCGGCATGTTGTAAAAAGCATTGCCAGGCTCCAACTGATCCAGAAACCACAGGCGTTCCTGCGCAAAACTTAACGGCAACTCGCCCGAGCGGTCAACGGCAGGAATCAGGTAGGCTGCATCGTCTGCACCAGCTCCAGGCAACGATTCCATCACCTGCGCTAGCTCGGCCACCGTTGGATGTTCGAACATTTCTGACAAGGGCAGCTCGATTCCGAGCTGCGCTCGGATTCGGCTCACCACCTGGGTCGCCAGCAGTGAATGCCCCCCCAGGTCAAAGAAATTATCGTGAATACCCAGACGCTCGAGCTTTAACACCTGCAACCAGATCTCGACCAGTTGTCGCTCCAGATCGGAACGCGGTTCAACAAAGGTTTCCTCCGATTGCCGTTCACCCTCGGGTATCGGCAACGCGTTTCGATCCAGCTTGCCGTTTGCGGTCAACGGCAAGCGGTCTAATAGTATGAAGGCCGAGGGCAGCATGTATTCCGGCAACTTGCTGCGCACCAAGGCACGCAGGTCCGTAACCGAAGGCGCATTGAACTCGTCGGCCACCACATACGAGACCAGTCGCTGGTCCCCCGGTTCATCTTCGCGTATCACCACCGCTGCCTCCCGCACCGCCTCGTGGTCTGCCAGCGTCGACTCGATTTCACCCAGTTCGATGCGGAACCCCCGCAGCTTCACCTGCTGGTCAATACGCCCGAGAAATTCGATATTGCCGTCCTCGCGCAAGCGGGCCAGATCACCGGTTTTGTACAAACGCGCGCCTGGATCGTCACTGAATGGATCCGCGATAAACTTCTCCACAGTCAACTCCGGTCGATTGAGATAGCCTCGCGCCAAACCGACTCCACCGATGTGCAATTCTCCCGCTACGCCGATGGGTACCAGCTGAAGCGATTTATCCAGGATCAATACTCGTGTATTACTAATGGGACGGCCAATAGGGACCGCCGCTTCGCCCGATGCGATGTTGGTATCGATCTTGAATATAGTGCTCCAGATGGTAGCTTCAGTGGGACCGTAGAGATTCCAGAGCGACTCCCCCTTGTCGATTAGCCTCGAGGCTAATTGCGGTGACAACGCCTCGCCGCCGCAGAGTATTTTTAGCGGCAGCTTTTGTCGCCAACCCGCATCCAGAAGCAGCCGCCAGGTAGCTGGCGTCGCCTGCATCATGGTTGCTGCCGACGCCTTGATTTCCGCAAGCAGTTTTCTGCCATCGTATACCACTGCGGAGTCGGCTATCACGACCCGGGCGCCTGTTGTAATTGGTAGCAACAGCTCCAGCACGGAGATGTCAAACGAGAGCGTCGTGACCGAGTACAGGGTATCCTGCCCGGTGATTCCCGGCTCCTGGCTCATGGCGCGTAATAAATTCACGATCGCCTTGTGAGGTATCTGAACCCCCTTGGGTTTTCCGCTAGAACCCGAGGTATAAATGACATAAGCGATGTCGTCTGGATTGACTGCCCGCCCGGGATTCCTGCCTGGTTCGTCCCGAGCTTCACTGTCATCCTCGTCAACACAAATCACTTTTTCGATTTGGTCTGGAAGCGTATCCGCGAGCGGCCTCTGGGTTAAAACCGCGGCTGCCTGTGCATCCTCCAGCATAAACGCCAGCCGATCCGCGGGATATGTGGGGTCCAGGGGAAGGTAGGTATAACCTGTTTTCAGGACGCCGATAATAGATGCGAGCATATCGAGCGAACGATCCATGTATATACCCAGAATCGCGTTTGCATCCAGCCCGATTTTGAGTAGACGATGGGCGATTCGGTTG
>JAOTUU010000073.1 GCA_029863705.1 Gammaproteobacteria bacterium
AAGCAGCATGCGGATGAGCAACTGCTGTCGTTGATGCCGTTGTTGGCTGATGAAAATCCGCAGGACGTCGACGCATTGATGCGTCGGCTGACCAAGTCGTACAAGAACTCGGCAAAAGCAAACTATGCTGCCGCAGCCACGGCTTTGCAGGCGGATGATTTCGAGCATGCCAAGTTGCGCGCCCAGCGAGCGGCAGAGCTTGATCCTGATTGGCTCAAAGCGAAGCTGCTGTATGCGCGCGCGCTGCTGCTATCGGGTGAACAGGACGAAGCTATCGAATTTACCGCCCGCATCATTGGTGACGATCCCGACCCGGATCCGGATGCGCGAATGGAGCTGGCTCTGATGCTGCTGTCAGACGGTCGAGATGACGATGCGCTGAGTCAGGTTAACCAGGTGCTTCTTGAGCAACCGTCACGCGCTGACGCGTTGCGCCTGATGGCGATCATCAATTTTCGCCAGAAAAACCTCGACGCAGCATGGGATGATTTTAGAGATCTCCTGGCCAGCGGTCGCTTCACCATGGACGCGCTGTTTTACCTCGCGCAAATTGCGGACTACCGGAGAGAATACGAGCATGCGATTCGATTGTATGCCGATGTAAAAAGTGGGCAGAACGCAGTCTCCGCGCAACGGCGGGCGAGCGCACTTGAGGCATTTCAGGGCGAGGATCCTGAAGCAGGACTGCAAAGACTCATCGATTTTGGCAATAGGAATCCGCAGTACGCGATCGATATGCTGATCGCCCGAGCGCAACTATTGAACTCACTGCAGCGACATGATGAGGCACTCGTGGTTTTCGACAAAGCGATCGTCTTTCGGCCTGATGAAGAAGGTCTGGTTCTCGGCCGAGCCGAGCTGTTGTTGCGAATGGATCGGGTTGTGGGCTCGATCAAAGCCTATCGTGAGGCAGCCCGTCGTTGGCCCGATAGCGCAACCACCCTGAACGCGCTGGGATATACGCTGGCAGATCGAACCACACAATATCGCGAAGCCGAAAAGTACATTCGCAGCGCGCTGAAGATTGAGCCGGAAAACCCGGCCATCATCGATAGCATGGGTTGGGTGCTTTTCAAGCTTGGTCAGTACGACGAGGCCGTCAAGCACCTTCAAATCGCGTATGAAAAATATCCAGATCACGAGGTCGCTGCGCATCTCGTAGAGGTGCTGGTCGCGCTCGAACGCACTGATGAGGCGCTGGAGTTTCTTGTCCAGGCGGAGATCAAAGATCCGGAGAGCGAGCTGCTAAAAGATGTACGTGAGCGTCTTTTCCCTGAATCTGAGTAACTACGCTGGGCGGATCGCGCCAGTCGCAGCGCTGCTGCTCACCTGCGGTTGTGCGGCCCCCAATAGCGCCCTGTTGCCCGATATCGATACTTGGGAAACGCGCACGTTGGTACTCGCAGCACTGGACGACTGGCAGTTCCACGGGCGAATTGCCGTTCGCAGCGAGATCGATGGTTTCAACGGCAAACTGCGTTGGACCCAGGATCAAAATGAATTCAGTGCGACCGCCAGTGGCCCGTTAGGCGCTGGGGCAATCAGAATCGAAGGAGATGACGCATCCGTCGTTCTGACGGACAAGGACGGCATCCGCACGGTTCTCGAGGATGCCGAGGCTGAGCTTCAAGCCCGATATGGTTGGACTATCCCGGTGGCGAGTTTGCGCTACTGGGCGCTGGGTATTCCGGCTCCCGGTGTGCCGGCCGATACAGTCTTTGATGAAAACGGTCAGCTGGAAAGACTCAGGCAACGGGGTTGGTCCGTGATTATCTCCAGTTATGCCGAGGGCGGCGGGCAGCTTATGCCCAGGGTACTGACAGCAGAAAATGCTGATACCAGAGTGCGAGTGGTCATCGATAACTGGGTGTTTTTTGACTAGCGTTGACACCTTAGGTACCCCGTAACACAATTGCGCCGCACAGTGAGCGTATTGGGGCGTAGCCAAGTGGTAAGGCATCGGGTTTTGATCCCGTGTATCGCAGGTTCGAATCCTGCCGCCCCAGCCATCAAAATCGATTAGGGGACATTCGTGGAACCGGCATCAATGGCAGTTTTTTCGGGTAACGCGCATCCGAAACTCGCACAGGATATCGCGCGTTACCTCCACATACCGCTGGCTCGTGCATTTGTAGGCCGCTTCAGCGACGGCGAGATAAACGTTGAAATACTTGAGAATATCCGAGGTCGCGAGACGTTTATCGTGCAGTCGACATGCCCGCCAACGGCCGAAAACCTGATGGAACTGCTGATTATGGCCGATGCCGCAAGGCTGGCGTCTGCAGCACGAATTACGGCAGTCATTCCATACTTTGGCTTCGCGCGCCAGGATCGAAGGCCTCGTTCTTCCCGGGTTCCGATAACAGCCAAGCTGGCCGCAAAGATGGTCGCGGTGGCCGGCGTCGATCGCGTGCTTACGCTCGACCTGCATGCGGATCAGATTCAGGGCTTTTTCGATATCCCGGTCGACAATGTGTACGCATCACCGATTTTGCTCGGAGACTTGTGGAAGCAGAAATACGATGACCTTATCGTGGTTTCTCCCGATGTGGGCGGTGTGGTTCGCGCCCGCGCACTGGCAAAACGCCTGGATGATGCGGATCTTGTCATCATCGACAAGCGTCGCGCGAAAGCGAACCAGTCAGAGGTAATGAATATCATTGGTGAATGCGACGGCAAGAATTGCATCATGATGGACGATATGGTCGACACCGCTGGGACGCTTTGTCACGCCGCCGGCGCCCTGAAGGCGAACGGGGCGGCAAGTGTTCGCGCCTACATCACCCACGCTGTTCTGTCTGGTCCAGCGGTTAGCCGAATCACAGCGTCGGAGCTCGATGAGGTCGTCGTCACCGACACCATTCCGTTGAACGAAGAAGCGATGGCCTGTGACAAGATTCGCCAGCTCTCCACAGCCGAACTGCTCGGCGAGACCATGCGGCGGATTTCGAACGAAGAGTCGGTCAGCTCGCTGTACGTGGACTAGTGAATCGGGCCGGGACGGGGCCCTCCCACGCATCTCTGTGGGAACAGCGCCGTGTGGGAGCGGCGTCTCGCCGCGATTCCACTGCTAGCCCTCAATAGAAACATGGGTTACTATGCGCGCCCCTGACCGGAATGGTCGCAGTTTTGGTCAGGCTCATGCTTGAGAAAATTCAAGCAAAATCAATCAGATAACGGAGTTCAGTCATGGCTGAAAAATTCAATCTGGTTGCGGATATCCGAGAGGACTCAGGGAAAGGTGCGAGCCGCCGCCTGCGTCGAGAGGGTAAAGTCCCCGCAATCATCTATGGTGCAGGCCGTCCGCCGCGCGCGCTGGTGTTTGACCACAACAAGGTATTGAAACAACTCGAAAACGAGTCGTTCTATTCCAGTATCCTGAATATCAAGGTTGGCGAAAAGAGCCAGGCTGCGATTGTTAAGGATATGCAGCGCCATCCATCGCTTCCACGCGTAATGCATATTGACCTGCAACGTATTGTCGAAGACGAAGTGATCCGCATGAACGTGCCGATTCACTTTATCGGCGAAGAAGTTGCAATTGGCGTCAAAGAAGGTGGCGGCAAGGTTCAGCGCATGCGAACGGATGTCGAGGTTGTGTGTCTGCCGAAAAACCTTCCCGAATACCTCGAGCTCGACATTTCCGCGCTGGAGCTCGATGCGATGATGTATATGTCGGACATCGTGCTACCGGAAGGCGTCGAGATTCCCGAGTTGGCAATAGAAGTCGAACAGACCCAACCGATCGTATCTATCCACATCATTAAGGAAGTCATCATCGAAGATGAAGAAGTGGTTGAAGGCGAAGCAATCGAAGGCGAAACAATCGAAGGCGAAGAAGGCGAAGCTGCCGAAGGCGATGCTGCGGCCGAGGCCGGCGAGGGCAAGTCCGGCGACGACTAGCAATTGGCTTTATGTCAGCGAAAAGACCGCCAGCAGGCGGTCTTTTTGTATGTCGAAACCAAACCTCGTCTAAAATAGAGCGACCATGACTCAACTCAATATCATTGTCGGCCTCGGTAATCCCGAGGACAAATACGAACGCACGTTGCACAACGCGGGCTTCTGGTTCGTCGATGCTGTTGCCCGCAAGTACGGTGGCCAGTTTCGCTACGAGAAGAAATTTGATGCGGAATGCTGTCGCGTCAACATTCTGGGTGAAGAAGTCTGGCTGGTGAAACCGCAAAGTTATATGAATCTGAGCGGCGGGCCGGTACGAGGCGTGATGGACTACTACCGGCTCAAACCCGGCGGCTTGCTTGTCGCCCACGACGAAATCGATCTGCCGCCCGGCACGGTGCGACTCAAAAAAGGCGGCGGCCACGGCGGACATAACGGAATTCGTGATGTCATTAAGCATTGTGGCGCCGATTTCATGCGCTTGCGACTGGGCGTTGGCCACCCTGGTGAGAAAACCCAAGTGACAGGCTATGTACTAAAGCGCGGCTCCGCGGACGTTGAACGCGCAGTTGAAGACAATATCGACGACGCTATCGCTGTGTTGCCGCTGTTAATGGACGACGGTCTGAATGCAGCAACGAAGGCGTTACATACAAAGGAAGAATAAGTGGCAATTAAATGCGGCATCGTCGGCCTGCCTAACGTTGGCAAGTCGACACTCTTTAATGCGCTGACGGCGGCGGAGATTCCGGCCGAAAATTATCCGTTTTGTACGATTGAGCCGAACGTTGGTGTGGTGCCTGTACCAGACCAACGCCTTGGTGTGCTTGAACATATCGTAAACCCTCAAAAGACCATTCCGACAACGATGGAATTTGTCGATATTGCCGGACTTGTCGCAGGTGCTTCCAAAGGTGAAGGTCTCGGCAACAAGTTTCTTGCCAACATTCGTGAAACCAACGCTGTCGCTCACGTTGTCCGCTGTTTCGAAAACGATGATGTAACACACGTGTCAGGAAGCATCGATCCTATCGACGATATTGAGACGATTAACACTGAATTGGCGCTGGCCGACCTCGAGTCAGTGGAAAAGCAACTTTACAAAGCTGAGAAGAATGCGAAGACAGGACAAAAGGATGTGCTGTACGTTCGCGACACGATGAAAAAGGTCAAAGAGCACCTCGACGAAGGATCACCCGTTCGATCGCTCGCGCTGGATGAGAACGAGGAGGCCTTGTTACGTGACCTTCACTTGATAACGGCCAAGCCGGTCATGTACATCGCGAATGTCGATGAAAGCGGCTTTGAGAACAATCCTCACCTCGACGCCGTCTCAGAATATGCAAAAAATGAAGGCTCAGAATTCGTCGCGATATGTGCCGCGATTGAAGCCGAGATCGCCGTCCTCGACGACGATGACAAAGCTGTATTTCTTGAGGACCTCGGTTTTGACGAGCCGGGGCTCAATCGTGTTATTCGTTGCGGCTATGCGCTGCTGGGCTTACAGACTTTCTTCACTGCAGGCCCGAAGGAAGTGCGTGCCTGGACGACCAAGGTCGGTGCTACAGCACCTGAGTCCGCTGGTGAGATTCATACTGACTTTCAGAAAGGCTTTATTCGTGCCGAAGTTATCGGCTACGACGATTTTGTTGCCGGTAACGGCGAGCACGGTGCGAAAGAGGCGGGACGTCTACGCCTGGAAGGCAAGGAGTACATCGTTCAGGAAGGCGATGTCATGCACTTTCGATTTAACGTGTAGGAGCGGCCCATGGCCGCGATTGCGCGCTCCCTGCAGAATCTCTAGTGCCAGGCTCGCTGGCTCGACTCAACCTTGTACAGAATATAGTCTCGCAGCTGCTTTGCCGTCTCATGTGCAATGTACGGAACGCGCACACTCCCGGATGCCATATACACACGCAGGCTGGCGAGATTCTTGCGTCGTTGGTAGCGCGACTGTGAAATCGTGACGCGTTGAACTTTGCGAAACAGCAAGCCAACTGTTCGGTATCCCAGTAGCCCTGATCGGCGAACAATTTCGTTGTCGTCGTGCAGGTATCCAGCTCGTTTCCAGCTGCGCCAGGATATTAGCGCGACCAGTGGCAACCAGATCAGTGCGATCAGGCCCACGATGCCAGCTTCTGCCACAAGTAAAGCGGTCACTATAACGGCGGGTACTAGCCCGGCAAACAAAATGCGCGAGCGCATGTAATACGGCGAAATCGCCTGGAACAGGTCGGTTCTCGGATTTTGCGTCAACCGGCCAGCCTCCGACGCAAGTAGCAGTGGACGCAGGGTATCAGCCAATTCAGCAGTGACGACGGGAATAGTGAACATCTTCTGGCTTCGTTGCTTGCGACCACTGATTGCCTGCCTCAAGGTCATCCTGAAGCGTCCAAGCCAGATCTGAACGATGCCTTGCTGCAATCGTATGGTCTGAATTTTTTCGATGTCCATTGAGTGTTCGTGGCGCGTAATCAAACCACCATGTGACCGTAATGTTCGGCCATCAAGGAACAACTTGAAATTGTGATAACGCAGAAACGCAGCCGCGACGGAGACCGTGACAAGCAACAGAAGCGCCGCGAAAATGAGGGCTGCCACGATCAAGGCACCCGTCCCCACATCAACCTGAATCGTATCCAGGTTCGCGGACTTCAAGGCAGTTTCAATTGCCTGTTCAACCTGGTCGCCGGCTTGTTCCATCAACGGACCGATGAACGCAAAGATTATCAGCGCCCGACGATCTGCGAGGCCGATGCGAATCATGTCGCGCCAATCGAGCCTGAGCAGGGCTTCTTGTTCCATTGCCAGCGGTTCGTCATCCATCTGCTTTTTAGTGCGACTGGCGATTTTCTCGCGCAGCGCACTTGCGAATGTCTGGGTCACAGCCGGCAGATTGCCTTCGTTTCCGGCTGAACCGGCCGTGTCGAAGGAAACGGTTACAAGACCCAGCGCCCGATAAACCGGGTTCTGCTGTGTGTTGACGCCCTGTATACGATCGAACTTGATATCGAGCTGTTTCTTTTTGATTACGCCTGAACGAATAAGAATAGAGTCGTCGCGAATTTGGTAGCGAAAGAATAACCAACTCAGCACGGAGCCGGTCACCAGGGCGATTGCCATCGCACTGCCGCCAAGGATCAGTTTGCTGACGAGTTCACCCTGGTAGGCAACCAGAAAAGCCAACAAAGGTGCTAGAGACTGCCATGCATTCTTTGTGACCAGCCGGATGATCCTGCCGAAAAAGAACAGGATTGCTAACGGCGAAGTACGGGTCCAGATGCCGGTGTCAGGAGTTTTCAATACTGGCCCCGGCTTTCTCAAGTATAAAAACTCGTAGCTGTTCGGCGGTGGCCGTGCTGAGTCCGTCGATCTTCAGGTCTCCACCAGAGCCGCCGGCCGTAAACAATTGCAGGGTCGCAAGGTCGAATTTTCGATCGAAGGGTGTGCTACTCGTTTCGACGTGCTGGATACGGTTGAACGGAATTGCCGTCACTGACCGCCAGATCACGCCCTTGCGAAACAGGATGTCTTTGTCACGCAATACGTAGCCACGTTTCGGCAGTGAAATTCCCGGCCAGATGAGCAACAGTACTGAAAAAACAACCCAGCAGGCCGAAAGTGCGACGACGGGCAGAACGGGAAGTTTCGCTGCGACGGTAACGGTTACAAGTGGCACTGCGGCGGCGAGAATGCCAATTGAGTTCTGCAATCGGCGTAGTCGTTTGTACGCCGGATCCAATGCCTGCCACTGAATATCGTCAGCACCTGGCAATTCGCTTGGCGGTATTTCGGGATTCTGGAACATCGTTGCTCCACTTAGGATGATGGCGCATTATACGGCAGCCATGAGAGATCTAATCCTGTTAATTCTCGCCTTCAGCCTGTTGGCGCCCGTTGTTGCCAATGCTGAGCTGGCGCCATCGGCCACTACGCAAGTTGTGTTGTTAGGCACCGGCACGCCGAACGCGGATCCGCTCCGCTCGGGACCGGCCGTTGCGATCGTGGTCAATGACACGCCGTACCTTGTTGATTTCGGTCCGGGCGTAGTGCGCCAGGCAGCGGCGATGTCGCCGAGCTACGGCGGCACGATCGCCGGGCTTGAGGTCGATAGGCTTGAACATGCATTCCTGACGCATCTGCACTCAGACCATACGACCGGACTTCCGGACTTGATTTTGACGCCATGGGTGCTTGAACGTGTTCGCCCGTTGCAGATATTCGGCCCGGAAGGAACCGAGGAGATGGTGCAACATGTGCTCAAAGCTTATGACGCCGACATCAAGTACCGGCTGTATGGGCTGGAGCCTGCCAATAACCATGGCTGGCGCGTTGATGTGCACACGGTTAGCGAAGGGCTCGTATTCGAAGATGACAACGTCAAGGTTGAAGCGTTTCGTGTACGCCACGGCACCTGGCCGAATGCGTTTGGCTACCGATTTACGACGCCTGATCGAGTCATTGTGGTCTCCGGGGACGCTGCACCCGACGCAAACCTGGAAAAATACGCCAAAGATGCGGATATCCTGATTCATGAGGTCTATTCGGTCGAGGGCTTTCAGCGCCGGGATCCATACTGGCAGAAATACCACAGCACCAATCACACCTCGAGCCACGAACTGGGCGAGCTAGCGAGCAGGCTGCAGCCCAAGCTGCTGGTGCTCTACCACGTACTGTTTTGGGGCGCCTCAGAGGAAACTGTGTTCGAAGAGGTCCGGGAGAAATACTCGGGCGAGATAGTCCTCGGCAACGATCTCGACGTTTTTTGAGCCCTCCTTGACACCGAGGCACCCTGTCTGGACAATTTGCGCCCCTCCTGCCTCCAACAGAATACGGTGATGTAGCTCAGATGGTTAGAGCGGCGGACTCATAACCCGCAGGTCGGTGGTTCAATTCCACCCATCACCACCAAGCAAAAAAAAGGGCGCCCTTGAGGCGCCCTTTTTATTTGCCTGTGTGACGGGGTGACTTCTTCGCGCAGACCAGAAGATGTTCGCAAAGTGCCAGGCAGTTGCGGTCATCATCGATTTTTGAGTTTCGGAAAATTCGGCGTGACTCGGGCCGGAAACTGCTGTGACGAGTTCGGCGACTTTCGGATTTCCATAGGTCGCACTATTGAACTCGTTTTTCGGCCAGAAGCCGCCGCTGGTCATGGGTTAACCCCAACGTACGATTCAATACCACTTAGTTCCGGCCCAACTGCAACAAAATTCCAGCCGAGGCTATGACAGGCACGTTGATCCCATTCGGCATCGCCAAAATATGTGACCGATTCAAAATCGTCGCCGATCTTTGCCAGGGCAGAACGCATGATCTCTACTCTAGAATGTGAGTCGTCGCTGGTGACTAGCGGGATATCGTGAATATTGAATCCCGCACTTTCAAGTTTGAGAAGAGCGGATTTTCGCCAGCCGCCCGTTGCGATAGCGACGCGTCTATCGTCAGATTTTCGAGTATTTTCAACGAACTGAACTGCGCCGTCGATGATCGGGAACGGCCCCGCGGCCATGATGTGCCTTCTGATGCCTTCTACGAAAACGGCCTGAATTGTTGCAGCAACCTCATCATCGAATGTGTATCCATTGTCATCCAGAAGCTGCGCGAGTATTCCGCTATCGGAAACGTGGTCGTAGTCGCTGAGCTTGTCGCGAATGTTGACGGGGCCGAGAACCTCGCTTATTGAGGAAAAGTACAGTTCAGTATCGACTGACATTGACTCAATCAAAGTACCGTCGATGTCGAATATGATCGCTTTCACGCTAAATAGAAGTGTCGGGTGGACTGTCCGCAGCCATTAGCAGCCGCTCACGATCATATCACTCGACCGGCTGCTCTAGGGGGTAAAGCGGACATTGGCTCTCGAATTCGCGACCTGGTTCGGCTGGAATATCATTGCGCAAAGCACCTCAATCGATGCATGCAGGCAACGCGCAGGATCTGGCCGAATGAGGGCAGCAACTTAGGGTGTTTACCGCCTGCATAGCGCCTACACAAGACATCAGCGGGCCGGCGGCCAATGTGGTTTTCCCGGATTCCGAAGAGCGGTCTCTCGTGCTACGAATAATGTGCAATTGATTCGAGTTTGCTCGATCAGGAGGCTTGTCATGAAAGCATGTTCTGTATTGGCATTACTCTTGGTCAGCCTTGTCGCATTAGGTGCGTGCGATCAGGGTGCCAAGATGTCAACAAAGGGCTTTCGGCTGCCAGACGGAGACGCCCAGGCTGGTCGAGAGGCCTTCATCTACATGCAGTGTCAACAGTGCCACTCAATCAAGGGTGAGCAACTGCCCGAAATTCCGGGTCAGGAGCCGCCCTACGTCGAGCTTGGTGGCGAGGTGACTCAGGTCAAGACTTACGGCACGCTGGTAACGGCGATTATCAATCCATCACACAAGCTGGCACGCGGTTATGCGAAAGAGGTCATAGCGGAGGACGGTGAATCCAAAATGTCCGTCTACAACGATCATATGACCGTCCAGGAGCTGATCGACATCGTCATGTTCCTGCAGCCGCACTACAAGGTCATAGTGCCGGACTACCGTTACCGCGCGTATCCGTAGATAGTCGCAGGTGTGGATCCTTGGCGCATACCAGCGTCAACCTCATGGCGTTGGTAGGTGGGAGAGATGACGACAATAAACGGTCGCCTGGTTACTAACGAGGCCGTTCTATAAGCAACTCAGTGTCGCCAAGCGTGTGATTGCGGCTATTTTGCGCTGTCGATAATGGTCGATATCTTGTGTGCGTTGTCGATTGGTCGGCGAGTGTCCGCTTTTCTCAAAAGCAGCCGCTCAAACGGTTAATTTCAATCAAGCTCGACTGTTTGTTTTCGGCCATAAGCGGACATCGGCTCGGGTCGGAGGTCCGGCGCCAGCCGCTATCTGAGCCACCGAGACTGGACGCCATGCGTCCACCCCCGCCTCACAGGGTACCGATGCCAAGCCTGCTACATCGGTCACAGAAGCAATGTTTCAATCCGCCGTGTAGATGGCACTCTCGCCGGAGCCCGGCTCAGATCTACCGACCGACACGAACCGCCCGTTGCCATAAGCCATGCCGACACTCCGGAATTCGCCGTCTATGTTGAATAAGTCCCAGGTCACGCCACCGTCGGTGCTGGAGATTCCACGCGGGAGTTCACCCCACTGAACGCTGCAGACGCCCGGGTATACTCCTCCTGGTACGCAGGTATGGCCGCCGGCAAGCACCAGCTTCGTACCGTTCCAGGCTCCGCTCAAGTAATCTGGGCCCAAAAGCGGCGTCCGCGTTTCCGTCCAGTTGAGTCCGTCGATCGATGCAATGACCGCGCCGTAGTTTCCGGCTATCGTGAAACGGCTGCCATCGTCAACGACCGTCCGGAAACCAGATCCCGGGTCGCGGAAGACATCATTCCACTGCGTGCCATCGGAGGATACAAACACCCACCCTCCATCCGAAAAGGGCCAATCAGAAGCCGCCGCAACGAATAGTCCGTCTCGACCGACGAAATCGGTGAATAAGATGGTTGAATCAGGCCACGAGTCGATGACCTGCCAGGTATCGCCGCGATCTTCGGAAACCAAGATGATCGGGCCGAAATATCCAGTACTGCTCGGGCCGAAAAATCCCATGCTACCACCGGCAACGACCTGTGATGAATTGACCACGACGGCATGCAGACTCACTTCGACAGGCTCATACTTCGTGATCCAGGTATCGCCGTGATCGGTCGATTGCAGCACGATGTATTCGCCGACCGCGAAGATGTCGGATCCGTGGGCCGCAACCGCATAAAGGTCTGCGTCGGCGCCTGACTCTCGTTCCGTCCAGTCAATGCCATCGATTGAGGTCAGAACAGCACCACCGTCCCCTACGGCAATGAATGCAGTGCCGTCCCAAATGACATCGTTCAGGGTGTACGGCAGCCCGCTCAACTGATTCGTCCAATCGCTAACGCTGAACAGAGCAGTGCGCTCACTCGAGCTGTGTCCGGCCTGATCCACTAACCAGAACTCAAGCATAAACACGCCGTCGGTTAGCGTCGACATGGTTAAGTTCTGGGAAAACGCCCCTGTCTCGGTGAATATCGGTTCATCGAATATAAAGGTCGTACCATCCGGCATTCGAACCCACAGAGTCTGCAGGTCTGATCCGCCATCGCGGAACGAGATCTCAGCCGTCACCGCGACACTGCCGTTCCCTCCCATGAGTGGGACCGTATTGGGTAACAGCACCAACTCGGTTATCTCCGGTACGTGCGCAACAGGCGGAAGACCGGTTCCTGGATCACCAAATCCAACATCGTCGTTACTGGTGCACCCCAAAAGAATGAGCGCGAAAAAGAGAAAATAATTACGCATTGCAGCCACCTCCAAAAATCACTCTGCCTTCTGAGTCGGCAGCCCGGCGGTCTTGCACTCCTTCGTAGCGATCGAGGGTCGCGGAGGAAGCGAGGACCCGTGGCTTTGCGTCTCCAGCTTTGGCTGGATTTGCCTTTCTCGGGATGATTATGCGACTTGGGAAAAGTCGGTCAATTCTGGGATGTACTTAATGTCCGCTTTGGGTCACTTCCAGCCGTTGAGTATACATCGGGCCGACCGGCTGCTTTCGGGCGTAAAGCGGTCATTCCGAAGTGGTGTTTTCGATAGTCCCCGACTGAATGTCTGCTTTCACCGATAGCGGTCATTCGCTAACCGGAATTATCGAAGTTTTGAAGGGCGGCTAACGGCCAGAAGCGGACGCTCAATCCCGAATTTCGACTTCATATGGTCGGCGAGTTAGTTCAAACTGGCTGTTAACTGATGATGCGTTAATGTAAGTGGTCGATTCGGTTATCTGCGTGCCCGAACTTGCGTGTACATGACCAAAGCAATGAACTCGTGGATTTACAACGCGCAGTTGTTTCGCCAGATATTGGCAACCCAATTCGAGTCCTCGGCTTGATACGTCCAAAATTCCTGCAGGTGGCGTATGTGTGATTAACACATCTACGTTCGCCGGGATGGACTGCCAGACGCGCTCTAATTCAGAACCCTCTCGATAGAATGCCTGCCCGGCTAGTTCCGGAGTCCATGGTGCGCCGTAGAATTTTATTCCATCATGAATGTACGCGCGGTCCTGAAGGTAAACCGCATTTTGAAAAGGTTCATCAACAACATTAAGCTGCTCTTCAAGCGCCGAGTCATGATTGCCTCCAGTGCATAGAATCAAGTCAAATTTCTGGCGACCGAACCAGTCATCTATTGACTCTAGTTCGCCATCTTTCTTACTGAACAGGTTGAACATGTCACCGCAATGAATAAGCACCTCGCCGCTGAGAATGCCGAACTGTTCGTGTTGATTGTGCGTGTCGCTAATGACTGTTAATTTCATGCTTAAGTACAAGGCACTACCAATGTCTGCTTTGGGTTGTGATTTCAACCGGTCGATGCAACACATTCATTAAACTTCTCCGCCGGTGAGTAAAATTGTAACGTTTCTCGCGGCCGTTCGTTGAGTTGTCTTGCAACAGCATTTAGTCGATTCTGATGCACGT
>JAOTUU010000324.1 GCA_029863705.1 Gammaproteobacteria bacterium
AACCCGATCCGTGGCATCGACCTGGTAATAATCCGTGTTTCGCACCAGACGGTTGATCGCACGATGCGGTATCTCGACGCCCTTGGGGGTTCCGGTCGAGCCGGAGGTGTAGATGACATAAGCCAGG
Organism: Gammaproteobacteria bacterium; assembly: GCA_029863705.1. GTDB lineage: Bacteria > Pseudomonadota > Gammaproteobacteria > Steroidobacterales > Woeseiaceae > UBA1847. Next base: position 128 of record JAOTUU010000324.1, read on the forward strand.
TTGTCGGCCGTCGCACTGGGGGCCGGGTTGTCCGCGCTCTCCTTTTCTATCCTGGCCCAATCACTATCCAGGCACACCAGCTCGCCAGCAAAATCGGGTAATTGCTCACTAAGGCTCGACAGGCTCAATAACACCGGTACCCCGGCATCTTCCAGCATGAATGTAATACGGGGTTGCGGATAATCCAGATCCAGCGGTACATAAGCACCACCGGCCTTCAGAATACCGAGCAAGCCCACGATCATTTCCAGGCTGTGCTCCATATACAGACCAACCATCACTTCCGCACCCACTCCCTGGTGACGCAAGTAGTGGGCAAGACGATTGGCACGCTCATTTAATTGCTGATAGCTTAGCGTATTGCCCTCATACTCTACGGCTATCGCATCCGGGTTTGCGGCTGCCTGGTGTTCAAATAATTCATGAACGGTTTTATCCCGGGGATAATCGGCAGCAGTCTGATTCCAGTCTATGAACTGTTGCTGTTCCTCTGCACCCAATAACGCCAACTCCGCAATACGCCGATCCGGCTCCGCCACCACTGATTGCAGCAGGTTACGGTAATGTCTCAGTATCCGTTGTATCCTGGTGGCATCATACAGGTCGGTGTTGTAAACAATGACGACATCCAGCTCTGTTCCTCGTGGCCATACGTGGCACTCCAGGTCGAAATGAGTCACCTGAACCTCACTATTGACCGGTTCGAGTGTCAAACCCTTGAGTTCCAGTGCTTTCATGGGTGCGTTCTGCAGCGCAAATTGCACCTGAAACAGCGGATTGCGGCTGCGGTCTCGTGTGGGCTGTAATATCTCCACCAGCTTTTCGAACGGGATATCCTGGTGCTGGTAGGCCCCGAGCGCCGTCTCCTGAACCTGGCCCAGCAGTTCCCGAAAGCCAGGATTCCCTGTTAAATCCAGGCGCAATACCAGCATATTGATAAAAAAGCCGATCAAATCCTCCAGTTCCGAGCGGTTTCGGTTGGCAATGGGCGAACCGATCACCACGTCATCCTGCCCGCTGTAACGGTGCATCAGAACCACAAAGGCCCCCAGCAAGGTCATGAACAAGGTCACGCCCGCTTGCTTGCTCAACGACGTCAGCTGCTTACTCAACTCGACGTCGAGTCGCAATGTCTCGTAGGCACCCGCATACGTCTGAATCGCCGGCCGGGAACGGTCTGTAGGCAGATTCAGAGTCGACAGGCCCTCGAGTTTTTCTCGCCAGTAAGCAAGCTGTATTTCCAGTTGCTCACCGCTTAGCCAGTCACGCTGCCAGACAGCAAAGTCCGCATACTGGATCGGCAATTCAGCCAACACCGGCTGTTCACCCTCACCGAATGCGGCATAACAGGCACCCAACTCCCTGAACAGCACGCCCAGCGACCAGCCATCGGAGATAATATGATGCATCGTCAGCAACAACACATGCTCCTGGTCCGACAACCGCAGCAACCTGCCGCGCAGCAAGGGCCCTGTACTCAGATCGAAGGGCCGTAAGCCCTCCGCATCAACCCGGGCTTTGACCTCGCTTTCCACGGTCTCCGGCGGCAGCGCCGAGAAATCATCCTGCGCCAGTTCGATCCCGACATCCTCGATGATCTGGATCGGCTTCCCCTGATGCATAGCAAAGCGGGTGCGCAACCCTTCCTGGCGACGAATAATCGTATTTAGACTGTTCATCAATCCCGCCACGCTTAGGTCACCCTTCAGACGTATCGCCAGCGGCATGTTGTAGACAGTACTGCCCGGTTCCAGCTGATCCAGAAACCACAGCCGCTCCTGGGCAAAACTCAACGGCAAATCGCCCGACCGCTCAACGACCGGAATCACATCGGCTTCACCCCCACCGCTTTCCCCCAGTAACGACTCAAGCACCGGCGCCAGCTCGGCTACCGTCGGATAACCGAACATCTCCGATAACGGTAACTCGACATTCAGCTGCCCACGGATTCGACTCACCACCTGGGTCGCCATCAGCGAATGACCGCCCAGGTCGAAAAAGTTATCGTGCACACCCACGCGCTCGAGCTTCAGTACTCCCGCCCAGATCTGCGCCAATCGCTGCTCCAGCTCGGTGCGCGGCGCCGTGTATTCCGCACCCAGACTGGCACGCATATCTCCGGGTACCGGTAACGCCTTGCGGTCGACTTTGCCGTTGGCGGTCAACGGCAGCTTATCTAACATCATGAAAGCCGAAGGCACCATATAGTTCGGCAACCTTTTAGCAACAAAGTCGCGTAAATCCGCCTCCGATGGCGCATCACTACTGTCCGCAACGACATAAGCCACCAGCCGCTTATCGCCCGACTCATCCTCATGCACAACAACAACGGCATCCGACACCATCCGCTGTCTGAGCAGTACCGATTCGATTTCGCCGAGTTCGACTCGAAAACCGCGTAACTTGACCTGATGATCGAAACGACCCAGATACTCGATGGCACCGTCGCGACGGTAACGCACTTTGTCACCGGTACGATACAGCGTGCTTTGCGGATGCAGCGGATCAGGCACAAATTTCTCCGCAGTCAATTCTGGCCGGTTCAGATAACCTCGAGCCAGTCCATCACCACCGATGTATAACTCTCCAGGCACACCAACCGGAACCGGGTTCATGTTTTTGTCCAGGACATATAATGTGGTATTGGCCAGCGGGCGACCTATCGGCACCGTGCTCGCATCGGCAGGCACATCCTCTACCTGATACCAGCTGGCAAAGGTGGTGCTCTCCGTGGGGCCATATACATGTAACAGGCGTTCGGGAGGTTGATTCGTCAATACCTGCCGCACTGCATCAGGGTCCACGGCTTCTCCACCGAACATCAGGCCTCTTAATCCTTTAAAGGCACCGGGTACTTCTCTGGCAATTTGATTGAACAGCGCCGTGGTCAAAAACATCGCGCTGATACCCTGTTCTTGCAGAAAAGCCGCCAGCGACTTCGAATTCAATAATACTGCTTTGTCTATGCCGACCAGTTGTGCCCCATTGAGTAAGGCACCCCAGATTTCAAACGTCGCAGCATCGAATGAAACATTGGACGCCTGCGCAACCCGATCCGTGGCATCGACCTGGTAATAATCCGTGTTTCGCACCAGACGGTTGATCGCACGATGCGGTATCTCGACGCCCTTGGGGGTTCCGGTCGAGCCAGAGGTGTAGATGAC
>JAOTUU010000063.1 GCA_029863705.1 Gammaproteobacteria bacterium
CGGGCGCATCATTCAGTCGGGAACGATTACTGAACTGTCAAAAGAGGAAATGGCGGCATACGACGCCCCGTTTCCGTCGGCGAAGTACAAAGCTGGGGCGCGTGCCTTTCCGAGGTTAGTACCCACCACGCCTGACAATCCTGCAAGCGATGCCAATCGGCGCGCCTGGAACGAATTTGAACGTTGGGACAAGCCGTTCCTGACGACCTTCAGCAATCGCGACCCCATAACCAGGGGTGGTGATCGTCCGTTTCAAAGCAAGGTCCCCGGGGCGCAGGATCTCGAGCACGTCAAGATCCGAAATGCAGGTCACTTCCTGCAGGAAGACAAGGGCAAAGAGTTAGCCGAGGTACTGGTGACGTTTATCAGGGCGACCTGATCGGAGCTCACCTCAGCTGGCGAACTAGCGCTCCAGGAGCTCCAGCTTGTCTTTGACGTCACGCCACTCATCTGCATCCTCGGGCGGATCTTTCATCTCTGTGATAACGGGCCATTCCTGTGAGAGCTCTTCATTGATCTTGAGGAATTTCTCCTGCCCCTTGGGCAACTCGTCTTCAGAAAAGATCGCTTCGACCGGACACTCGGGTTCGCAGAGGGTGCAGTCGATGCACTCTTCCGGGTCGATCACGAGAAAATTCGGTCCCTCGTGGAAACAGTCAACCGGGCAAACCTCTACGCAATCGGTGAGCTTGCACTTGATACAGGATTCGGTGACAACGAACGTCATTGCTAGTCTCTCAAAATCTGAGCCGCGTACGCTATGCGAAGTCGGCCATCATATCAAGCCAGATATCAGGAATCTGTCTCGACATGGGTCTTGAGTCGCGTCAGCGCTTCGCCAATCACGGAATCGACGGGTCCGGCGACGGCGTCGAGCCCCCCGGGTCGATAGCCGCCAACCACGTAGGAAAACCGCACAAGAGTCGCTTCGCCAGCATCAATGAACTCCCACGTCATGTTGCCATTAATGCCCATCAGGCCGAGCGGGCCGAGCCCGCCCGTGAGGCGCAAAATAATCTGCGGATTGACGAATGTGACCGTGAGGTGCACAACGCCGGCGTGGTCACCGATCGACTCGCAAAAGCAGCCCTGCGGCACGGCATCGATACTCATGTTGCCGGCATCCCCCGATATCGTGTGGTCATCGCTCCACCATTGCCCGACGTGATCGACCGCTGCCTGCCATACCTCGGCCCTGCTCGCGTTAACCGTGAGTTCGTTTACCAGCGAAAAACCATTGGGTCCGGAATCAACGACCTCGCCGAGCACCTCGTGGCTGCAAGTAGCCAATACAAGCAAGACGAACGTTATCCTGGCTTTCATTGTAGCTCCTGTCTTGGCTTCATAACGGCTGGTAAGCTTACCGCAAGATATGAATGACGACATGCGAGTGGTATTTGAGAGCCGCAACCGGCGTGCCTGTGCGGATCGGGCACTCGTGCTTGCCTCGTTGCAGATCCCCCATGACATTGTCGAAGATGCCTTGTCTTGCGTGTTGGTTGTGCCAGCTGCGTTCTCGGCGCAAGCCGTGCAACAAATTGGGCTGTATGACGAGGAAAACCCACCAGCGAAAGCGGCAGCGAAAGCCGTAATTAATTACCAGGACCCGGTTCCTGGCGTCATTGGCTATGTCGTCGTGGTCTGCGTGCTCGCCTGGCTCGATGTCACGTCCTCTTTCGGGCAGGACTGGCGCGGTGCGGGACGGGTCGACGGCGTTCTTATCCGCAACGGTGAGTGGTGGAGAACGATAACGGCTCTGACGCTGCATTCAGACCTGCGGCATATCGTCGGCAATATCGTCTTTGGCGCGTTGTTTGGCCTGTTTGCCGGTCGGTTGCTGGGTTCGGGCGTTGCCTGGCTGGCAATTCTGCTCACCGCGGCAGCTGGAAACGCATTCAACACCCTGTTGCTGGAATCCGCACATAGCTCTATCGGCGCGTCGACGGCTGTGTTCGCGGCGCTCGGCATCGTTGCCGGATTCGTCTGGCGTGCGAAGCTGATGTCACAAGAGCGCTGGCCTTATCGAATCGGCCCTGTCGTTGGTGGCTTTGCGCTGTTGATGTACACGGGAACAGGTGATGCCAATACCGATGTTGGCGCGCACCTGATGGGATTTCTTTGCGGTTTCGTCGGCGGAATGCTGTTGACCCTGGTACGTGACAAGTTGACGCAAAAGCACTGGCAGCGTGCCAGCGCAATATTGGCCTTACTAATCGTCGCCACAGCCTGGACAGTTGCTTTTCTTTCCTGAAACCTGCGTTCAATGATGTAGTATTCGCGTCGGGTGAACGTAAGGGTCACAGCAGTAAAAAAATGAAAAAAGTCCTGCTGTTCTTGATGGTGTTGGCACTGGTCACAGTGGCGCTCGTACGGGTTCGATACGGCGGCGGCGACTTGTACCCGGATATTTCGACCACGCCACTACTCGACAACAGCATTGTCGAAGAGGTGCTCGCCTACCCCGAGCCCATTGGCAATGTCGCCGTTAGTGCCACCGGCCGAGTATTTTTCACGGTCCATCCGGAGTCTCGACCCCGCGGTAACAAGTTGCTCGAGTACGTCGACGGCGCTTCGGTCCCGTTTCCCGATGGCACTTCACAGTCGAAGTTGTTCGATACCGTTCTCGGTATTGCGATAGATAGTCACAATCGCCTGTGGACTATCGATCACGGTAATCACGGTCTTCGAGGCTCGCGGTTGCTGGCCTTCGACCTTGAGACCGGCAAGTTGATCCACGACGACCGCCTCGACCAGAGCATCGCCCCGCTGGGATCGTTCTTGCAGGACATCCAGGTCAGTGCGGACGGACAAACCATCGTCATTGCCGATGCCAGTTTCTGGCGCAAGCAGCCGGCGCTAATTGTCTACGATATTGGAACCACCGCTGCAAGACGGGTACTCGAAGGGCACGCGTCGGTCTCCGCGGAGAACTACATTATCCAGAATTCGGGCCGCACGATGACCTTCGGTGGCGGAATCGTTGCTCTTCGCGGAGGCGTTGATGGCATTAGCTTGAGCCGTGAGTGGCTGTATTTCGCCGCGCTTAGTGGTTCGAGCCTGCATCGAGTAAGGCTTGCTGATCTGCGCAATAGCAAGATCCCAGATTCTCAGCTAGCAGCCAGCGTTGAGCGCTACGCCGACAAACCGCTTAGCGACGGACTCAGTATCGATACCAACGGCACGCTATACGTTACAGATGTCGAGCATAACTCTATCCATATTGTCGGCGATGACCGCGAGCCCCGCACCTTGTTGCAGTCACAGAATATTCGCTGGCCGGACGCATTGTCTTTCGGCCCTGACGGTTGGTTATACATAGCCGATAGCGCCCTGGGCGAGGTCATCTTGCAACCTCGTGAACACATCAAATCGCAGGGGCCGTACAAGATCTTCCGCTTCCGGCCAGGCGCAGCGGGAACACCGGGCCAGTAACACCATGCAAGTCCTCTTCCTGTATGCAACGGTCGTCTTGATCTGGGGCTCCACCTGGATAGCTATAACGTATCAATTAGGAGTGGTGGCCGACGAGGTCTCCATTGCTTATCGATTCGGCATTGGCGCCATAGCCCTCTACCTCTACGCGGCGATTACCCGGCAAAGTCTATTGTTGCCCGCGAATTCCTACCCGTTTGTATTCATGCAAGGCACCTTATTGTTTTGCCTGAATTACATTCTCGTATACTACGGAACCGCACACATATCATCTGGTCTGGTCGCCGTTGTATTCGGCGGCATCGTCATCAGCAACGCACTTTTCGAACGCCTGTTTTTCAAAACACCCATCGATGGACGATTGCTGCTTGCAGGTGGGCTGGGGTTAACTGGCATTGCGCTGATCTTCTGGCCGGAGATAAATTCGATCAGCCTGGCGGATGAGACCGTTCTTGGCGTCAGCCTTATCCTTGCAGCGGTCGTTGTCGCCTCACTGGGGAACATGACCGCCACCGTCAATACGCGCCGCGCGCTTCCCGTTGTCGTGGTCAATGCGCACGCCATGGCGTGGTCGTCGTTGCTATCATTTGCGATTGCGGCGCTTTTGGGTAGAGAGTTCAATTTCTCGTTTGAAAAAGGCTACATCATCTCGCTTGCATACCTAGCGATTTTTGGCTCCGCGATTGCGTTCGGATGTTACCTGGCCCTGATTCGCCGCATCGGTCCTGCGCGCGCCGCATACAGCTCAGTTTTGTTCCCGGTTGTTGCCCTCGCGATCTCCACGCTGGTCGAGGGCTACCGATGGACTATGCTCGCCGCAGCGGGCGTACTGATGACGCTTGCCGGCAATTGGCTCATGTTGCGGCGACGAACACAGATTAGAAAAACCTCCTAAGGAAAACATAATGGAAAATGTGAACCTCCCCGAATTCGGTTTTGACTGGAACGAAGTCATTGTGATGCTGAAGACGACGGGCGTTGAATTCGCGATCAACCTGGTGACTGCGATTGCGATCTTCTATGTCGGCCGCATGGTTGTTGGCCTGCTGATGCGCGGCCTCAACAAGATGATGCGGGCGCAGGAAGTCGACGTGACGCTGCAAACCTTCGTCTCGAATCTTTCACGAATGGTGCTGCTCATTTTCGTCATCATAGCGGCCATCGGTGCGCTCGGCATTCAGACGACATCGTTCATCGCGATACTTGGCGCGGCTGGCCTGGCCGTCGGTTTGGCGTTACAGGGATCCCTGTCGAATTTCGCATCAGGTGTGCTAATCGTTCTGTTTCGCCCCTATAAGGTCGGCGACTTTGTCGAGGCCGCGGGGATATCCGGGTCCGTGGAAGAAGTTCAGATACTGACAACTGTCCTGAAGACTGGTGACAATAAGAAAGTGATTGTTCCAAACGGCCAGATCATGGACAGCGTCATTACCAATTACTCAGCCAATGAGCGACGACGCGTCGACATGGTTGTCGGTGTTAGCTACGACGATGATCTGGACAAAGTGCGCAGTACAATCAAGCAACTGGTCGCGGCCGATGATCGAATCCTGGATGATCCAGCGTGCACAATTGCAGTATCTGCACTTGCGGACAGCAGCGTCAACTTCGTGGTTCGGCCGTGGGTAAAATCGGCAGACTATTGGGGGGTTATGTTTGACCTGACCGAAGCCATCAAGAAACGATTCGATAAAGAAGGTATTTCATTCCCGTTCCCGCAACAGGACGTTCATCTTTACAAGGCGACTACCGACTAGACGGCATTGGGCTTCGGCGTCAGTCAGTGACATCGGGCTCGATGAAACACCACTTGAGCTTGGGAATTCGTTCTTTGAGTTCCCGCTCGAGGGCGTTAATGCTCGCGACTGCCGCACCAATGGTCATGCCCTCGCGTATTTTTATCTTTGCCGCGAGCATGGTGTCGGGACCAAATTGGATCGTAATGACATTAAAGACGAAATCTATGCCATCTTGCGTGCTGATTACCTCGTCTATCAGTCGCTGAATCTGGGGGTCTGCTGATCGCCCAACCAACAGCGCACGAATTCGCCACGCGATAAATAGCGAGATCACGATCAGAACCACGCCAATGCATATCGACCCAAGGGCATCATAAACCGGGTTGCCGGTTATGGCGGCCGCAATCAGGAAGCCGAGCGCGAAAAACAGACCAACCTGTGCCCCTATATCCTCGCCAAGCACCACAACAAGTTCAGAGTTTCTCGTGTGTTTTAGCCAGTCACGAAACGGCCGATCGCCACGCACATTTCGAATCTCTCGCAGGCATCCCAGCAGCGACGCACCTTCGAGAAAAATCGCGACGATAAGCACTGCAATCGCCACCCAGACCTGCGACAGCTCTTCAGGGTGATTCAGCTTGTGCATGCCCTCGTAGATCGAGAACAGTCCGCCCATGCTGAACAACAGCAGCGCGACGATAAAACTCCAGAAATAGCTGAGCTTGCCATATCCGAGTGGATGTTCTTTATCTGGTGGGCGCTGCGATTGCCTGAGGCCCAGATAGAGCAGCACCTGGTTGCCTGTATCCGCATAGGAGTGAATTGCTTCCGCCAGCATGCTGCCGGACCCCGTGAGCCAGGCTGCCCATGACTTCGCAATCGCAATTCCGAAATTTGCGATAAATGCATACAGGATCGCACGAGCGGTTGAACTTTGTGAGCTTGAGGCCATCGGATTACTTATAGTGTCAACGAATATGACATTGTTGCGTTGTGCTTATATGAGAGTATGGACTAACACGATAGGTAACGTCATGCGTAGTTTCAATCTTGGTCTCGTCATTTGCTGCAGTGCCCTGATTTCGGGCTGCGCTGCTCACCCCGATCCTATCATCGACATGAAGGGCGTCGACCAGGAGCAGTTCGTGGACGATTGGAACGAGTGTGAGGCTTACACCAATGAAATTCATATGGCCGAAGGTGTCGCCAAGGGTGCAGCGACTGGTGCTGCGGTCGGTGCTATATACGGCGCGATCGCGGGTGATTACCAAAGTGATCATGCCGCCTGGGGTGCAGTACACGGAGGCACGGTTTCCGGGCTCGATGCCGATCGCGAAAAACAGCAGGTCTTCAAGCGCTGCATGCGCGGCAGAGGCTACCGCGTCCTTAATTAATACCCTCCGGGCTGCGATCGCCCCGGCCGCGACTTGCGGTATAGTGAACGGGCGGCTCCTGACGACCGAATCGCAGAACTTATCGGGTCTAACAGAGTCTGAAATCTAGTCTGTTTGCACTGCTGCGCAGGGAAACCCGACGCTGAGGCCCTCGACAAGACCGTGGAAATATGAAGAACTCAAAACCTATCGCGTATTCGTTACTGTGGCTGGCAGCAGCCACTCAGGCTGCAACAGGCGATGATCCGGCGGTCACGTCAACGGATCCCGAAGGCACAGACGTTCCTGTCGCCGAACAGGATCTTGAGGCCGATTTGCAAAATGTCGGGCCGGACTCTATTCGAGAACCCGAGGAGATATCTCTGGAGCTGCTCGATGCCGAGTTTAGGCGTGTCGGAATGCTCGTGCTTGATCAAGCCTATGACGAAGCTGATTCAGTGGCCAAACGAGCTATAGAAATGGCTATTCGACTCAAGGGGCCGCGATCAGCCGAGATGGCCAAAGCCCTGACGAATCTGGCGATCGTTCAGCACTACACCGAACAATACGATGCCGCAGAGCAGAATTTTCAATCGGCTATCGAGATCATTGAAGACAACGAGGATCGCCTGAATTCCCAACTCGTTAACCCCTTAAAGGGTCTCGCCGCCTCGCAACTGGAGGGTGGCCGACCTGACCTGGCATCCAATACGCTGCAGAGAGCGGTTCACGTTACGCACGTCAACGACGGGCCGCACAATGCGGGACAGGTGGAGTTATTAGACTCGCTGACGGAGGTCAATGTGCGGATGGGCTTGCACGAGGAAGCCAGTGATCTTCAGGACACCGTTTATGCGCTTAATGTCCGGCACTTCGCGAACGATTCGATAGAACTTATCCCATCGTTGATGAAGCGTGCTCACTGGCAGCACAGAATTGGGTTTATCAACGAGGAGCGTGCGACCTACCGGCGCGTCGTTCGAATTTATGAAGCCAAGTTCGGAAAATCTGCATTGCAATTGATCCGGCCGCTTGTCCTGCTTGGCAAGTCATTTTCCTATCTGGATATGTCCGGCGAACAGGCTTTTCGGGAAGCCACGTTTACGGGCGGGGAGATTTACTTCAAGCGGGCGGTTCGGATTGCTGCTGAACATCCGGATACTACCTGGGAGATGCAAACTATCGCGGCGCTCGCACTCGGCGATCATTACATGCACATAGGAAATACGCCGCGCGCAAACAAGACATATGGAAATGTCTGGGATCTGCTTTCAGAGGATGAGGCGAGGCTCGATATGCGCCGAGAACAACTGGAAAACAACGTTGTGCTGAGAATGGAACCGTTGCCCGATTACATCGGCAATGCACATCCAGAGACCGCGCCGAATAACGGTGACCCTGTTTTACAGGGCTCTGTATCACTGATTTACGACATTTCTGCCCGCGGCCGCGCGTCAGGCGTGAAGTTGTTAGAGGCCGATCCTCCCGAGTTCCAGGAAATTCAGAAAATCGCACAACGGGAGCTCCGCAGGCGAATATTCAGGCCACGGTTCGTCGAGGGGAAACCGGTCACTTCGGCCGACCAGGTGTTCGTACACACTTTCTTCTACCGAATGTCTGACCTGGAAGCCCTGCGCGACGAGTCTTCGGCTTCAGACAGCGAAGGCAGCTGACACAATCTGTGCGCTTCCGCAGCAGCGACGGTATTATTGAACGTCCGCGTCGCGGCGCGCGCTACCAGGCCCTGTAATGTTGCACTTTGTTAATGGCAATCCCATCGAAGGACCGTTCGATGATCATCTCGAGCAGGCGGTGTTCGCCCTCGGCTGTTTCTGGGGCGCCGAGCGTCGCTTCTGGGAAACAGCAGGCGTCTTCACGACGGCGGTCGGTTACGCTGGCGGAACAACCCCCGAGCCCGATTACAAACTCGTATGCACCGGAACCACGGGTCATACAGAAGTTGTTCTTGTTGTGTTCGACCCGGCTGTTGTCAGTTATGAAGAATTGTTACGCATCTTCTGGGAGAGCCACGATCCAACGCAAGGCATGCGCCAGGGTAATGACATCGGTACCCAATATCGCTCTGCAATATTTACGTACAACGATTCTCAATTGGCAGCAGCCCGGCTTTCGCTACGCGCTTATCAGGATGAGCTGAGCGCCGCAGGTTTTAGCGACATAACAACCGAGCTGCAAGCGCTCGACAGGTTTTACTATGCCGAGGATTACCACCAGCAATATCTGGCGAAGAACCCGAACGGTTATTGCGGTATCGGTGGCACCGGCGTGAGTTGTCCGGCAGGCCTCGCGATACAGTAGTATTCGTATTTCGCGCCTAACCAGGACAAGCCATTGGCCACCAAGCAATCAAAGACACCGAAACCCCGCAAACCTAGCCGCAAGAAAGCGGAAGACGCCATATATACTTTATTGCTGTGGGCAGGCGAAGACCCGCGCCGTGAAGGTCTTCTCGATACACCCAAGCGAGTGGCGAAAGCGTATGAGGACTGGTTTAGCGGCTACAAGCAGGATCCGGTTCAGTATTTAAAGCGTACCTTTGAAGAAGTCGAAGGTTATGACGAGATGATTGTTCTGCGCGATATCTCGTTCGAGTCGCATTGTGAGCACCACATGGCGCCGATCATTGGCAGGGCTCATGTCGGCTACCTGCCGAACAACAAGGTTGTCGGTATCAGCAAACTGGCTCGCGTCGTCGAGGCATTCGCGCGACGCTTTCAGGTACAGGAAAAGATGACCGCACAGATCGCCAATTGCATTGAGGACGTGCTCCGCCCGCAAGGCGTCGGGGTCGTTATCGAAGCAACACACCAGTGCATGACGACACGCGGAATTCACAAGGATGGGGTATCGATGGTAACCAGCCAGATGGTTGGGACATTTCGCAAAGATGCACGAACCCGCGCCGAGTTCCTCAGGATGATCGGCAGCGAGCGCTAAACGAGCACGGCAGTGAAAAAGACCCTGGCGACAGCCACGTCAATTCTGGCCGCCGTACTGGCATACCTCTTTTTATGGCCGGTTCCTATCGATCCGGTCGCCTGGGACGCTCCCAGGGATCTTGGGCTGGTGGATCCATTCGAGTCGAACGATCGCCTGAGGCCGGCACGCGCTATCGGCCTCGGCACCCACGAAGGCCCGGAGGACGTCACCGCCGGCCATGATGGGCGGCTCTACGCAACGTCGAAGGACGGCTTCCTTCTGCAAATTGACGGCTATGGCAATGTTGCTGAATTTGCCCAGCTGGGCGGACGTCCCCTGGGCCTGGAAACAGACCGAGATGGCTCATTCATCATTGCAAACGCTTACTCTGGCATCCAGCGAGTATCACCGAATGGCTTGGTAACGACACTGCTCGACGAAGTCGACGGTGTGCCTCTCGTTTATCCTGATGATCTTGCAATAGCGAACGACGGAACCGTCTATTTCTCAGAGGCGAGCACCCGCTTCGGTGCAAGCCAGTACGAAGGTACCTTTGAGGGCAGCCTGCTCGACATCATGGAACACGGTGGCAGCGGGCAGGTCATTGCATTCTCGCCCGGCACCAGTGACGCCCACGTCATCATCGACAACCTCAATTTTGCCAACGGTGTTGCTGTCAGCGCCGATCAAACTTTTCTGCTGATCGCGGAGACCGGTTCGTACCGAATCTTGCGGCATTGGCTGCAAGGACCGCGTTCAGGCGAGACAGAAGTGCTTATCGACAACCTGCCAGGATTCCCGGACAACATTAACAACGGTTTGCACGACCGCTTCTGGATAGGACTCGTGACGCCACGCAACGCTTTCCTGGATCAATTTTCGGGTCAGCCGCTTATCCGAAAAATCGTACAACGACTGCCAGCCTTCGTGAGGCCGAAAGCCAAACCTTCATCACACGTCATCGCGATAAATGGTGACGGCGAAGTCCTGATGAACCTGCAGGATTCCGCCGCACGATTTCCATTCCTGACTGGCGTGTATGAAACCCGCGACGCCCTTTACCTGACCTCGTTGTTTGGCAATAAACTCGCGAAGCTCGACAAGCAAGACCTTTAAGCGCCAAAGTACGGCGAGTACGATCACGGCCGTCCTGCCAGTACTACTGAGGAGCCGACTGGCTCAGTGCGCTAATAGCACGGGCCGCTCCTACAAAATCGAGTCGTCACCGTCGTAGTCGTCACCGAGCATTTGTTTGCGAAGCAGCGGAATCGGTGGTTGCCCGTAACTCAGGAACTGATCGTGGAACTTGCCCCACGCCTCGCGCCCACCACGACCATTGGTCCAGTCATCGCGAAGCTTGTTGATCATGAGTTTGCCCAGCGTGTAGTTGAGATAGCCCGGATCGTAAGTACCGCGATACGCCTGCTGGCTGGCGTTACCCATGTCTTTGAAAGCCTTTTCCTGAAACATCGCCTGGCTTTCCTCAACGGTCATACCTCCGGTGTGCAGCCCGATCGCAGACATGTAGCGTACGTTTCGCAGCAGTGCATTGATCAACTGCCCGATATGTACTTCGGGATCACCGTTGCCAAGCCCGGCATCCCACATCATCTCTTCGGTGTAGTGAGCCCAGCCTTCGCTAAACGTGTACATGCCGAAATGACGACCGATGTTGTTTTCCGTCCGGTTTGAATGCAGGTACTGCAGGAAGTGCCCCGGCCAGACCTCATGAACAGAAACAGCCAGCAAATCAGCCTCGCCTGGAACGTAGGCCTGCTGGTCCTCCTCAGACCACGTTGGGTCCGGTGGTGCAATGTAATACGTTGACGGCAGGTCCTTTTCGAAGGGACCCGGGATATTGATGTACGCCATATTGAAACGGCGATGTGGTGGTGATGCAGCGACAAGCGCGTCTTCGGTACCCGGGATCGAAACTAATGCATGGTCTTCGACGAACTTCTTCAACATTGGCAATTGTCTTTCGGCGCCGCCGACCGCGCCTTCCGGCGCCTTGTTGCTTTGCGCTTTTGCGACACAATCTTTGGTACTCGCACCGGGAGCATATTCAGCACATGCCTCGTATAACAAATTGAGGTTACGGTCGAGATCAGCCTGCCCTGCCGCTTTGAGGTCCTCGAGGGAAATATCGACGCCCTGGGTTGCGCTGAGCATCTTGAGGAACGTCTCCTCGCCCAATGCGAAGTCATCGCTTGCGGTCGCCCGCAGACCATCGAGCCAATTAGCCGTCTGCTGTGCCGCTTCGGCAGCCGCGCTGTTCGCCGCCGCAAACTGTCGCTGCAATTGCTCATCCTCTACAGCAGCAAACAGTCCGGGAACCGTGTTGTTCAGGTAGTCCACCAGGCCGGACAAAATGGCATGCCCCATCTGGACGTACGGTGCCGGTAATGGCGGCTGGAGGTTTTCCTTCATGGTCGCGAAATATGCGGGAACCTGTTCCATGTATTTCGTATAGGCCTGAATGCGTTGCTCCAACGGCGCGTACTCACGGTCGACGTACACGCTGAATGACAAGCCGGAATAACTCAGCGGATTTTTTGTCCTGAAATTCGTCTCTCGCATCCAGAACAACTGGCCATTTAGTGCGGTCGATAAGTAGTCGCGCTCGAACGCCTCAGTTCCTTCGAGATCGGTGTAGGACTTAACTTCGGCCAGCACGCCGTCGATCCAGGTCGCATATTCCGCCTGGGCATCGAGGCTAATGTCGGACATTTGACCGTCGTATTCGTGCAGGCCGGCGTCAACAGCAGACTCCGGGTTGCGGCGATAGTATTCGTCGATAGTCGTCGCGGCGAATTCCGCCCAGGGCTCTTTCGCCTCAGGTTCCGGTGCAGCTGTATCTTCGCTGCTGCCGCAGGCAGCAAGCAACAAGCTCGCAAACAGTGCGAGTAGCGTCGTCTTTTTCATTGTGTACCTCTAAATTTCTTGTAAGTGCGTGCTTATTCGATGCCGAGTACGGACGCGCCCTGGTTGAATGTGATGTCCACCGGAATGCTGGCCTGCGTCAGGCGATTAAGGTCCGCTTGCAACTGCTCGCCAATGACACCCTTGGTCGCTGTCAGCTCCGCTGCCCCTTCATAGTCTCCATTGCCCTGTAAAATCAACAACTTACGGGACAGAGCCTCCATAGCATTGTGCATCTGATCGAAATCGACCCGGTACTTGCCGGTTTCCGCGTCACGAATAAACGCACCGTTCTCGACAAAGAAGTTGAACCGCACCATGTTTGCCTTGCCGTGTGCTTCGCTCGCACCAAAGCGAATCGAACGAAACACGCTCGCCATGAATGTAACGTAGTAGTCACGCAAATCGACATCGCCCAGCTCACCGGCTTTCTGCAATTCACTGACCATGTACAAACCAAGGACGTCGGCTTTGCCCTCTTCCATAACTGACGCAACATCGAGCATCGCTTTTCGAACGATTCCCTTCCCAGTGATCGTATTCTTGACGCCAAGCCCGTGAGCCACTTCGTGGAACATCGTGTTGGCAAAAAATGCATCGAACGAGATGTGCTTTCGTTGTGAATCATCTACGAGCACGTCCGCAATCGGCTCAAGAATCTTTTCGAATTTCGCCTTCATAACATTCTTGAGCTGCAGCCGCCGCGTACCCTTTTGCAGTTGGACTTCTTCATCGTTGGGCAAATTGATGGCAATCGTCTTGCCGCCCGAATTGCTATGTCCCGCGTAATAGATGACGTCGTAGGCATTCAGATCCGAATCCGACCCGGGCGTTTCCTGCTTGTACTCATCCGGCACCGGCAGACCTTCTTGCAGCTCAGGCAAGAATGTCGCGAACTTGGCCAGCCGCGCGCTCCACTCAAGATCCTTGATAAGTACGTAGGACTCGTATGCTGCTTTGTAACCAAAGAGCCTGTCTTCGTAGGTTTCGATGGGGCCTATTACGAGATCAATCTCATTGTCTTTGACATCCATCCAGTACATGTCGCTCAGTTGAAAGTCATCACTGATCAATGCATTCGCCCGCAATTTCAGGTAATTGGCAAAATCCTGGCTGACGGCCAGGTCTGCTGCCTGGTGCAGCAGCTGTGACGCTGCCTTGAGTTCTTCGGCGTATTCGACGTGGAATGGCACAAGGATCAGCGCCCCCTGTTCGTCACGCCGTATCAATGTATAGAGATCATTCTTGCCAGGCAGATATGCGGCGTCGAACTCCTCCTTGCTCATGTCTGCCGGGTAAAAGTTTGCGCCCAGCGGTTTTGGGCCAACACCTTCGATGAACGGCTTTTCATCATCGAGGCGATCCCATGGACCGTAGTTTTGCTCGGCGAACAAACGCACCTCATCGACACCAATCGATCCGAGCCACTCCTCGTAGCCCTCGCCATAGGTTTGTTGCCAGAAGAGGTCGTCCATGATCTGCGACGCCTCAATCAAAAGACCCAGCATTTCCCGTTGTTCATCGTTGAAGAAACTGAGATCGGTAGTCAGCGCAAATTCAGCATAAATCTCAGGCCGTGCCTCTGCCGTCCCAAGCGGTTCGACCGCAAGCTGTGGCGGCGATTCTGCGCCACAAGCCGCGAGTACTGCTGATACAAAGATGATGTGCGCTGCGCGCATAGAACGAGCGTATTTCACGAGCTGCCCCCGCAAGTCAAAAGAGGACAATTATCGCATAGGTTGTCCGGTGGATTTACAGATCGACGAGCGTAACGTCGTCTGTCACCAGGTCTTCGCCCAGGAATTGTCCGCCAACTCGGGCGAATCGGGTTGCACCGTCTGTTGCCAGCAATTTCAGGTCGCCGCCCACTTCCTGCTGGTTGCCGATATGCAGCGTTTTGAGCAATTCGCCGGCGGCGGTGGCCGTTGTGCTCGCAGAATCCACGATCGAGACAGATGAATCGAAAACCGAGGCAAATGTCTC
>JAOTUU010000064.1 GCA_029863705.1 Gammaproteobacteria bacterium
TTGCAAAGCGATTCGGGTGCCGAAACGTCGTTGACGGACCTCTTGGACGACGGCCCGCTGATCCTCTATTTCTACCCGGCAGACTTTACGCCTGGCTGTACCAAGGAGGCCTGTGCGATCCGGGATATTCACAGCGACCTGGTTGCTGTCGGCCTGCGAGTCGCTGGCATCAGCCCTCAGGACGTCGACAGCCACGCACGCTTTCGCGACAAACACCAACTGCCCTTCGTTTTGTTGAGTGACACCGACAAAACGGCAATCAAGATGTATGACGTCGACGGCCCATTCGGCGTTGGCGTTCGGCGCGTGACCTTCCTGGTCAGCCAGGACCGCCTGATAAAGGACGCTGTGAATGCCGATGTCCGGATCAGCAGGCACGAAGAATTCATTCAAAAAGCAATTATTCTTCGTGAAACTGCTGGCATGCGCAGCGAATCGAGACCTGACTAGCCGCTAATCGACGCTGTCACTTCGAGCGTATCAGCCGTAGGGCTCGCCATACCTCAACCGTATGGTCTTGGTCTTGCCAAACCATGGAATGGACACAATGTAGATATTGTCGTACTCACCTTCGGCGATGCGCGGTACTTTCTTGCTTGCGCCCAGGTTGGCAATCAGTACCGGAAGCGTGTCGCTGTGACCTACGATAAGTATGATCTTGCCCTTGTGCTTCCTTAGAATTTTCTCGAGGACGTGGTTGGTGTCCTCGGCGTCATAGGTACGGATCGGCAGGCTCAAAGCGTCCGCAATCGGTTGAGCAGTTTCCTGAGATCGCTTGAAAGGCGTCGCGTAAATAGCGTCTACGCCCGCCACGACATCGGCGTCCATCAATTGTCGCGTAAGTTCGGCAACGCGGCGCGTGCCTGCCTCGCTGAGGCTCGGGTCATCGTCCTCAACCGCGAGCTTTTCGGCATGACGGACAAAGAGGATCGTGGTCGTCGCCTGCGACTCAAAAAACCACGCCAATCCGATGGCGATGGCTGTATAGATGATGATGACCTGAGTGCGGCGTTGTCGCCGGCGGCGGCGGCGGTCTTTATCGTTCTTATTGCGCATGGGGTGCGACTTTACGAGGTTTTTAGCAATTTGACTACGTTTCGTCGCGCTCCGTTTGCACCTCGTGATACTCGCCCTCGATTACGCCATGCACGGTTGAGCCCTCGGTGCTGGCAGATCCCGCTGGCGGGCCTTTCTGCAGTTTGCGTTTAAACCACCACACGCGCACACCAATGATGGCTGCCGTGACCAGAACAATGGCGCTTAGCGCTATGAACGCAAAGAACCCCAGAACAATGGACACACCAATCGCCAAGACGCCCGCAATGACCACGAGAATGTTTGCTATCGGATTGCCAGCGGGCAAGCCGCCTCTTACAGAATATTGTCTCAACTCAGCTCCTAGTCGCTGCTCTCGTCGACCGCTTTGCGCGTGTAGTAACCGTCAAACCAGGTTACCCAGGTCGCGCCATCGTCTGTCGATATTTCAAAGAATTGCCTTACCCTGCCATCTGGCAGCGCTGTCCACAAGCCACGAAAGGGTTGCGTCGCATTATCGCCGACTGTGTGGATGGTACCGACGAGCAACATGCCGTCAGCCGTGAGTCCACCACGAATATTGATCTGGCTGCCATCCCCGCTATTCCAGATCTGCACCCATTCTTCATTGGCATGATCAAAGTAGTTAATACTCATACCTGTGCCACCACGCGCGGACGTCCAGTTTTCGATCAAGACGCATCCATTGTGCGACTTGGAAATGACGTTACTGCCGGCGAGCTTTCCAGCCGCACCGTGCACATCCCACTCTCCAACCCAGAAATCGAATGCGTCAAACTGCTCATTCTCCTGACAGGGGTAGTTCCGCGCAGGGGTCTCCGCACAACTTGCACCGGCGAGGAACAGTAATGACATAATTATTATTGATATCAGTGACTTCATGAGTTTTTCTCGAATATTTATTCAATAATTCCGGCGTGGCCTTCCCTGTCAGACAGATATATTGTGTTTCGGTTCGTTTGCAAGCACAATTCGCGGCGCAAAAGCCCGCGCCGGAGAGGTGGCAGAGCGGTTGAATGCACTGGTCTTGAAAACCAGCAAGGGTTTGTAGCCCTTCGAGGGTTCGAATCCCTCCCTCTCCGCCACTAAAACAAAATGGGGACATTCTGCATTTCTGCGAAATGCGTGCGAAATGCAGAATGTCCCCATTTTGATTCGAAAAGTCGGCACAGGGCTTGATTCAGCGCATTGACGACCCAAATCTGTCCGATACTGGCGGCTTCTGGCACGCCGAGGGCCATGCATTGCCCTGGTAGTGCTAGAATTCACGAACTAATCAGCGAGAGGAAAACTGAATGCAAGAGCAAGTAAATTATTTGGCACCGGTGGCCGAGGCATCGGTCGAAGACCGGTCGGAGTTCATCTGGAAATGTTACGCCCATGTCGTCGGCGCGATCCTCGCATTCGCGGCAATAGAGGTCTATTTCTTCCAGTCTGGCATCGCGGAGCGAATTGCAATTCCTCTGCTCAACAACTGGCTGATGGTACTAGGCGCGTTCATGCTCGGTGGCTGGGGCGCAGCCCATGTTGCGCACCGCCTGACGTCGACTGCCGCGCAATATGCTGCGCTGGCGTTTTTCATCGTACTTGAAGCCATTATTTTCGTGCCAATGCTCTACATTGCTGCTTCGACACAGCCTGGTGTCATCGACAGCGCTGCAGGCGTAACCATAATCGGCTGCGCCGCGTTGATTGCTACAGCAATGATTACGCGCAAAGACTTCTCGTTCCTGCGCGGCATGCTTGTCTGGGTGGGTCTGCTGGCCATGGTCGGCATCATTGGCAGCATCATGTTTGGCTTCCAGCTTGGAACGTGGTTTTCGGTTGCCATGATTGGCTTCGCCGGAGCCGCTGTCCTCTACGACACATCGAACATCATGCATCACTATCCGAAAGACAGGTACGTTGCCGCATCCATGGCACTTTTCGCGTCGATCGCGTTGATGTTCTGGTACATCCTGCGCCTCTTTATGAGCCGCGACTAAGCCTGATCACAGCGTTAATTTCGAGGGCCCGCTTGCGGGCCCTTTTTTGTTGAGCCGTGCGCTCCGGTTCTGCGGCTTTCCCGTATCCAGTCGCAACAAGCCCTGTGATATTACTCAGGTGTCAGCTGGCAATTGTCGCCAGCTAGGAGGGTCGCTATGAAAGGCATGTCAGTACTGACATTGCTCCTGGCCTCGCTCGTGGCATTGAGCGGGTGCGATCAGGATCGCACTATGTCGGAGAGAGGTTTTCGCCTGCCGGAAGGCAACGCAATGGCCGGTCGCGAGACATTCCTGTACATGCACTGTAACCAGTGTCATACGATCAAAGGTGAGCAATTGCCGACTGTCGCGGGATTCGAGCCGTTCGTCGAACTCGGCGGTTCATTGACGCGTGTTAAGACCTATGGCGAGCTGGTTACGGCAATTATCAACCCGTCTCACAAGCTGGCCGACGGCTATCCTGAAGATCTCGTCTCCGAGAATGGGAAGTCGAAAATGTATGTGTACAACGGATTCATGACCGTTCAGGAGCTGACCGACCTGGTCATGTTCCTACAGAGCCATTATGAGGTGGTGCCGCCGCAGTTCCAGTACCGGGTCTACCCCTAGACGGTCTCAGTACCGCCCATGTAAGGCCGCAGAACAGCAGGCACGCGAATACTGCCGTCTGCCTGCTGGTAGTTCTCCATAATTGCTATAAGAGCTCGTCCGGCCGCCACGCCCGAGCCGTTCAAAGTATGAATGAGTTCGGGCTTGCCGCTGTCCGGATTCCGTCGCCGTGCCTGCATGCGACGAGATTGGAAGTCTCCGCAGTTACTGCAGGATGAAATCTCGCGGTAGCGCTCCTGTCCGGGCAACCACACTTCGAGGTCGTAGGTCTTTCTCGCGCCAAAACCCACATCGCCTGCACAAAGCGACACAACACGATACGGCAGTTCAAGGCGTTGCAGGATCGCCTCAGCATGCCCGGTCAGTTCCTCAAGTGCCTGCCCGGACATGTCGGCCGCAACGAGCTGCACAAGCTCGACCTTCTCAAACTGGTGCTGCCGGATCATTCCACGCGTGTCCTGTCCGTAGGAGCCCGCTTCAGAACGAAAACAGGGTGTGTGCGCCGTATAACGCAGCGGCAATTGATCAGCTTCGTAAATAACGTCGCGCGCCAGGTTGGTCAACGGAACTTCTGCTGTCGGGATCAGGTAAAACGGTGTCTCGTTGGTGGTCTTAAACAGGTCTTCCTCGAACTTGGGTAGCTGACCGGTTCCGACGAGCGCCTGACTCTGCACCAGGTAGGGTACGTAGACCTCCTCGTAGCCGTGTTCTGTAGTGTGTGTGTCCAGCATGAACTGGATCAATGCCCGCTGCATGCGCGCGAGCCCGGCTCGCATGATGACGAACCGCGAGCCCGATATTTTGCTTGCGGCTTCAAACTTCAGCAGGCCGAGCGATTCTCCGATTTCGATATGGTCTTTGGCCTCAAAATCGAATTCGACGGGTTCGCCCCAACGTCGAACTTCGACGTTGTCGTCTTCATCGTGGCCATCAGGCACGTCGTCATCCAACAAATTGGGTAGACCCAGTTCGAAAGATTGCAGCTCAGATAAAAGTGCCTGAAGTAGCCCCTCTTTCTCCTCGAGCTTGTCTCCAAGATCTTTAACCGCTTCAAGCAATGGGGCTATGTCTTCCCCCTGTGCCTTCGCTTTGCCGATATTCTTCGAACTCGAATTGCGTTCGTTGCGCAGGTTCTCAGTGTCTACCTGCAGCGACTTGCGACGCTCCTCCAGAGCCAGGTACGCATCAACGTCGAAGTCGAAGCCCCGGCGGGACAGATTTTTGGCAACGTCGGCTGTCGACTGCCTGAGTAGTTTCGGATCAATCATCGTTTTCTAATCTTGGCCAGTTTTTCGCGGATCTTGATCTCAAGCCCGCGCGGCTCAGGATGATAATACGTACGCTCATCCATGTCGTCGGGAAAGTACTTCTCGCCCACGGCAACTCCGCCAGGTTCATCGTGTGCATAGCGGTACTTTTCGCCGTAACCGAGTTCCTTCATCAACTTGGTCGGCGCATTGCGCAGGTGCATCGGTACCTCCAGCGAACCCAGTTCCTTCGCGTCCTTTTGCGCTGCTTTTGCGGCTGTATACACCGCGTTGCTCTTGGCTGCGCAGGCAAGGTAGACAATCGCCTGGGCGAGGGCTAACTCCCCTTCCGGGCTGCCAAGCCGCTCCAGAGTTTCCCAGGCATTTAGCGTCAATTGCAGCGCACGCGGATCGGCGTTGCCAATGTCTTCAGATGCAACCCGAATCATGCGCCGAGCGATGTAAATCGGGTCGCAGCCGCCGTCGAGCATGCGCATCAGCCAGTAAAGCGCAGCATCCGGGTCGGAGCCGCGAACCGATTTGTGCAAAGCTGATATCTGGTCGTAGAAATACTCACCTTGCTTGTCGAACCGTCTTCGACTACCTGACGCGACTTCCTGCACAACTTCTTTTGTAATCTTGTCGCCCGCAGAAAGATCTGCCGCCAGCTCGAGCAGATTGAGTGCCCGCCGTGCGTCTCCATCCGCAGCCAGGGCAATCAATTCAAGCGACTCATCTTCGATGTCGAACTGGCCTGCCAGCCCGCGCTCCTGGTCAAGCAGCGCACGTCGAAGGATGTTTGTAAGCGCTTCCTCATCCAACATTTTGAGGACGTAGACGCGAGCTCGCGACAACAGCGCGTTGTTAAGTTCGAAAGACGGGTTTTCGGTGGTAGCACCAATGAAGGTCAGCGTGCCATCTTCAACGTATGGCAAGAATGCGTCCTGCTGCGCTTTGTTGAAGCGATGCACTTCGTCGAGAAACAAAACGGTGCTGCGGTTGGCGACCTGACGATGCTGCTGAGCTTCGCCTACAGCGGAGCGGATATCCTTGACGCCGGCCATGACTGCCGATAAGCCAATGAAATGTGAATCTGTCGTTGCGGCGATCATTCGTGCAAGCGTCGTCTTGCCGGAGCCTGGCGGCCCCCAGAACACCATGGAGTGAACCCTGCCCTGATCCAGAGCACGCCGCAGCGGCTTGCCGACTTCCAGCAGGTGCAGCTGTCCTGAGAAATCCCCTAGCGTCGTAGGTCGCATGCGATCAGCGAGCGGTCGATCTTCGGAGCTCGCCTGATCGTTCGAGAAAAGATCAGCCATGGTTTTCTCTTCGCCTGATGAGCCAGCTTTCAAGGCGCAGACTCCAGCCGCCAAGCCCTGCGCCTGCAATAACCAGCCCAAAGACGATGCCGACAATATCAGCAGCGACATCGAACATCTCGGCCGAACGATATGCTACGAGTTGTTGGCAACCTTCAATGAAAAGGCCGAAAAGGATAAGCCCAACACCGATTCTCCAGTACGAGCGAGGTCGATACAGTCCGGCAAACCAGACTGCGAGAATGACAAATGTGATGCCGTGCAGCCATTTGTCGAAATCAATAAGCCAGGTGCCGAAGTCGCGACTGCCGGACCAGAACCAGGCAGCTGGCATCAGCGTCGAAGCAAGTACAAATATCAGGAGAAAGGCGCTTGCGATTTGCCATCGGCGCACGTAGCGCAATGGAAGCATCAGGGATCCAATGTAACGGCAACGGCCGGAGTGCCGACAACATCGACATCTTCAGGCACAACAAAATTGAATCGATCGGCATCGATAGGCAGGTTTACCGAGACCTCACTCAGGTCCACTAGCGTTGTTTGCTCAAGGTTGTCAAAAAACACCATGCGATGCAGCGTACCGTCGTTAAACCCGAGTTCGACTCGTTCAAAACCGCTCTCGGTGTTCTTGGGAGTCAGCCGCACCCAAGTGGTATCCGCCTCGACGTAACTCTCTTCATAGGTGAACTGCTCCAATGCGCCTGAAGATCCACCGAGCAAAAGCGCCGGTGTGTTTGCGAGCGCACTTGCCTGCGGCTTGACCGTTACCTGGGCCAAATCGACGTCATAACTCCAGACATTGAGCCCGTCCGCCACCAGCCATTGCTCATACGGTTCGATATAGGACCAGCGAAATTGCCCTGGACGCTGAATTTCGAGCGTACCAGTGGTCTTGTCAATGACCTGCCCGTCAGCATCCAGCAAGGCCTGTTCGAAATTGCCCTGAAACGTGACGACATCCGCAACGAAGTTGTCGACATATCTTCTGCCCGCATCCTCGTCGGCACCCTGTGCTAACTGCCCGACAAGCAATAGTGCACACAGGCTCAGTCGTCTCTTCAAAATGTAACTCCTATTCTTCGTTGCTCGTTGGTACGAGAATTTCCCGCGATCCGTTCGACTGCAGCGGCCCTACAAGACCCGCAGCCTCCATCGATTCGACCATTCTCGCCGCACGGTTATAACCGATCTTCAGGCGCCTCTGGACACCTGAAATCGAAGCCTTGCGCGTATCCATCACCACTTGCACCGCCTGGTCATAAAGCGGGTCTTGCTCCGCGTCAGCGCCGGGCTGCACCTTGTCGATACCGAAAAGGCTTGGAGTTGGACTCGTTGGGCCGTCAAGAATTTCATCGAGATATTGCGGAGAAGCCGTTTTCTTGAGGTGGCGCACGACAGTATGGACTTCGTGATCAGCAACAAATGCGCCGTGCACGCGCGTCGGCACCGATGTACCGGGCGGCAAATACAACATGTCGCCGTGACCAAGCAGGTTTTCCGCGCCCATCTGGTCGAGGATCGTGCGCGAATCGACCTTGGCCGAAACCTGGAATGCGATGCGCGTTGGCACATTCGCTTTGATCAGACCCGTAATGACATCAACCGAAGGACGCTGCGTCGCCAGCAGCATGTGAATACCGGAGGCGCGCGCTTTCTGTGCCAGCCTCGCGATGAGTTCTTCGACCTTCTTGCCGACGATCATCATCATGTCCGCCAGTTCATCGATGATAATGACGATATACGGCAGCGGTACCAGCGTTGGATGCTCGACGGGCTTGTCTTCGTCCTCGAGCGCTGGCGGCGTGAACGTCGGGTCCTTAATAGGCTCGCCAGCAGCAATCGCTTCTTTGATCTTGCGGTTATAGCCGCCGATATTGCGCACGCCCATTGCCGACATCAGACGGTAGCGCCTGTCCATCTCGGCCACGCACCAGCGCAACGCATTGGCTGCTTCCGACATATCGGTGACGACCGGCGTCAGCAGGTGCGGAATGCCCTCGTACACCGACAACTCCAGCATCTTCGGGTCAACCATGATCAAGCGCACCTGCTCAGGCTGCGTTTTGTACAACAGGCTTAGCACCATCGCGTTAATCGCAACGGACTTGCCCGAGCCTGTCGTGCCAGCAATGAGCAAATGCGGCATGCGCGCAAGATCAGCAACAACGGACTGACCGCCAATATCCTTGCCCAACGCCAGCGTCAATGGCGAGGACGAATCGTCATAAGCGCGCGATTTCAGAATCTCGCCCAAGGTCACCAGTTCTCGATTCTCGTTGGGAATCTCGAGGCCAACAAACGACTTGCCCGGAATAACTTCGACGACACGTACGCTTACGACAGACAGCGATCGTGCAATGTCTTTTGCGAGGTTCGCGATTTGGCTCACTTTTACGCCAGGGGCCGGATCCAGTTCGAACCGAGTGATGATGGGGCCCGGATGTACGGACTTGACCTCGACATCGACGCCAAAGTCCTTGAGCTTGAGCTCAACCAGTCGCGACATCCCCTCCAGCGACTCTTCCGAATAGCCCTTCGGTTGTACCGGAGGATCGTCGAGCAGCGATAACGGCGGCAATTCACCGGAGTCCGGCGACTCGAACAGCGGCACCTGCCGCTCGCGTTCGACGCGAACGCTGGTCTCAAGTGCCGGCATCACGGGTTCGATACGTGGCCGTGAGCGCCTTGCCGTGCGCTTCTTTTCAACCTCGATTATGTCCTTGCGCACCGCGCTCTGGCGCCGTCCTTCTGCCCTGTCGCGCAATTCGCCGACCTTGAACTGGGCTTTTTCATAAGCCACCAGGCACCAGTGGCCGATACGATCCATTACGCTGAACCACGAAATGCCAAGGAAAAGGGAGAGCGATGCCACCCAGATGACGAACAGCAGCGTGCTCGCGCCAAGCAACTTCATGACGGCCTGCAGCCGCAAACCGACGATCTGGCCGGTGATCCCGCCAGCCGTCTCATTGAAACCGGCCGGGGAAAAATGCAGCGTGGCCAGCGCACAGCTCGTTACGAGTGTCGCGAAGAAACCGCTCAGGCGTAGCGTGTAATCCATACGTGTCAATATCTGTTGCGTCTTCTGCTCGCGATACAGCATCCAACCAAGATAGACGACCATTACCGTAAACAAATAGGCCGGACGGCCGAAGAAATTGAACAACAGATCGGCTGCGAGCGCGCCTACGTGGCCAACGCCATTGTTGACGTTGGTACTGCTCGTCGCCTGGCTGAAGCCCGGGTCGGCCGCGTCGTAGGTAAACAATGCGTACCAAAGTATCATCGCCAGTACGCCGAACACGACCAGCGCGCCCTCTCGCAATGCGAGAGAGACCTGCGCGGATAAACCCGCTACTGTTTGAGTCTTCTTTTGGGCTCTTGCCATATCTACAGTAAACTGAATGTCGTCATTACTAAGCGGAATACAAACGCCCGCTTCATACCCTTGAAAGATCGACCGCTGGCCGTAATTCGTGGGATCAAGCGGGCAATAGTCGTGCCTGAACGAATAAGGATAAATTATACATGAGTGATTTGAGACATATGCGGCTTGTGATACTCGGCTCCGGCCCGGCCGGCTACTCAGCCGCCATTTATGCGGCGCGTGCGAACCTCGATCCGGTAGTGATAACCGGGATCGAGCAGGGCGGCCAGCTGATGACAACCACAGACGTCGATAACTGGCCGGGCGACGTTGAAGGCTTGCAGGGACCGGACCTAATGGACCGCATGCTGCGGCATGCGCAGCGTTTCGATACGGAAATTGTCAACGATCATATCCACACCGCCGACGTCTCCGCACGTCCTTTCAAGCTCACCGGCGACTACGGTACCTACACTTGTGACGCTTTGATTATCGCAACAGGCGCTACGGCCATGTATCTCGGCCTGCCTTCCGAGGAAGCTTTCAAAGGGCGTGGTGTATCCGCTTGCGCAACGTGCGACGGGTTTTTCTACCGCGGCAAGGATGTCGCAGTCATTGGCGGCGGCAATACAGCTGCTGAAGAAGCCCTGTACCTGAGCAATATCGCGTCCAAAGTCACCTTGGTGCACCGGCGCGACCAATTGCGCGCCGAGAAAATCCTGCAAGACCATTTGTTCGAAAAAGAGAAGGAAGGGAAAATCGAAATTCGCTGGGACAGCAACCTCGACGAGGTGCTCGGCGACGATTCAGGCGTGACAGGTATGCGCATTAGAAGTGCCAAAGACGCCTCTGAGACCACTGACATCGATCTTGCAGGCATCTTCATTGCCATCGGCCACAAGCCGAATACTTCCCTCTTCGATAATCAACTCGACATGAAGAATGGCTACATCACGGTTAAATCGGGTATCGAGGGCGGCGCGACGGCAACCAGTATCCCCGGCGTCTTCGCAGCCGGTGACGTTGCCGATCAGATTTACCGGCAAGCCATAACCTCCGCCGGTGCCGGCTGCATGGCCGCGCTGGACGCCGAGAAATATCTCGATGCGCTCGAAGATGGTGCAGGTAAGAGTTAATGACGCAATAGACGAGATTGCTGCCGACGAATGGAATGGCCTTGTCGGCAGCGGTTTTCCGTTCCTGCGGCACGAATTCTTGCTGGCCGCAGAATACAGTGGATCAGTGTCGCCGGAGACGGGCTGGATCCCCCGGCACCTGACCTGCTACGACGATTCGAACAGGCTTCGCGCGGCACTCGTACTGTATGAGAAAAGCCACAGTTGGGGCGAATTTGTCTTCGACTGGGCATGGGCGAATGCGTATGAGCAAGCGGGTTTCGACTACTATCCCAAGCTCGTTGCAGCGGTACCTTTTACGCCCGCGCCCGGCAAGCGGCTGTTGCTGCGCGATCCCGCTGACGCCGAAGCAGCCTCTGCTCTGCTTGGGGCAGCCATCAGATTAGCTGAAGAGACCGACTGTTCCTCGGTACATATCCTGTTTCCTGACGCTGACGAGCTGCCGTTACTGCAGGAAGCTGGCCTGCATGTGCGCAAAGACTGTCAGTTCCACTGGCACAATCGTGGCTACAGGCAATTTGACGATTTCCTGGCCACCTTCAGCTCAGCAAAGCGCAAAAAGACTCGCCGCGACCGGCGCCGTGTCGCTGAAGCGGGCATTTCTTTTCGTCGCTTCAACGGACATGACCTCGATGATGAAACGTGGAAACTCGTCTATCGGCTCATCAGTGTCACGTTCATGCGACGAGGTTCGCTGCCCTATTTCAATCTCAATTTCTTCACGCAGATCAGCCAAACGTTGCCGCAAAACATCCTCGTCATACTGGCAGTAAAAGACGGGCTGGCAGTCGCCGCTTCACTTTTCTTCGAGAGTGACGAGGTGTTGTACGGCCGGTATTGGGGCAGCGACGGCCATTATGACGCCCTGCACTTCGAGGCCTGCTACTACCAGGGCATTGAATACTGCATCGATACCGGCAAACAGGTTTTCGAGCCCGGAACACAGGGTGAACACAAAATCAGCAGAGGCTTTGTCCCGACCCCTACCTGGTCTGCGCACTGGTTGAAGCAAGCAGAATTCTACTCTGCGATCGGCAACTACCTTAGCGAAGAGCGGCGCCATATCGAGCGCTATATGGAGGCTGTCGATGCGCACAGCCCCTACCGAAAAGACGAAACCCAGGGTGATACGTGAGCGGCATTCCCATCACCTGGCTGAGCCCGTCGGATCCGCCCGAGGCATTTCCGGATGTCGATCGCGCATTAGCTGAGCCCGATGGCCTGCTCGCCGCAGGTGGAGATCTCAGTTCAGAACGACTGCTCGTGGCGTATCGCCGCGGCATTTTTCCCTGGTATGAGGAAGGCCAGCCGATTCTTTGGTGGTCGCCGGACCCTCGCTGCATTTTGCGCCCTGAGAGCTTTCATGTTGCAGAACGCCTGCGACGGCAAATCAGACGATCGCCTTTGACCGTTTCCTTCAACAGCGCATTCCCGGCGGTCATTCGGGCCTGCGCCGCTGATCGTGCAGCGCAAAAGGGAACCTGGATAACGCCGCAAATGCTCAGCGCGTACGAGCGACTGCACGATGAGGGATGGGCGCATTCAATTGAGGTCATGGACGGCAACGAGCTGGTCGGAGGCGTTTACGGCTTGTGCATCGGCCGCGTGTTTTTCGGCGAATCGATGTTCAGCGCACAAGCCAACGCCTCAAAAATCGCATTATTTGCCCTGACAAAGCACATGTTGGCCAATTGCATGCCTCTTATCGATTGCCAGGTTGAATCGCCGCACCTGCTAACCCTGGGAGCCAGCATGATGCCGCGTGCTGAGTTCATACGGACACTGAATAAAGCATGTAAGCCGGTACTTATGTATAGAGATTGGCCGTCCGAGACAATTGAGGCCGCAAAATTACTCGATAAATAGAGACGTGTTGCATTGCAATGGAGCGTCCGTTTCTGCACAATTCGCGTGCCTTATAGCATAGAGACCAACAGACCTTGGCTAAAGAAGAAGCCTTACAGATGGAAGGAGTCGTCACTGAGACGCTTCCCAATACGACATTTCGGGTAGAACTCGAGAATGGTCATATTGTGACCGCGCATATTTCTGGAAAAATGCGCAAGAATTACATCCGCATTCTGACCGGTGACAAGGTTACGGTTGAGCTGACGCCGTACGACCTTTCGAAGGGCCGTATCATTTACAGAGGTCGGTAATTTAAGGCAGGTGCTCTAATTCCTTGAGCGCCGGTTCCGAATCCAGCTTCAACGTATCGTCCTTATCGACGGTGATACGCACGTGCCCACCGTCCGCGAGGCTGCCGAATAGCAATTCCTCGGCGAGCGGCCGTTTGATGTGCTCCTGGATGATGCGTGCCATTGGCCTGGCGCCCATCTTCGGGTCGTAACCTCGCTGGGCGATCCACTCGCGTGCAGCATCATCAAGTTCGAACGTGACGTTGTTGTTATCGAGTTTTGCTTCGAGTTCGACGACGAGTTTATCGACGACGCGTTTGATTGAATTGAAATCGAGCGACGCAAACTGAATGATGGAATCCAGGCGATTGCGGAACTCCGGAGAGAACGCCTTGCGAATTATCTCCATGCCATCGCTGCTGTGATCCTGCTGCGTGAAGCCGATTGAGGCTCGGCTCATTTCCTGAGCCCCCGCGTTGGTCGTCATAACAATGACGACATTGCGGAAATCTGCTTTGCGACCGTTGTTGTCGGTCAGCGTG
Organism: Gammaproteobacteria bacterium; assembly: GCA_029863705.1. Classification (GTDB taxonomy): domain Bacteria; phylum Pseudomonadota; class Gammaproteobacteria; order Steroidobacterales; family Woeseiaceae; genus UBA1847. The sequence goes on from JAOTUU010000064.1 coordinate 13,400, forward strand.
CCATGATCCATGACCTGCAACAGCAGGTTGAAAACTTCCGGATGTGCTTTTTCGATTTCGTCGAGCAGTACGACCGCATGCGGGTTCTTGGTAACCGCCTCAGTGAGCAAACCACCCTGGTCGAAACCTACGTAACCCGGCGGCGCGCCGATAAGGCGAGACACGGCATGCCGTTCCATGTACTCCGACATATCGAAGCGAATTAGCTCGACACCCATGCAATGCGCGAGTTGGCGAGTAACTTCGGTTTTGCCGACACCTGTCGGGCCCGCAAAAAGAAAGGCACCAATAGGCTTGTCTTCTTCACGCAGTCCCGAACGGGACATCTTGATCGCAGAACCCAACGCTTCTATGGCCTGGTCCTGACCGAATATCGTTAACTTGAGATCGCGTTCGAGTGTACGCAAAGCATCTCTATCCGACGATGAGACACTTTTTGCAGGGATACGCGCCATTTTCGCGACAACGTTCTCGACCATTTCAACCGTTACGCGATCGCCGCGCTCCGATTCGGGTTGCAGATGCAGGCTGGCGCCCGCCTCGTCAATCACATCGATAGCCTTGTCCGGCAATCGCCTGTCATTGATATGACGCATCGACAACTCCGCTGCGGCCTGTAAAGCATCCGTGTCGTACCTGATCCCGTGGTGTTCTTCAAAACGGCTTTTCAGGCCTTGCAGAATGGCCACTGTCTCATCGAGGCTCGGCTCCGGCACATCAATTTTCTGGAAACGGCGCGCGAGCGCATGGTCTTTCTCAAAAATTCCGCGGTATTCAGAATAGGTTGTGGATCCTATGCAGCGGATCTCGCCGTTGGCCAGCACCGGCTTGATAAGATTACTCGCATCCATTACGCCACCGGATGCCGCACCGGCCCCGATAACGGTATGGATTTCATCGATAAACAGAATTGCACCAGGGTCTTCGCTGACTTCCGCGATTACGCCCT
>JAOTUU010000065.1 GCA_029863705.1 Gammaproteobacteria bacterium
GTGGTTGAACCGCGAACGGCAGACTGTATAAACACGACGCCACAACAAGACCCGCGAACGAAAACGTGAGCGCGCTGCCCGTCAGTTCAACCCACCAACCGCCGATGGCGCCACCAGGTCCAAGAAGAATTAGTAAATAAAAGCCCATGACAGTTGGTGGCAAGACGATGGGCAATGCCACTGTTGTCTGCACGAAGGGCTTCAGTTGCGACGACGTTCGCGCCAGCCACCACGCGATAGGCGTGCTGATGACGATTAGTATCACCGTGGTGATGGCCGCAAGCTGAAACGACAGCGCTAATGGTGCCAGGAGACTGTCGGCATTCACTGCGCCACCGAATAGCCGTGTTCTTCAATCGTCTGTCGGCCAACCGGACCGGCGACGAACGCAAGAAATTCAGCGGCGGTTTCATTCTTCTCAGCGCGGCGCAACAGTATTGCCTGCTGCTCCAGCGGCGCGTGCATTTCTTGAGGTATCAACCGACTGCATGTTGCATCTGGCAAGCGCTTGTCGATCGCTTGCGAGCGGGCTATCAGGCCAAAATTGGCACCGCCCGACACGACAAAGTGCAGTGTCTGGGCGATGTTCTCGCCATAAACAAGTTGTGGCTGAACTGCCTGCCAAAGTCCGGCTACTTCCAGGTATTCTTTTGCCGCCTCGCCATACGGCGCCGTGAGCGGATTCGCGATAGCGAGCCGGCGCTTGCCGAGACTGGCCAATGCGTCCTCGCAGTTGGCGCCGCTCATCAACGGGTCTTCCGACCAGAGGACAAGCCTGCCCACAGCGTAGGTAAATCGTGTCCCCTTGACTCCAAGCCCGGACTCTTCCAGCAAAAGCGGCCGATCCTTGTCTGCCGCAAACAGCACATCAAAAGGTGCGCCGTGCACTATTTGGGCGTAAAGCTTGCCGGTGGATGCAGTCGTGACCCTGACTGGCTGTCCCGAACTCGCCTCAAATTTCTCGCCGAGTGCTCGTGCCGGCTGTAGAAAATTACTGGCCACGGCAACGGTCAACTGCTCGGCACCCGCCGGCAGCGCAAACAGAATCGCCAGAAATACTGGCATGTATTTTCCTGCAAGCATGAGGGGGCTTATTTTGCCTTACAGTTCCGCCGATGGGTATGTAGCAAGGGTTCCGTATAGCCGTTGGGCTGGTCGACACCTTTAAGGACAAGGTCGCAGGCAGCAGCAAAAGCAATGCTCGTGTCAAAACTGTCACTCATCCGCGTGTAAAGCGGATCACCTGCGTTCTGCCCGTCGACGATTTCTGCCATGTGCTTGAAGGTCTCGAGCACTTGTTCCTCCGTTGTCACGCTATGCAGCAGCCAGTTTGCGATGTGCTGACTTGAAATTCGTAGCGTAGCCCTGTCCTCCATCAGACCGACGTCGCTGATATCCGGAACCTTGGAACAGCCGACGCCCTGGTCGATCCAGCGCACGACGTAACCGAGAATACCCTGCGCATTGTTGTTCAGCTCGGATTGGATTGTCTCCGCGTCGAAGTCTGCCGGATCACCGAGTGGTGGTGTCAAGATATCGTCAAGACTCGCGAATTCTCTTGCAGCAAGTTTCTCCTGAACCTGCCTGACATCGACGGCGTGATAATGCATTGCATGCAAGGTCGCCGCTGTCGGCGACGGTACCCAGGCACAGTTCGCACCTGCCTCAGGATGGGCCTGCTTCGACGCCATCATCTGTTTCATCTCATCGGGCTTTGGCCACATGCCTTTGCCGATTTGTGCTTTGCCTGGCAGCCCACAACGAATACCGGTGTCGACGTTCCAGTCTTCGTACGCATTGATCCATGGCTCCGCCTTGATCGCCTCTTTGGGCAACATGGGCCCGGCATGCATGCTGGTGTGGATCTCATCGCCCGTGCGATCAAGAAACCCCGTATTGATGAATACCAGGCGATCTTTGACCGCACGAATACACTCCTGAAGGTTTACAGTCGTGCGCCGTTCCTCGTCCATGACGCCTACTTTGAGTGTGTTCGACGCGAGACCCAACAGGTTTTCGACGCGGCCGAATAACGTATTGGTGAAGGCGACTTCGTCCGGCCCGTGCATCTTGGGTTTTACGATGTACACGCTGCCGCTCTGGCTGTTTGCCATTCGTTCGCTCTGCCGCGAATTGGCAATCGCGCAGGCCGATGTAACGACAGCATCGATCAGGCCTTCAAATACTTCATTGTCGTCCTTGTCGAGCACTGCGTCGGTCGTCATCAGGTGTCCGACATTACGGACGAGTAACAAGCTTTGCCCCGAGAGCCTGAGATCACCGCCATCAACCGCGGTGAATATTCGATCCTGGTTCAGGCGCCGCGTTATCGTGCGACCACCCTTTTCCAGCTTGGCTTCAAGGGTTCCCTGCATCAGCCCCAGCCAGTTGCGGTACACGCCGACCTTGTCTTCGGCATCAACCGCTGCGACCGAATCCTCGCAGTCCTGAATCGTCGTAATTGCCGATTCAAGGATGACGTCGCTGACATTGCCGGGAGCATCTCTGCCGACCACATGGTTCGGGTCAGTCTGGACTTCGATATGCAATTCGTTGTTGCGAAATAAGTAGGAGTGCTGACTGCCTGTATCGGTGTAAGCGACAAACTTGTCGGCCTCGCGAAAGCCGCTGGTGCTGCCGTCATCCATTGTCGCGATGCACTTTTTCTTGTCGGACGAAGCATCAATCGAATAGACACTTACATTAGCGTGGCTGCCGGTCTCGAGCGGAATGGTGCGATCGAGAAAGTCGCTCACGTAGCGGATAACCGCGGCGCCACGCGTCGGGTTGTACGACGAACCCGGTTCCTTGCCGCCGTCTTTCGAAATTACGTCGGTGCCGTACAGAGCATCGTAGAGGCTACCCCAACGCGCATTGGCGGCATTCAGCGCAAAACGCGCGTTACTGACGGGCACGACAAGTTGTGGGCCGGCGATGGTCGCTATTTCCCGATCAACGCCTGAAGTCGCAATTTGAAACGGCGCGCCGGACTCTTTCAGGTAGCCAATCTCCCTGAGGAAGGCGACGTATTCCTCGTGGTTCCAGGGCTGGCCACTCCTCGCCTTGTGCCACTCGTCTATTTGCGCCTGGAGATTGTCACGTGTTGCCAGAAGTGCGCGATTGGTCGGCGTCAGGTCGTCGATCAGGGATTCAAGGCCCCGCCAAAACGTGCTCGATTCGATACCGATAGCCGGCAGCAATTCGTCTTCGACAAAACGAAAGAACACCGAGTCAACGAGCAGGCTGCCCACTGGCTCGCGGCCAAAAGAAATATCGCTGCTATTACTGGTTGGATTCATCGCTTTTCCAGGCTTGCCACTCCGCGTGAGCATACATGCCTCTGTGCCCGCAGGCACGACTCGCGCGCGATGATCCGGATCAACTAGCCCGGCGTAGCGCTGGCCATTCCGTCTGAGCCGAGAATTTCTCCACGATACATCGGAGCGCGGCGACCAATGCGGCGGGAGAGAACCTGTCCCCAGTGCGGAATCACGAGCTGGCTTCCATCTGGTGCGATGAATTTTCGCGTTGCGTGATTATGCAGTGGCGCGTCATTCGTACCAACTATCAAGAACAGCCAGTTGATGACTCCGAATACGTGTCCGGCTTGAACGTTACCGACGCGGTTGCGGGCGTCTGTTTGTATCTCAATGTGTCGGCGACCGCTACGAAACAGAAAGCTGCGTTTACCTTCCCAACCGGACCACGCAAGAAATTGACTTGAATCTCTCAGTCGTACTTTTCGTCCATCGGCAAGCCTGGCGAAACACTTAGCGTAGCGCAGCGGTATGTCTACAGAGTACTCGATGACGTCTGCGTGGCTCGCCCCGATAAGAGGAATAGTGCGATCCAGGAAGGCTGCTCTTCGGTGTGCACGTGGTGCGCGTTTGAAAATTGAAAGTCCCATCGGTAAGTCTCCCGTTCCGGCCTATGCAGCCGATTCACTATGTTCAATAAATTGTTCTTCCTCTGTACTGCCGGCGAGCGCTGTCGTTGATGACAGTCCGTCCATGATGGTGTTCTGAACCGCATCGAAATAGCCGGCACCAACGAATGACTGGTGCTTAGCTGCCCGAAAACCGTATTTCTCATCGGCGAATTCTTTTTCCTGCAGCTTGGAGTAGGCGAACATGCCTTCTTCCTTGTAGGCGCGGCTGAGGTTGAACATGCTCGAGTTCAGCGCGTGCCATCCGGCCAGCGTAATGAACTGGAATTTGTAACCCATCGCACCCAACTCCTCACGGAACGTCTTCATCGTGGCGTCATCAAGATTCGCCTTCCAGTTAAACGATGGCGAACAGTTGTAAGCCAGCAGTTGGTCCGGATACTCGGCGTGAATCGCTTCAGCATAACGCCGCGCCTGATCGAGGTCGGGTTTGGACGTCTCGCACCAGATCAGGTCGGCGTAAGGTGCATACGCAAGCCCGCGGGCGATTGCCTGGTCCAGCCCGGCATTTGTGCAGAAGAATCCCTCCGGCGTGCGCTCTTCTGTAATGAATGGTCTATCACGCTCATCCGCATCCGATGTAATCAGGTTCGCGGCATCGGCATCCGTCCGCGCAAGAAGAACCGTCGGCACGCCGCAGACGTCTGCAGCGAGCCTCGCGGCCGTCAACTTCGCGACAGCTTCCTGCGTCGGTACGAGAACTTTGCCGCCCATGTGGCCGCATTTCTTCGCCGATGACAGCTGGTCCTCGAAGTGCACGCCCGCGGCGCCGGCGCGAATCATACTCTTCATCAATTCGAAGGCATTGAGGTTGCCGCCGAAGCCAGCCTCGGCATCCGCAATGATCGGCGGGAACCAATCAATCTTGGTCTCACCGTTCAAGGCATGAATTTCGTCGGTGCGCATGAGCGCATTGTTGATTCGTTCGACCATTTTCGGCACCGAGTCCACCGGGTAGAGGCTCTGGTCCGGGTACATTTCTCCCGCACTGTTACCGTCGCCTGCCACCTGCCAACCGGAGCAGTAGATCGCTTTGAGACCGGCCTGCACTTCCTGGATGGCCTGGTTGCCCGTTAGCGCGCCAAGACCGCAGAGAGGGTCTTCCTGATTGATGAGGCGCCACATCTTCTCGGCACCCAGTCGCGCCAGCGTGTACTCGATGTTGACCGTACCACGCAGCTTGACGACGTCTTCAGCGCTGTAGTTGCGCTCAATACCCTTCCAGCGCGGGCTATTGGCCCAGTCGGATTCGAGTTTTTCAATCTGTTCGCGTCGGTTCATGTTGTCTCCAGGACTACTGCGTATTTGGTGTAACAAAGCGTGAATATTGGGTCTTCGAGAGGTATAGTACGTTCAACAGTGAATAAATTTCACAGAAAAAACTTCACAATGTTAATTTCACAAATGAGATCGGCATGAGCCCAGCACAAGGATTGCGGCGCAAAGCCCATTTCGCCGGCACGAAAATCAAGTCATTGAGGAAACGCAATCACTTGACGCTTGAAGACCTGTCGGTGCGCTGCGTACAGATCGATGCCGAGGCCGGACCGTCGGTGTCCTATTTATCGATGATCGAGAATGGCAAACGAGTGCCGTCAGAACGGTTGCTGAGGATCATTGCGGACATATTCCAGAAGGAACTGAGTTGGTTTTATGACGAATCGCTCGATGATGCGATTGACCCGGCGCCGCGTGAATCGGCTGTAAGCGGCCTGCCGCTGGAACCTGCATTTCTTTTTTCAGATAGCCTGTTACAGCTCGCGATACCAGAGCTTCTGGCGCAAACCGGTACAACCGGCCGGCAATTTGCACACCTCCTGATTCGTGCTCATCAGGAGTCCAATCAAAATCGATTTCCCGACCTTGAGCGTGCCGCGGAGAGCGTTGGCAAGAAGCACTTCCCACTGCAGGTTGAAGATGTATTGGATATCGCGACCGACGTCGGCCTGTCCATCAAATGGTTCGACAAGTCGCCAATCAAGGATCGTCGCGACACCGATTTTCCATTGAATACCGTGGTGCGCTCGTTTTTCGAGGCGCCCAAAACTGTCTACCTGAATAGTGCGCTGAAGGAGCACCCTGAGCGATTGAAGTTCGATGTTGCGAATCATATCGCCCACATGGTTCTTCATGATGGTGACGGAGCGCGTGCGCCCCAGATTTCCGGTGGACGGGTAGCAGGACGCAGGGATGAAACTGAGTCAGTCAATGTCGATGCAAAGAATATTCTGCTCGCCTGGCGTGACTTCGAGTGCAGTTACTTTGCGGCGGCGCTGCTGGCACCGAAAACACCCTTTCGCCAGTTCCTCGCCAAACATGCGTACGCGATCGATGCGGGTGACAAGATCAAACTAACGAAAGCGCTGGTCATGCGTCGCATGCCCAGCGTCAGCCCATACCCGTTCTGGCACTACTTCGACGCGTACCCTCCAGGCAACCTGCGGGCCGTTTATCGTGGTAACGGCATCCCATTGCCCTGGGGCAACATGTCCCTGGTTTCTGATCCCTGCCAGCACTGGGCCGTGTTTCGCATGCTCAATACGCGTTCGACAAAACCGTCGTCGCAGATCTCGGTGCTGCGTGCCGGTGATGACAAGCGGCTCTATTGTTGCCAGTCAATTCGCAGCACTGACGCCGCTGGAAACCCACATGTTCTGTGCGCCGGCGTAGACCTTGCCCCTGCCCTGCGCGCACAAAACATTGAGCCGAAGGAGACCATTGAGGCAATTGAGAAGAGCTGCAACAGCAACGGCGGTTCTGGCCCCATCCCGAACGAAGCAACCAGCCAGCTGCAGAGCATTGGCAAAATACTCAATATCGGCTGGATCGCTCAAGGTGCCAAAAAAGACGCGACCATTATCTGCCCACGCAGTTCGGGTTGCCCGCGAGACAAGCATTGCCTGGGTAAGGCCATGCCGAGACTCAAACCACAGATCGACCAAATACGTGAGTCGTTACTTGCAGAGCACAACTGACTATACTCGTACGATGGATCTCGGAATATCAGACAAAGTACGGCCGCTGCTTGATGCAGTAAAAACATTTATTGATGAAAAGGTGCTCCCCGTTGACGAGGAGTTCCTTGCCGAAGTTGCCACCGGCGATCGCTGGACGCTCAGTGATCGACAAAATGAAATTCTCGACAACTTGAAGTCCGCTGCGCGCGAACAAGGCCTCTGGAATTTCTGGTTAACTGACAGTGAGAGCGGTTACGGGCTGAGCACGGTCGAATACGCCTACCTGGCCGAGGAGACCGGCCGCTCGCATCTCGCAGCAGAAGCCTTCAATTGCAGTGCGCCGGACACGGGCAACATGGAAGTCATAGAGCGTTACGGCACGGCGGAACAAAAAGAACAGTGGCTCGAGCCGCTGCTCAACGGCGAGATGCGGTCAGCCTATGCAATGAGCGAACCGGACGTCGCATCGTCGGACGCAACGAATATTTCGACCTCTGCTGTGCTCGAGAATGGTGAGTGGGTCATCAACGGGGAGAAAACCTACATCTCCGGCGCTGGCGACCCGCGCTGCAAGATAATGATCTGCATGGTGAGGTCGAACCCGGAGAACCACCGTCACCAGCAACACTCACAAATCCTGGTCCCGATGGACGCGCCCGGGGTCGAGGTGGTTCGACCGATGGATGTGTTCGGCTGCGACGATGCACCGCATGGCCACATGCATATCCGCCTGACAGACGTCCGCGTTCCGGAGGCGAATATCATCCTCGGCCCGGGACGAGGTTTCGAGATCGCGCAAGGCAGGCTGGGGCCGGGGCGAATACATCATTGCATGCGGGCAATCGGCATGGCCGAACAGGCATTGCAACTGATGTGCCGACGCTCGGTTTCGCGCACGGCATTCGGCAGGCCGCTTGCAAAGCTGGGCGGTAACTACGACGTCATTGCTAAGGCGCGAATCAATATCGACATGGCAAGGCTACTCACATTACAGACGGCGCATATCATCGATACTGAAGGTGTGCAGGAATCGCAGGTCTGGATTTCAAAAATAAAAGCAACGGTGCCGAACGTTGCCATCGACGTTATTGACGACGCTATTCAAATGCACGGAGCCGCAGGCATTTCCCAGGACTTCCCACTGGCCGCAATGTACACAGTGGCGCGCACTTTGCGCTTCGCGGACGGCCCCGACGAAGTACACCGCATGGTTGTCGCGCGCAGCGAATTGCGCCCATATATAAAGGCTCAGCAGTCATAGCGACGACCCGAGTCAGCACGGGACCCAGGTAAATGGCTATGGCGGAAACCATCAAAGCAGAAGACCTTCCGAGCTTGGTTGGCAAAGAACTGGAGCCGTCGGCGTGGATGGAAATTACGCAGGAGCGCGTCAACCAGTTCGCAGAAGCAACCAACGACCATCAGTTTATTCACGTCGACGCGGATAAAGCGGCGCAGACACCGTTCGGCGGTCCGATCGCCCATGGCTTCCTGTCGCTCTCTCTGCTGTCCTTCCTCAACGCACAGAGTTCGATCGTGCCGGAAAATCTCGCCATGGGAATTAATTACGGCTCGGACAAGGTGCGCTACCTGATGCCCGTTAGAGTCGGCAAGCGAATTCGTTCCCGGCAAAAAGTGGTGGCGGTAACAGAGAAGAATCCCGGGCAATGGCTGATCAAGAGCGCCGTGACCGTCGATATCGAAGGCGAAGAGACACCTGCACTGATTGCCGAGATACTGACAATGATGGTTGTTGCTTGACAGCAAGCTCATCGAACAACGGAGGCATCAATATGACTATCAGACTCGACGGCCAGGTGGCCATAGTGACCGGAGCCGGCCAGGGACTGGGTCGATGCCATGCGCTGGCATTGGCCGAGCGCGGCGCTAAAGTCGTCGTCAACGACCTCGGCGACGAGCATGGCAATTCTGCGAATGCCGATGCCGTGGTCACGGAAATCAGGGCGGCGGGTGGCGAAGCAATTTCGAATGCTGCCGACGTCGCAAATTTTGAGTCTGTCCAGGACATGGCAAGACAGGCTATGGACGCATGGGGCCGGATCGATATCCTTATCAACAATGCGGGCATCCTGCGTGACAAGACCTTCCTGAAAATGCCTATCGAGGATTTTCGCCTCGTCGTTGAAGTGCATTTGATGGGCAGCGCCAACTGCACCAAGGCGGTTTGGGAAATCATGCGCGAGCAAAATTACGGGCGTATCGTATTCACGACATCAAGTTCGGGCCTGTACGGCAACTTCGGCCAGTCCAACTACGGTGCCGCAAAGATGGCGATGGTCGGCCTGATGAACACGCTGCATCTCGAAGGCGCGAAAAATAACATTCATGTCAATTGTCTCGCGCCGGCAGCCGGCACCGCCATGACCGAGGGCTTGTTCCCGGAGCCTGTATTCAAACTATTGTCCCCCGAAACCGTCAGCCCGGCGATCGTCTTTCTCGCCGGACCCGATGCACCGAGCCGCAAAGTCATCGCTGCCGGTGGTGGCAGCTTTGCCGTATTCAAGGGTTTTGAAACCGAAGGCGTTAATCTGCTACCCGATGACGTCTCAGCCGAGGGTGTTGCGGCAGCGTGGGCAGCGATCAACAGCGAGGCCGGTATGAAGGAATTCACCGGCGGCTTCGAGCAAACCACCAAGTTTGCGACGCAAGGCGCAAACAATCTTGGCCTCAAACTATCCTGACAGCTTGCGTCGAAAACGACGCATGCCGCCGACCCAGCGATCGTAGTCGGCAGCCTTGCGTTGAAAATAGCCCAGAACCTCTGGGTGCGGCGCGATCAGGAACTGGCCGTTCGCGACACCGTCCACTATGCAGTCCGCTACTTGCTCTGGCGTCAGAATGCCATCGGCGTCAGCACCGCCGAAGACGTTTTCTTTTGCGCCCGGTCCAACCGCAAGATCGAGCATGCGGGTCGCAACGGCTTGCGGACAAACCATGGAGACTTTGATGCCCTCATCGCCATGCCGGATCGCCAACGCCTCGGCAAAACCGACAGCAGCGTGCTTGGTCACGGAATACGCTGCATCGCCGATCGACGACAACAGACCGGCCGCCGATGCAGTGTTAACGAGGTAACCGCCACCGCGTTCAACCATGCGTGGCACAAGCACCCGCGCGGCATAGACGTGCGCCATGACATTGACTCGCCAGGAAATTTCCCAACGGTCATCAACCGGAGCCAAAACACCATCAGCCGATGCGGCGCCCGACTTGCCATCGCCGAACACAAGCCCTGCGTTTGAGACGAACATATCGATCGGGCCGACCGTCTCTTCGACTTTGTTGATCATTGCGGTCATATCCGCTTCGTCACCAACATCAACCTTGATACCAACGCCGTCAATGTCAGTAGCTACCAATTGAGCGGCCACGTAGTCGAGGTCGGCGACTACGACTTTGATATTGTCCTGAGCCAGCCGTCGGCACAGCGCTTGCCCTATGCCATGCCCGCCGCCCGTGACGACCGCTACATTTACATCGGCAATCATGCGACTTCCTTAGCCAGCGTCCGACAAGCGCACAATCTGTTTGCCCATGTTGCGGCCTTTGAGCAAGTCGATGAATGCCTGCGGGGCGTTCTCAACGCCTTCGACAATAGTCTCCCGATACTTCAATTTGCCCTCTTCAAGCCACTGAATCGCTTTTACAACGTACTCCTCGCATGCTTTGGGCTTGTCAGTCACGATAAAACCGCGAATCGTCAACCGACGCCCAATAATAATGGCCATGCCTCTCGGTCCTGGCTGCGGTTCTTCGTCGTTATAATTCGAAATCATGCCGCAAAGTGCGACGCGTCCGAAGTCGCGCATATGCCAAAGGGCCGCTTCGAATATTTCGCCACCGACATTTTCGAACAGAACGTCGATGCCCTTGGGCGAAACCTCCCTGAGGCTGGCTGACAAATCCTTGCTCGTCCGGTAGTTGAATGCGCCGTCGTAACCGAACTCATCGCTTAGCAGTGCGACCTTCTCATCAGAGCCTGCGGAGCCGGCAACATGGCAGCCATGGATCTTGGCCAGTTGCCCAACTACGCTCCCGACCGCCCCCGAGGCCGCGGAAACGAAAACATTGTCGCCTGGCTTTGCTTTGGCAATTTTCATCAGGCCGACGTAGGCAGTCATGCCCGGCATACCAAGAATGCCCAGGTGATAAGAGAGTGGTGCGAGACCGGTGTGAACTTTGCGCAGCAGCCTGCCGTCGCAAACGGAGAAATTCTCCCAGCCCAACATACCCATAACATGGTCGCCTTCAGCGATACCGTCGTAGCGACTGGCAACAACCTGCCCCACTACACTTGCCTGCAGAACCTCGCCTATCTGAAACGGCGGCACATAGGATTTGACATCGTTCATGCGTCCGCGCATGTACGGATCAACCGACATGTAGATATTGCGGATAAGAACCTCTCCATCGGCCGGATCCGGAATCGCTTCTTCAGTAAGCGTAAAGTTGTCATTCGTAACCCACCCGCTTGGGCGACTTGCGAGCCGGATCTGCTTGTTAGAATCCGCAGTCATAGGGAGCATCCACAGTTGCAAAGAATATGAACCGGACACCATACTGTAAGACAAGGAGGCGATTCAATGAGTCGACTATTGTTGTTAGCGGGTGTTTGCGTACTCGCGGTTGCTTGCAAGCAGCCAGGGGGCGATCACGTAAGCCAGGATGATGCCGCTGGTGCCGAGGCTATGATCGAGACCGCCGAAACGCTTTCCGGTGCCGCAGCCTACGAGAAAGGCTGTGCGCGATGTCACGAACAGGGAGATGCCGGCGCCCCGGTAACGGGAGACCAGGATGCCTGGACGGGCCGCTCATGGCTCTGGGAGGCAATACTCGTCGAGCACGCCAAGCAGGGCTATCTCGGCATGCCCGCGCTGGGCGAAAACGTGCAACTTAGTGACGCCGAGATCTCTCTGGCAGCCGAGTACATGCTGCGACAAGTCCATCCGGAAGTGCCTCCCGACTGACGCGAAGTGCAGCTGTTGATGCCAATGCTATTGTGCGGAGGAGTTAACCGGCCGGGAAGGAACATGCCTCGGGCAGTGGGTCGGGCAGGTTCCACCTCAGATTTTCCGGGTCGCGAAACTCGTCGGCATTCATCGTGCCGCCGCGGCGCCTGAACCACTCCACAAGGACGTCGCGTACCAGGGGTGTCCCGTTTGGTATGTCAAACCCGCCCTCAGGGGTGGCAGGCGTCATGATTCCGCCGCCACCGAGCAACAGGAAGTCATTCGCAACCACGCGAAGCCTGTCCGCATCCTCTATTGCATTTCCATCCTGCTTGATCATCTGGATTGCCATCTGACCCGCTTCGCAACTAACGAACACGCGCATTCCTGAAAAGCCGGCGCGACGCCGTTCTTGATGCACCTGGTTCGCAATAATTTTGCGTATCTCCAGGCCACTCAACTCAGTAATGGCGATGCGGTTATCGAAAGGAAACACACGGTACAGACTGCCGAAGGTCACCTCGCCTTTAGGGAGTTCGGCACGAATGCCACCATAGACGTTGTGAATGGCGATATCTGCATCAACCGATTGGAGAACCGCATCGGTGAACAGATTGCCAAGCACCGTTTCGGGTTGCTGGTGCAAAGTCATATCTGTTTCGACAAAAACGCCGACTTTTTCCGCTTTTAGCTGCTCCGCTACCTCGCGAGCGCGATCCGCAATGGTCACGACCTCAGCCATTGGTACTACTGGTCGCCCTTCATAAACCGCGAGCTCTCGTGATTCATCATTCTCGTAGGTACAACGTCCGTCTTCATCCGGAGCATTGACGCAAATAGCCTGCGGCGGGAAGATTTGACGATCAATAACGTTGCGGCTATTTCTGTCGAAGGTAAAGTCCACCCGATCGAATGCACGCGTATTAGAGTAACTCGACGTAATCACAATGCCGTTTACGACGTGTGCAATCCCATAGTGCGCGTGCCCTGCTACGATGTGATCGACGAGGCCGAACGGAATTTCATTCGCCACGCGCATGATTTCGCCTGACATCGCGCAGGAAGACAGATCAAGCGGGTCGGCAAAATCCGTGCAACCACTACCTGCGTGGGCAAGGACAATAACAAGTGATGCGCCGGCACTGCGCAGTGATCGCGCTTCCTCGATAATCGTTTCTGCGAGCGGCGCAATGCGCAGACCCTTGGTGTTAGCCGAAATCGTTGCTTCTATTGTGTACTCTGTCAGTACACCAATGATGCCGATCTTGACACCGGCTCTCTCCACGATTGTTGAAGGCTGTAAATTCTTCCACGCGACTACCTCATTCGTCACCGTATCGATGAGGTTCGCTGAGAGAACTGGAAATTCGATTTCTGTTAGCCGCTGCTTGAGCGCTCCCTGGGGATCATCAGCATCAGTTTCCGGTATGGCCTTCTCGCCGACCGGCCCGAAGTCGAATTCGTGATTGCCAAGCGCAGCCGCGGTATAGCCGAGCGCGTTATACGCCGCAACGACCGCAGCGCCTTCAGACAGGTTGGACTCAAGTGTTCCCTGCCACATATCGCCGGCGTCAACGAGTAACACAGCGCCGTCATCGGCTCGAGCATCGCGCACCGCAGCGACATAGCCGGAAAACGTTGTAATGCCGCCACGACCAGGCTGCGGAATTAACTCGCCGTGCACGTCATTGGTACCGAGAACAGAGATGATTATCGGTTCGGGCTCGGGAACGACCGAAGTCGGCGCACAAGAAGCAATGAAAACGGCAACGACGAAAGTAATTATTGTTCTATTCATACTGGAATCTCTCCGCTGTCAAAGCATCGCACTGCGCCATTGCCGCAATTTGTGAGGGCCCGATGCGGCAGCATCCGCCCACGAGTCTTGCGCCCGCTTCAATCCAGGCCTGAACCGACCGCTGGCATTGTAGCCCGGTCACGTTACCCGACCAGGAATTATCGTCAACGTTATACGTCTCACCCGAGTTTGGGTAGACGACAATTGCCTTGTCCGCAGCAGCCGACTTTAGTGTCGCGATTATCGGCAGTATCAGCTCGGGCGCCAGGCAGTTGACGCCTACGGCAAGCACACGAGGATGCCCTGCGAACAGACTTGCCACATCGGCGATTGGCGTACCGTCGCTGATATGCCCCTCGTCCCGGCACGAGAAGCTGATCCATGCCGGACTTTTTGTGTTGCTGAGCAACTCGGCGAGCACCTGTGCTTCCTCGTACGAAGGAATTGTTTCGCAGGCCAGTAAGTCCGGCTCGCTGGCGTCGAGTAATTCGAGCCGGTCGCTGTGAAATTCGTGTAACTCTGCGCCTGTCACGCCGTACTGCCCCGTGTATTCCGAAGCATCATGGAGCGCTGCGCCAAACGGCCCGATGCTTGCTGCAATTAGCGGCTCACGATCTGTATCGGGATTGTCACGCAGAAATTCCCGGCGCGCCTGCTCCGCCAATTTGACCGAA
>JAOTUU010000325.1 GCA_029863705.1 Gammaproteobacteria bacterium
TACGTTGAACGTCATCACCGTGACCGCGAGTGGCGGAGTCGTGACCTTGTCGGCGGGTCTTTGTTCGACAACGCTGGCGCAGCCCGCGAATAACAGCAAGACCGACAGCATCGCCGGAACCCTGCGCGTGTTTGTTCTGTTCATTCAGTTGGTGCTCCGTTGAAATCGATGAGCAACAGTCGTGAATGCTTATTCTCGCCCGTGACGACGACTGTTCGCGTGTCATTACCGAAAGCGATCGCTTCGGCGTTCTTGAAATTGCCGAGGCTGACGCGCTTTGGCCGTGTGTTCAGTGCATCGAACCAATCCTGGTCCGGCTGCCGCGTATAGTAGTACACCGCGCGGTAGGTCAGTATGACGGCGGCAAGATTGTCTGCCGAAATATCCATGCCAACCGGCTGCCAGTGCCAGTCCTTGGTCTTCGGCGCAAACTCGACGTCCTGCCGGGACGGCGGTGGCAGGCTCCTGATCGTACCCAGCCATTTTGCTGTGACCTTCTTGTCATCAACCGGCCGCAAAGGCACTTCGTAGAGTACCGGAGGAGTGTTGCGTTTCGTCAGCACCAATGCACGTTCGTTTTCGACATCAACCGCGACGGACTCGGCGTCGCGCGGCCCGTCGGGGTACCTGAATTTGACGCGCCAGGCGACCCTGGCCTTTTCGTTCTTGGCAGCGACCGGTTCTTCCACGACGTACAAAGTGCGGGTCTTGTACCTTGCGTCGTTGTCGCCGATATCCGCGATGAGGAGATACGGCTTGCCGTCGATGCTAAACGAGGCCAGGTCTTCCCAGTCAATGTTGTCGGACTTCTTGAGGTCGAACTCACCGATGCGCTTGCCGCGAGGATTGATCGCGTGAACCCACTCCTTGGCGCCGTTGTCATTGATGACCCAGAAAACGTTGTCCTGCTGCTGGGAACGCGCCAGGCCGCTGGCCTCGCGAATGTTGGAGTCCTCGAGCTTGCCGATGACGACGGCTGCAAGCGTCGGCGCCTGGTCAGTCGGCACCTGCCCGGCATCCGAGCAGGCGCTGACCGCGATGAGTATCAGTGCTATGAATATCAGGAAAAGTCGGCGCATCGGGCTATTGTAAAAAAAGCCCGGCAAGAAGCCGGGCTTTTCGTAGTACGCGGGAAACGGTCTCAGTCGCCGAATTCGTAAGCAACTTCAACACCCCAGATTTGTGGCTCGTTGACAAAGCCCGTGTTGTTATTGAAATCGATTGCGCCAAGAACGTTATCCTCGTCAGTGATATTGCGACCGAAGGCTGCAACCTCCCAACCCGTATCGTAGTTCTTATAACCAAAACGCAATCCGCCTTCGAACTGTGCGTCGGTCTGGAACTCAACAGACTCATATAGAAATATGTTCTTCTCGCCGTACCAGGTCCAGTCCGTCATGACGTAGATTTCTGCGTCCTTGCCGATCGGAACGCCCCAACGCGCCGTAAGGCTGTAGGTGGAGTCCGGTGAGTTCGGGAACGGATTGCCATCTAGCAACACCTCGTTCGGCTGTGCTGGATTGACCGGATCCGTTGGCGTGCAAATACCCGAACCGCAGGGCACCGTTGCCAGCGTTGGATCTTTGATTTCTGTGTCATTGAAGCCTACGCCTGCCGTAACCAGGAAATTGTCTGTTACCAGGTACTCGGCATCGATTTCGAATCCGGTTGCCTCGCCCTTTTTGGCGTTAATGACTTTATTGATATTGCCCGCACCGCCGATAATCGACAGCTGCATGTCATCGACCTCGTACCAGAATGCGCTCAAGTTCAAACGCATCCGACCGCTGGCCAGTTCTGCTTTGTAGCCGCCCTCGATCGAGTTGATTGTTTCGGGTATCGCGACGGAGGGTGTCCCCAGAAACGCGACGTCACGTCCCTGAATGGTCTGCGCGCGGAAGCCATCGGCAAAACGCGCATACAGGCTGGAAGTGTCCGACATGGCGAAATTCGCGCTTAATTCCCAACTAAGCTGGCTGTCGCTCACGTTGATCGGGTCCGCGAGAAATGTGGGTATGCCGAGGTCCAGCCACAACGCGCTGAACTGGTTGACCCGGAAGTCCTTTTCGTCATCCGTATGCCGCACGCCGGCCGTCAAAGTCAGCCGATCTGTAACGTCGTACGAGCCTTGGCCGAAGACGGCCCAGGTCTCATTTTCCTGTTGAATTATTGTGTCCTGGCGACTGACGAAACCCATTGAAGCGAACGAATCGGTCGTTACGACCAGGTCCGAGTTAAAGTAGAATGCGCCAACCTGCCAGCTAAACGGCCCGTCGGTCTGGCTTGCGAGACGAAACTCCTGCGTGAACTGGTCCGTATCCGCGCCGTCCTCTGACACCGATGGGAACGCAATCGTTCCGGGGAATGTGGTGGCAATGCCGCCAAGCCCGTTCGGATCAGAATCGATGCCGGGTGGGACCGGGAAGCTATTCGAGAAATCGACAACACCGCCGTCAATGTCACCGCGGCTGGAGCCTTGCGATTCTTGCCAGGACGTAATCGAGATCGCACTAACGTTGTCAAAATCCCACTGCAGGTTCAATGTTGTGCCAGTGGAAATATACCCCTGCGGATTATCGTTGCCGCCGTCGTAATAGACTGTCTCGCGGTCATAATTATTATTGAGTGCGTTCGAACCCGTATCGAAGACATTCGCGCGGAAGAGCGCAGACGTGCCCTCGAGATTGCGTCGTTGATAGCTCAACAGCGCGCCAAAGCGATCGTTTGGCGTCCAGTCGATCTGAACTCGACCCGCCGCTTCATTGTAATTGCCCAGGGATTCCTGCCCGGTAAATCCGTTCGTTACCCAATTATCGCGGTCTCGCTTGAGTACTGAGACTCGAGCGGAGAGCTTGTCTTCGATCAGGCTGCCGCCGGCCGCGCCTTCGAAATTCGTCGTGTTAAACGTCGCCCAGGAACCCTTCAGATACCCGGAAGTCTCGTGCGACGGCCGTACCGTATTGAATTTGATAATGCCCGCCGTTGTGTTGCGGCCGAACAGTGTGCCCTGTGGTCCACGAATGACTTCGACCTGCTGCATGTCAAACAGTGGAAAACTTTTTAACACGACGTTTTCCATGACGACGTCGTCCATGACAATTGAGACCGGTTGTGAAGCGGCAAGATCGAAATCGACGTTGCCCAGGCCGCGTACATAGAAACGCGGCGCGGCACGGCCGTTCGATGATTCCGCATAAAGACCGGGTACGCGGCCCGACAGCGCGAGAATGTCTTCGCTGCCGGAGAACAGCACGTTG
>JAOTUU010000326.1 GCA_029863705.1 Gammaproteobacteria bacterium
GACAGGGGGACGCGTTTCTTTTTGGCCCCGAAACGCGGGGTCTACCGCAAGATGTGCTCGAGTCTGTTCCCGCAGAACGAAGGCTGCGCCTGCCGATGAGAGAAAACAGCCGCAGCCTTAATCTGTCGAATGCGGCAGCGGTCCTTGTGTACGAGGCGTGGCGGCAGCTGGGTTTCGACGGCGGTAACTAGGCTGGTTTGATGTTGCTGTTGAGCCGGAACAAGTTGCCAGCGTCGTACTGACCTTTGATCTTCGCCAGCCGTTCGTATGCCGGGCCGTAATTGCCGGCACCACCACATGCATCGAAGTTGATGTTGTCATAGTAACCGCCAACATGCGGTTCGATCGCCATGTAGACGGCGCGTGATGCAGCAATGAACTCATCATCCTGCGCAGCGTCCTCCCACCCGGACACGACAACAAGCATGATTTCCGCATTACGGTGCGGAAACGCTGTGTCGAGTTCGCCAGTGCGTTTCACAGCGCCACCGGCGACGTGATTGGCTACAAAGATTCGAGGATCGTCGTCGTCGATTATCGAGTCGACCAAACCTTGCGACCACTCCTTCACCATACCGTTCTTCGCATACGAGCGAACGCCGTGATGGAAAGCTGCATCGAGGTTTGTCTGCATAACGGTGTAGTCTTGAACCATAACGCTATCAAGCATCGGCGTGCCGATCTTGCGCAGTGGCGCGAGCTCTTTCTCGCCAGCAACCGGGTTACCGTTGTAGACCACATCCATCATAATCACGCGAACACCGTCGGGTGTCGTGGGATGGCTGGGCCGACGTAGAGCTCATCGGTCAACCCTGCCGACCATTCCGCGTAGAACTGCAACACATCTCTCGCCTGCTCAATGGGCCAAACGACGCTACCGGACAGGACATTGCGATCAAACGGATGAAGCTCAGACTCGAAGCGGGTAACAACACCGAAGTTGCCGCCGCCACCACCTATTGCCCAGAACAGGTCCGGGTCCTGCTCTTTGTTGACAGTGCGAATTTTGCCGTCGGCCGTAATCATTTCAGCCGAGCGAAGATTGTCGACTGCCAGTCCATACTTGCGATTCAGTCGGCCAAAACCGCCGCCACCGACGTGGGCACGGTTTTTGTCGGTATCGATAGTCACGTCGGTTAGCTGCGACAGGTCGATCATCAGCCCGTCGTTACAAATTGATTTGCCGGGCCAACTGTGGCCGCCGCCCCGAACAGCAACCAGCAACTCGCGTTCGCGCGCAAAGGTCACCGCATGAGACACATCCTGGTTGTTCAGACAGAGCGCGATCAGTGCCGGCCGCTTGTCGTGCATGCCATTCCAGATGGACCTGGCACCGTTGTAGTCGGGATGGCCGGAAAGCATGACGGGGCCGGTCATGGCATCGCCGAGTTCACGTATCGCCGCCTTCTCAAGCTCGATTTCGGCGCCGTCCAGCGAAATGCCGCGAATGCTGGTGTTGGCGTGAGTTGCGACCGCACCTTTTTTCTCGCATGCGGCGAGAAGTGGATATGCAGCGGCCATGCCGACCGCAAGCATTGTCAGCTTTATCTAAAGCTGCATAAACCGCGACCTATTTCTGTTCTTTATTCAGACTTGAGCTGGCGGCGCATGAGCGCCTCGACGGCTTCGCGGGGTGAGGCTCCTTCGTAGAGGATCCGATAGATCTGGTCGCAAATCGGCATCTCGATGCCGAGCCTGTCTGCGACCTCTTTCACGGCCTCCGCCGCCATCACGCCTTCGACAACCTGCTGGATCTCTTCCTTGGCCTGCTCAACGGTCATGCCTTTCGCCAGCGCCAGTCCCATGCGGCGATTCCGAGACAGATTGTCGGTGCAGGTCAGCACCAGGTCGCCCATGCAGGCCAGACCCATGAAGGTCTCTTTGCTGGCCCCAAGCGCAATACCCAGGCGCGTCATTTCGACAAGACCCCGATTTATCAACGCGACTCTTGTGTTCGCACCGAAGCCGAGACCGTCTGACATGCCAGCACCGATGGCAAGGACGTTCTTGACAGCGCCCCCAACTTCAACGCCAATCATGTCATTGGACGTGTAAGCCCGAAACTTGTCGCCGGACAGACCGATGGCCAACGCTTCTGCGAAGTCATTATCGTTCGCGGCGATCGTCAGCGCCGTCGGCAAACCGGCAGCAACCTCCTTGGCAAAAGTCGGACCGGACAAAACCGCCATCGGGCGGTCCGCGCCCAGCACTTCGGCGGCCACCTCGTGCGGCAGCTTGCCCGTGTGCAGCTCAAAACCCTTCGTCGCCCAGCACACGCGGGATCGCCGGTCGAGGAAGGGCTTGATTGCGGTGAGCGTGTCGCGCAGGCCGTGGCTCGGCACTGCAACGAGGATATCACGCGCACCTTCGAGACAATCCTCGAGCTTCGGGAATGCAACGAGGTTTGCAGGGAAGCTGACGCCGGGAAGGTAGCGGGCATTCTCGCCCCTGGTCGCCATGGCCGCCAGCTCGTCAAGCTCGAGCAGCCCTCCCAGCCTGACATTGCATCCGCTGCGGGCAAACTGCAGCGCCAGCGCGGTACCCCAGGAACCGGCGCCGACGACCGCAACCGTTTGTGGTGCGTCGCTCTTGATTAGTGTTTCTCTGCTTCTTCGGCCGCGGCTGCAACCTGCTGCTGTTTTGTTTGCATGTACAGGGCGTCAAAATTGATGGGCTGCAAAACGAATTCCGGAAAACCGCCTTTCTGGATCAGTGAGGCAATGGACTCGCGAGCAAACGGGAACAGAATGTTTGGACAAAAGCTGCCAACGATTGCCTCCAGCTCCTCACCTTCATAACCGGCAATTTCAAACAGGCCGGCCTGCTGCAGTTCGATCAGGAAACAGGTCTTGTCCTCTTCTTTCGCTTCTACCGTAATAGTCAGAATAATTTCATGGAAGTCGCCCTCAACCGAACCATGCGCACTGCGGAGGTTCAGGTTGGTTTGCGGCTTCCAGTCGCCCTTGCGGAAAATTCCCGGTGACTGTGGCGACTCGAAAGAAAAGTCCTTCAAGTAGATTTTGCTGATCGATAAGCGCTTTTCGGCGGCTTTTTCCTGGTCTGTCATTTTGTTTCCTGTTGTCTAGTCAAGAGCCGCCGGGCTAACCGGCAAGCAATTCGTCCAGCTCTCCACTTTTGTCGAGAGCACTAAGTTCATCGAAGCCACCAACGGGAGTGTCGCCGACAAGTATCTGCGGCACCGTCTGCCCGCCGCTGCGCTCCCGCATCTCCGCGAGCAGCGAGGGGTTGTCAGT
>JAOTUU010000067.1 GCA_029863705.1 Gammaproteobacteria bacterium
CGTCGGTCATTCGTCATCGTTGTCTACGGTTTCCAATACGAGTCGGCTGTTCTCATCGATGAAAAGTTTTTCGGTGGTTCCGGCATTGAGTTCAAGTACAAAACTAACGGGTTCGGTTGCAACGATAGAACGTAATGACATGGGTTCCGTATTGCGCGCAACAGATGAGATGCTGCCATCTGCCCGGACAAATACCATGTCAAGCGGTATGTAGGTGTTCTTCATATACATCGAGATGTAACCGCTGCGCTCGTATATGAACAACATGCCCGTATTCGGCGGCAGATGGCGAACCTGCATCAGGCCGCGAGCACGTTGAGCGTTATTAACGGCAAGATAGACATCGAACCGGTGGCAGGCATGAGCGCTGGCTTCGATAATGAGCACGTCCTTGGAAAACGCATCGTCCAGCGAATCATCTGCCGCGCCGGCAGCAGCGGCGAAAAATAGCGCAGATAAGAAAATCAACCGTCGTGTCATGACGAGTTCCAGTCAACCAGTCCGAGAAATGCCAGTTCGGGTATCAGCACACTCGAATCGCCATTGATCTCGGCGAGCGGCGAGACGCAGTATAGCTTGCCTCCGATCGAATAGCGGTCGGCGTCGACATCGAGCTCTTCCAGAATGGTGATGTCGGTCAGGCAGTTGCCCAGATCAGAGGTGCTGAAGAATCGGCCGCCGCCTTCTTCGATGACGGTGACATTGCTGGCGAGCTCACGACCTGCCGCGTCACGCTCCAGGTCCGGAATGGCGATGATAATGGCGAGCTGCAGGTCTCCGCCCGCGGCCACACTGGCGAAGCGCAGTCTCGCTCCTCTGCCGCTCGGCCGTGGCATCCCCTCGCAGTTAAGATCCGTGCTGCCCCAGTCGAGCGACACAGGGATCGCGCCGTACAGCTGTCCTCGCAGATAGCCCGCATCGCCACACGGCACAAGGGTGGCGGCAGCCGCTGGCGCTGGCTCGAGCTTTGTCCCGGCGGTCGGTTTGCAGCCCGCAAGCGCCGCCGTTGTCACCATCAAAACGGCCGTGCCAGCGGCGAAATAGCGCATCCCGGCGCATTTTCTGGGAATTATCTGCAATGTATCGATTCGGCTGTTGTCGGAAGAGGGAGCATTAATACCAAAGTAGAGCCGGTATGGGCAAAAAACATCGCGACCAGTTGGCCTGCACGCGCATCATCACTAGAATGGCACGCCGATTTTTAGTCCGGAGTTATTGATGAGTGTTGTAGAACAATTCCAGCAACTTGAGGCGCATGCCAGCGGCCTGATCATCGGGCAGTCGCACCTGATCAACCGTATGTTGATTGCGCTGCTGTGTGACGGTCACCTGCTGGTCGAAGGCGCGCCGGGTCTTGCGAAGACACGGGCGATCAAAGTTCTTGCTGAGAGCATCGAGGGCGATTTCCATCGTCTGCAATTTACACCGGATTTGCTGCCAGCAGACCTGACCGGCACGGATATATACCGGCCGCAGGAAGGTACCTTCGAGTTTCGCAAAGGGCCGCTGTTCCACAACCTGATCCTTGCCGATGAGATCAACCGCGCGCCGGCCAAAGTACAATCGGCTTTGCTCGAGGCGATGGAAGAACGTCAGATCACCGTCGGTGATCGCAGCTATCCGCTCGAGGACCTGTTCATGGTCATGGCCACGCAGAACCCTATTGAGCAGGAAGGTACCTATCCATTGCCCGAGGCCCAGCTTGATCGCTTCCTGTTGCATGTCGAGGTGGGCTACCCGACGATCGAAGATGAGCGTCGCATTCTTGTACTGAACCGTGACGAGGCGAAATCGGGCGAACGCGATGCGTTCCAGCCGCCAGAGTTATTGTCGCTGGCATCGATCATGCAGGCGCGACAGG
This sequence comes from Gammaproteobacteria bacterium, assembly GCA_029863705.1. Classification (GTDB taxonomy): domain Bacteria; phylum Pseudomonadota; class Gammaproteobacteria; order Steroidobacterales; family Woeseiaceae; genus UBA1847. Next base: position 1,862 of record JAOTUU010000067.1, read on the forward strand.
ACATTCTCGGGCTACACCTCGCCGATGAACTCGAGGAATACATCGTCAACATCGTCGTCGCCACCCGCAACCCGGGCCGCGTCCACGAGTCGCTCGAAGGGCAGGTCATGTACGGTGCCAGCCCGCGCGCCAGCATGGGCATCGATCGTGCCGCGCGCGCACACGCCTGGTTGTCGGGGCGAGATTACGTTGGGCCGGAGGATATCCAGGCCGTTGCGACGGACGTATTGCGTCACAGGCTCGTATTGAGTTTCGAAGCGGAAGCCGATGGCATTAACGAAAATTCCATTATCGAACGTATCCTGGATGGTGTCGGAGTCCCCTAGTGCCCCTGTTGGACCACATGTACGAGGACGCGTCGCCGGTTAGTGTCAGCCAGGCCGGGCTGATTCGGCTCAACGGGCCTGCGCGTGCCATCGCGCTCGATGCGCTGCGTGTCAATTCCCTGCAGACGGGTGCTTACGTCTCTCATTTTCGCGGTCGCGGCATGGAATTCGACGAATCCCGGCCCTACCAACCCGGCGATGATCCGCGCAGCATTGACTGGCGCGTAACTGCGCGCAGCACAACTGCCTATACCAAGTTGTTTCGAGAAGAGCGCGAACGACCTGTCCTGGTAGTCACAGATCTGCGCGCGAGTATGCACTTCGCGACCCGGGGCTGTTTCAAATCAGTTAACGCGAGTCGTGCGGCAGCGTTGCTGTCGTGGGCGGCGCATCATCGAGGCGATCGACTCGGCGGCCTTATTTTTGGCGACACCACACACCGCGAACTCAAACCACGGCTGGGCCGACGAGCGGCGCTCAGGTTTGTGCACGAACTCGTTAACCATCCCGACTGGGAGAATCGCGAGCGGGCACCCGGGACAGACTCGGAAGCAGCGCTGACCCAGGCGATGTCTGCGCTGCGTCGCGTTGCTCGGCCAGGCAGCCTTGTTGTAGTGCTCAGTGACTTTCTGGGCTTCTCTCGCGCGGCACAGGCTTACCTGTCGAGCGTGGCACGCCACAACGAGGTTCTCGCCGTATTCCTCAATGATCCACTGGAACGGAAATTGCCGCCGCCGGGACGATACCGGCTGGTTTCGCGTGATGACGAGCTGGCAATAGACACCATCGCGAAATCTGCGCGGCGAGACTACAGGGACGCGTTCACGCAACGCACCGATGAGCTTGAAGCCTTTTGTCATCGCTATGGCGTGCACCTGATGTCGATGTCGACAGAAGACGATCCGGTCACGACGCTGCAAGCCGCGCTTGGGCGGAGAACACACTGATGGATCCGCGGCAGATTCCGCTTCGCGACCTTCACTTACCGGATGCGATCAGCTGGTGGCCGCTCGCACCCGGGTGGTGGTTTGTAATCGCACTGGCGCTTGCAGGTCTCGTGTACCTGCTTCGATGGTATTTGCGAACCCGTGCGCGAGGTGCGGCTCGTCGCCATGCGTTGCGACAGCTCGATCAACTGACGGCAGATTTCGAGCTGCACCACGACGCGATCAGATTCAGCCGCGAGCTGTCCGAATTGCTGCGCCGTACCATGCTCGCTTATGCGCCACGTGGCGAGGTGGCTGGCCTCACCGGCGACGCCTGGCTGGCGTGGCTGGATCGTGATTTTGACGGACCACGATTCCAGGCGGAGGCGGGTCGCAAGCTGCTTGAGTTGCCGTACCGGAAACCGGGCGACGACGTCTCAGCGATGGATCTGGTCGACCTGCTATCGGCCATCAGGCAGCGGCTGGCGACGCCGGTTGGGGCGCAGCGCTGATGTGGTCGCTCGCATGGCCCTGGGCGCTGCTGGCACTGCCACTGCCGTTCATTGCGCGCTGGCTGCTGTCCGAATCGGCCAGCCTGCAGGACGCCGGTCTGCGCGTACCTCAGCTCGACGCGTTTGCAGTGCTGCGCCATCGCTCGGAGACCGAACAGCTGTTGAATTGGCGCTTCTGGTTGGCAGCAATCGCCTGGATTCTGCTGGTGCTTGCAGCAGCACGGCCGGAACGCATAGGCGACGAACTCGATGTACCCGTATCCGGGCGCAACCTGATGCTCGCGGTTGATCTGTCGGGCAGTATGGATCAGAAGGATTTCGAACTCGGCAATCGGCGAGTGGATCGCTTGACGGCGACAAAGGCAGTCGCCAGCGATTTTATCAGTCGCCGTGAAGGCGATCGCATAGGCCTGATCCTGTTTGGCGAGCGCGCCTACCTGCAGGTGCCGCTGACGCTGGACAGGGAGACGGTCAAGGTCTTGTTGCTCGAGGCATTCATCGGTCTTGCGGGTGAGAAGACAGCCATTGGCGACGCGATAACGCTCGCCGTAAAACGCATTCACGACCAGGAGGCAGATGGGAGCGAGCAGGTACTCGTCTTGCTCACGGATGGCGCGAACACCGCCGGCGAAGTGGAGCCGCTCAAAGCAGCACAACTGGCGCAACAGGTTGGCCTGCGCATCTACACCATCGGCATCGGCGCAGAGCAACTTGAAGTCTCGTCATTGATCGGTGGCCGGCGCAACATCAACCCCTCTGCTGATCTCGACGAGGAGACGCTGACGGGAATAGCCGAGATGACGGGCGGGCGCTACTTTCGAGCCAAGGACACGGCCGGGCTTCAGGACATATATCGCCTGGTCGACGAGCTCGAGCCGGTCGACGAACCCGAGGCCGGGTTCAGGCCCGTGAAGTCACTCTATTACTGGCCACTGGCCGGCGCATTCGCACTTGCCGCATTGCTTGCTGTTGTCAGCCTTCTGCAAAACCTGGCAATTCGCTGGCAGTCGAGGGTTCAAGCCGATGCCAGCTGACTTTCATTTTCTTCGCCCCGATTGGTTGTGGGTGCTGCCACTGATTATCGCGGCGGTCATCTTGTTGGCGTACCGTAAGCTCGGCACCGGCAATTGGCAGAACGTAGTCGATCCCGCGCTCGCGCCATTTGTTCTGTCACGATCTGCCAAACGCCGTTCCGACTATCGCTGGTTGCTGCTCGGGCTTGGTGGCGTGATCGCCGTTATAGCGTTGGCTGGGCCCGCCTGGCAACGTATTGAACAACCTGTTTTTCGCTCAGACCAGGCATTGGTCCTGGCACTGGATCTGTCGCGTTCCATGGACGCGCGAGACCTCGCGCCGAGTCGCCTGATACGAGCGCGTCTCAAGATTCTCGATATACTCGAAAAACGCGGCAGCGGGCAAACCGCGCTGATTGTATATTCATCTAATGCGTTCACGGTAACGCCATTAACGACCGACACAGACACAATCGCCGCGCTCGTTAATAGCGTCAGCACCGACATCATGCCAAGCCGCGGCAGCTATCCAATTGCTGCAATTGAGAAGGGTAGGCAATTGCTGCAGCAGGCGGGCGCCGGGGCTGGCGAGATTCTGTTAATAACCGATGGCGGCTCGTCACCCGCGGCACAGCGCGTTGCTCGGGACCTCAAGACGTCTGGTTACTCGCTGTCTGTACTCGCGGTCGGTACGTCGGAGGGCGCGCCGATACCAAGGGTCAGCGGTGGTTTCGTTACTGATCGATCCGGGCAAATCGCTGTTCCGAAGCTCGATGAGCACTCGTTGCGCGCTCTTGCCGTAGCAGGTGGTGGACGCTTTGCGACGCTGACGACCGACGACCGGGACCTCGGCACACTTTTGTCGGGCGAGGTCGCACAGCGCGCCGCCGCGGACGAGTCGCTTGCGACAGATCGCTGGCGCGAAGAAGGCCCGTGGCTGGTCTTTCTGCTGCTGCCACTCGCGGCCATGGCCTTTCGACGCGGTTGGGTGTTGCTAGTCGCGCTGGCTATTCTGCCGTTGTCGCAACCTGCAGAAGCGTCGGTTTGGGACGATATCTGGATGACGCGGGATCAACAGGCACAAAAGAAGTTGCAGCAAGGGGAGGCGGCAGACGCGGCCGAGCTGTTCGAAAACCCGGACTGGCGTGCCGTCGCGCAGTATCGGGCAGACGACTACGCAGGGAGCGCGGCAGCCTTCGCTGAGAATGAAGATACGCGGAGTCTGTACAACCTTGGCAATGCGCTGGCAAGGCAGGGTGAGCTCGAGTCAGCGATCGATGCCTACGAGCAAGTCCTCGAGGTCGATCCTGATGATGCTGATGCTGAGTACAACCGGGATCTGCTCGCGCAGCTGCTCGAGCAACAACAAGAGCAGCAACAGGAATCGTCCGATCAGCAAGGCGAGGGGGAGCAGTCGGAAAGCGACGGCGAGTCGCAGGAAAGCTCGGAAAGCGAGCCAGGTTCCGAAGGCGAACCCCAAGAGGGAGATTCGCAGCGCGACGAAGAAGAGGCCAGCCAGGAAGACCTCGATGCGCTTCAGGAAGAGTTACAGCGAGCTGCCGAAGAAGCGCAACAGAATGAAGAAATGGCGCAGCAGCTTACCCAGGAAGAGCTCGAGGCGCTGCGCCATGAGCAGGAGCAGCAGCAGGCGATGGAGCAATGGTTGCGTCGTATACCTAACGACCCGGGCGGCTTGCTGCGGCGTAAATTCCGCTACCAATATCAAAAGACGGGCAAGGATCAGGATGGCAACAACACCTGGCCCGACGATGAGGTACAACCGTGGTAAAGACAGCAGGAAAAGTCATCCTCATTGCGATCGCTGCAGTATCAATGTGCGGTGAGGCATTCGCGACAGTAGTTACCCGCGTGGATCGGGCGGATATTGAATTGAACGAATCGTTCACGCTCGAGGTAATTGCCGACACCAACATCGAAATGCAACCGGACGTCTCGGTTCTCGATGAGGATTTTTATGTCGGGCAGGGGAGTCAGCTCAGCAATACGACCATCGTCAATGGCCAGATTCGACGCAGCAAGACGTGGACATTTGTGTTGATGCCAAGGAAAGCGGGTCAGCTCACGATTCCCTCAATCTCCATTGGCAACGAACGCAGTGACCCGCTGACGATCACGGTCAGTGAGCCGAGCTACGCGCCTCCGGGTGAAGCCGATGTTTTTGTAACGAGCGAGGTCGATTTCGACGAAACCTACGTGCAGGCACAGGTCCTTCTCACGGTCAAGATCTACCGCGCCGTGGCAACTCGCCAGCCCGCGTTGCGCGAGCCCGTTATCAGCGGTGTCGAGACCCTCAGTGAACTCGCCGGCGACGATCGCAGCTATGAAGCAATTATCGATGGCACTGCCTACCAGGTTGTCGAGCGCGTGTACGCGCTGTATCCGCAAGAAAGCGGCGAGATCGAGATATCGCCGGCACGATTTGAGGCTCGAGTATTGCGCGATGGCCGCATCACGGGTCGAAAAATGTACGAGTCTGAGCCTCAGTCCGTTACCGTTTTGCCGGTTCCTGCGCCGCCAGCAGATTACGCGGATGCAGTTTGGTTACCAGCTCGCAGCCTGCAGTTATTCGAGGACTGGTCCGCGCAAACCGATGAAATCCAGGCAGGTGAACCGCTGACGCGGCACGTAACCACGAGCGTACTCGGACAACTGGAAACGCAGATTCCGGCACTTGATCCGCCATCCGTGGCGGGCATCAATATTTATCCGGATAAACCAGAATTGAGCCGCCGTATCGAATCAGGTGGTATTCGCGGTGTGCGCAAAGATCAGTACGCGCTGATTGCTACGGGCGAAGGCTCTGTCGTTCTGCCCGCGCTCGAGGTGCCGTGGTGGAACATCGCAACAGGTGATTGGCAGGTTGCTCGATTGCCGGAGCGATCCATCAATATTCTGCCGTCGGGCGAGCCTGCTGCACCGGAGCCCGCGGCTGCGGCCACTGTCGCGGCTGAAAAGAACAGCGAATCTGTTACGACAACAACCGCTCCTGACAGGTTCTGGCGCAGCACCAGCGAGTTGCTGGCGGCGGTCTGGCTGGTGACGCTTTTGGCCTGGTGGTGGTCATCGCGACCGAAGCGGCAACCCAAAAAAGCAGCACCGACTCCCGTTCACAAATTGCAGGCGAGGCAGCTCCGGGCTGCTCGCAAAGCTGCGGTCACAGGTGATAGTGCCGGCGTGCGACAGGCGATGATCAGCTGGGGCTTATTGCAGTGGCCTGATGACGCACCGCGAAGTATCGGCGTCATTGCGCAGCGCGTATCGTCACCGTTGGCCGACGAATTACGCAAGCTGTCGAGCTTGAGCTACGGGCCGCAAAGCGGCGAGTGGGACGGCGAAGCACTCGCCAGAGCCATTCGCTCCTTCTCGGTCCTCAAAGACGAACCAGTTGAGAAAGGCGAGTTTTTACCGCCGCTTATGCCAACGCCGTAGGCATTACCAATGGCCGCTATTCGGCATCGACGCCCATGGCTCAGCAGCCGGCAACGCATCACCTTTCTGTAGTAGCTCGACCGAGACGCCGTCCGGCGAGCGCACAAATGCCATGTAACCGTCACGCGGCGGCCGGTTGATGGTGACACCTCCGTCCATCAAGCGCTGACACGCCGCATAGATATCGTCGACCTGATAGGCGAGGTGGCCAAAATTGCGGCCCTCGCCGTACTCCTCAGGGTCCCAGTTCCAGGTAAGCTCGACCTGCGCATCTTCATCGCCAGGCGCCGCCAGGAAGATCAGCGTAAACCGTCCCTGCTCGCTATCTTTACGATGCAACTCGACCAGGCCGAGCTTGTCGCAATAGAAATCGAGAGATTCGTCAACGTCGGTGACGCGCACCATAGTATGTAGATACTTCATTGTCTTTCATCCCCTGAAGGACTCAGCTTGCAGCAGTTTACGCAATGGTATGACAATGGTCGAACACGACAACATCACTGCAATCCGATGACCAAGCTACCGCTGATAATTTACGTTCCTGGCTTACTGCCGAAGCCCGAGCACGGCCCCCACAGGGATGCCTTGTTTCGTTGTCTGATCGCCGGTATTCGGCGTCTGGACGAAAAGGTCGCACTGGATATTGCAGCAAACCTGCATTGCTTCGACGTTGTGTCGTGGACCTATGACTTTTACCGGACACATCGTGATTTTGCTATCGATGCAGCATCGATAGACGCGCTTATTGCACAGGATCGTGCCACTGATGCTGATATTGCTGAAGCGTCATCATGGAAACGCCGGCTTGTGCGACGAGTGTTTTCGCTGGGTGATTTTATGCCGTTCCTGATTCCGCATATCGCAACCGAGCGCATGGAATTGCATCTTCGGGATCTACGCCGCTACATCAGAAACAACAACGGAATTGCAGAGCACACGCGGCAAATGCTGAAGGTCCCTTTGCGCACCGCCTTCGAAGCGCAGCGTCCGATCCTGCTCATTGCCCATAGTATGGGTTCTGTCATAGCGTACGACAGCCTCTGGCAAATGGCGCACAGCCATGATGATCGCGTGCGGATTGATCAATTGCTGACCATGGGCAGCCCGCTTGGCCAGAACTATATTCAGCGGCGGTTGCAGGGCAAGGGTGAGACTGGTGAGCGCCGCTATCCGAATAACATCCGTCGCTGGGTCAACCTGACATCCGTCGGTGACTTAACGGCGATAAACCCCAACCTGGCCCATGACTTTGGCGAAATGCTTGAGTTGGGGCTTGTCGATTCGATTGAGGATGCCGAGCTGCACAATTACTTTCGGCTGGACGGCGATCTCAATGTGCACGCAGAGTATGGCTATCTTGCCAATGACGTTACGGCAAAAGTCGTTACAGAATGGTGGCGCTCATGCGGCAGGCCGTAGGGCCTGCATCCTATTCCTCGGCGGCTTCGAGATTTGGTCGGATGACGATGTCAATGCGGCGATTGCGCTCACGACCGGATTCCGTCTCATTGCTCGCAACGGGTCGCGTCTCACCGTAGCCGGTGGCGATCAGTCGATACGTCGGAATCCGCATCGCATTGACCATGTATTGCTGAACCGACTCCGCTCGTCGCTGTGACAGTGTCTGGTTGAAGTCATCGCCGCCGAATGAATCGGTGTGACCTTCAATGATCAATTCGCTGCGCGGAAATACGTCAATCGCTTTCTCCACCTTGCCGAGAAGGTCAAAACTCGCCGGCCGAATATCTGATGCGCCGCTGTCAAACGTCAACCCGACCAATCGCAGGATAATGTTATTACCTTCCCGGAACACGCGAGCTTCGGCCGCAGTAAACATCTTCTCGACTTGTTCGAACTGCTGTTTAACACGAGCCAGAGCTTCAAGCCGCTGAACGAGGGCAGCGCGTTCCACAGTTGCACCGCCAAGCCTCTCGTCGAGCGTTCGCATCTCCTCTTCCATGTCGGCGAGGCGCGTTTCGTTTTCAGCCGTTTCCTGGCCGAGTGCCTGATTTTCTTTGCGCATCTGGTCGATATAGGCGACCAGTGATTTCTCCAGGTTGACGGGGCCCTGCTCCATGTCAGGCACGATATCGGCAGCACCTGCCACTTCACGTAGTGACTTTTCCCACTGCAATACGAGCTGTTCGGCGGTCAAATCCCGATCGCGGACCTTGCGGCCAACTTCGGAAAGGTAGATCGCATGTTTAGCTTCGTAATTGGCTTGCCGTGCAAGGTTCCGGGGCAGGTCGGTATCGTATCGGTTTTCATTAAGTTCGCGTTCGGCGTTGGCAAGCAATTGTTTGGCCTTGCCCAGCGTTATTGGCGCGTAGCGACCGACGCGCGCACGGTCAGCATCCGCAAGCAGGCGGCGCGTTTCGCTCAGGTACTGTGCCTTGATAGCGACGAGTTCGGCGTCCCGGTACAGGCTGGTCGCCTCTACCTCGCGGCGCTTCGCGTTCTTCAGGTCACCCCGCTCGAGCATGCGAATTGCATCACCGAAGTTGCGTTGTGCATCCTGCCAGATTTCCGATGACAATTCCGGTGCGCGGGCATTCGCCGCGTCCTGGCGACTCTTCATGACTTGCGCGAGCGCTGTCGACGCCAATTCAGCGGCGGTAGTTGCGGCCCTGAAGTAACGCGTCGCATCGGCAGCATTCGAACGAACGGTCTCAATATTCCGACCGCGTTCGAGCGCGACCTCGGCGGCGGTGTACTCACTCATGCCGCGCTCGTAGCTGCGCGGCGCGAGCAATTGTGCGTCAGCTGCATCCGCGGCCGTCTTGGCCGCGTCAGCATCTTTAAAAAATGTGTTTCTGAGTTCGTTCTGAGCTGCTGCGGTGCCCATACCCAGCAGCAGTGCAACGATCAGGAAGCTACGTACGAATCCCGTTTTTTCAGCCATGTGCTCGTTTCCTGCGTGGTTAGTTCGAAAAACTGCCCAAGCGATAGGCAGTTGCGAGCCAATATTACATATGCTGCGGCGCAAAATCTGTGCGCCGTGTCGTCAATTTGCGCGAATTCTACGCTGCGCAAGCTATTTCCGCGACCGGAGCAAATGCCGCAGTGCAGCATAAAGCATGATCTTACCCCGAATCCGCATTTTGTGCTTTGGCTCACAGTCGAGAGCCCGACGCAGGGGTAATCTTGACCCATGTCCGCGAAGTACTACACGCAGTTCATATTGACCGACGCAGATTACCGCGGCGGCAACGAATTCAGCGGCGTGGTGGAGTTAAGCCAGCCAATGGATATGGACCAGAATGAGCGTGACATTGAGGCCGTATTGGCCCGCAACTTTGACCTGCAGCAAAATGCTGTGAAGCTCGTGAGCTGGTCAAGATTACACTAGATTTCTTCTGGCGCAGCACCGATTCCCCCTGACTCTCCCGGCTACGGCCGGGATTTTTTTTGAATAAATCTGTGCGACAATGCCTGCCCTTTTTCTGCGATGCAGTACGCCAGGATGAGCAGTAGTACCGACAAAGAGTTTCGCGGTGTCCCGATTGTCCAAAGCGGGCGCAAGTACAAGACCGACGACGGCATATCGGCCATTAAGAACGGCGTTAAAACACGCCGTGATGCTGAGCCGATTGCCAGGGGTCAGAAGCCCAACTGGTTGCGGGCGAAAATGCCGGCAGGCAGCGGCTTCTCATCCGTTCGGAAAATCGTCAAAGAGCACCGTCTGAGTACGGTCTGCGAAGAGTCGATGTGCCCCAATGTTGGCGAGTGTTGGAATGCTGGCACGGCCACCATCATGGTGCTTGGTTCGGTGTGTACGCGAGCCTGCCGTTTCTGCGCGGTTGATACGGGTAATCCAAAAGGCTGGCTGGACGCAGAGGAACCTGCGAACACAGCTCGTGCCGTGAAACTGATGGGTCTCGAATACGTTGTGATCACGTCAGTGGATCGTGACGATCTTGACGACGGCGGTGCCTCCCACTACGCAAAGTGCGTGCGCGAGATCAAAAAACTGAATCCGGGCACTGCTGTTGAGGCGCTCACGCCAGACTTCAATGGTGTGATGAAGCATGTCGAACTTGTGGTCGATTCGGGACTTGAGGTCTTTGCGCAGAACGTCGAGACAGTGAAGCGTCTGACTCACCCGGTACGCGATCCACGCGCCAGTTACGAACAGACTATAAGCGTGCTGCGGCATGCGAAGCAGCATCGTGCGGATGTCCTGACAAAAACCAGCTTGATGCTGGGCCTTGGTGAGCGTGACAACGAAATTCTGCAGACGATGGATGACCTGCGTGATGCCGGTGTCGACATACTGACACTGGGCCAGTATCTGCGGCCCACGCCGAATCACCTGGCGGTAGAGCGATACGTAACACCGGATGAATTCGACCAGTACCGAGTCGAAGGTCTTGAAAAAGGTTTCCTTGAAGTGGTTGCCGGCCCGATGGTTCGTTCCAGCTATCGTGCCGAGCAGGTTTTGCAAAAGAACAATGTAGGCCTCGCTGTTTGAAATTCCTCATTCAGGTGTGACCTGGTAGAGAATCCATGAGTCAGTTTTTTATCGAATACGGTTTGTTTCTCCTTAAGGCTGCCACTATCGTTGCGGCGATCGTTGTCGTTGTAGGTGTTGTGGCAGCTGCCGGGCGTAAAGCGGCACACGAAGGCCTCGAAATTGAGAGCATCAACACGAAGTACAAGTCACTGGCAACAACGCTTCGCCAGGCGGTTCTGAATAAAGACGAGAAAAAGAAGGACGCCAAAGAAAACAAGAAACGTGAAAAAGCTGAAGCAAAAGAGCCGTCATCCCGTCCGCGCAGTTTCGTCCTGGATTTCAAAGGCGACCTCAAAGCGAGTGCGGTGCCTTCATTGCGTGAAGAAGTCAGCGCGATTCTGCAAGTTGCGACAGAGGAGGATGAAGTTATCGTTCGCCTCGAGAACCACGGTGGTGTCGTCCACGAGCATGGCCTCGCAGCCTCTCAGCTGGCTCGCATACGCGACAGGGAAATACCGTTGACCGTCTGCGTCGACAAGGTTGCAGCAAGCGGTGGTTATCTGATGGCCTGCGTTGCCTCAAAAATCTACGCGGCGCCGTTCGCCATTCTCGGGTCGATCGGGGTGCTGGCGCAGATTCCTAACTTCAACCGTCTGCTCGATAGCCACGGAGTGGACTTCGAGCAAATTACCGCTGGCAAATACAAGCGGACCGTGACGATGTTCGGCGAGAACACCGACGAAGATCGTGCCAAGCTCAAAGAAGAGCTCGAAGACGTCCATACGCTTTTCAAAACAGCGGTCAGCAAATACCGGCCGAACCTCGATCTTGACAAAGTCGCGACGGGGGAGCACTGGTATGGGAGCATGGCTCTCGAACTTGGACTCGCCGATGAAATCAGGACCAGCGATGAGCTGTTATCTGACTTATCAGCCGATCGGGATCTGTACTCTCTAAGCTTCAAGATCAAGCAGCCACTGCAGAAACGCCTGATGTCCAGTGTCGACGGCGTCCTCGAAAAAACCGATGCTGCGGGTTGGCGGCGACGTTTCGAATCACGCCTGCCGCGCTAGAATAGGGAACCCGCGCTGCTCGAAAATGTCGATATACTTGGGTTATCGGCTTCAGGAATACTCATGGGCAAGCAGAAACACAGGCTCTCAGCGCCGCTCTGGATTATCGCCAGTAGCGCATTGTTGTGGGCGCCGACTGGTTTTACAGCGTCCGATGCCGCAATGGAAGCCGAGGCGGCTCGGGAATTCGCAAAGCTGAAAGCGTCGGCGCCGCTAACGACCAATCGCGAAATTATTGATTACATCGCCTGTGTTGCAAACGCTGTGGTTTCGATTCTCGAACCGCCGCATAGCGACTATAACTGGGAGATGGCAATCCTCGAAACCGATCAGCTGAACGCATTTGTTATGCCGGGCGGCAAGATCGTTGTCTATGAAGGGATTCTCAAGGCGGCACAAAACCAGCATCAACTTGCTGCAGTCATCGGCCACGAAATCGCTCACGTAACTGCCGAGCATACTAAGAGAAAACTGCTACAAGGTCGTGCCGGGCAGGTCGGTATTGCCGTTGCAGCCGTTATTCTCGGCGGCGGCAATTACGGCGCAACCTACACGGCACAGGAGGCGTTGTCTCAAGGCGCGATGTACGGACTCTTGCTGCCTTATAAGCGTGGTCAGGAGACAGAGGCCGATGTGATCGGTCTCGAATA
>JAOTUU010000327.1 GCA_029863705.1 Gammaproteobacteria bacterium
TCGTCAAATCTACTTGCTGCAGACCGATATATGCGATCGCACTATTGACATACGAATTGTCGGGCGTTGCCGCATACGCCGTGTCGTAGGTAAACACTGACGTACCGCCGTCGGGAACTGTAAACGGACCGAGCCAGCTCAACTGCTGCCCCGTGATCGTCAACTCACTATCCGGATACAGCACACCATCCAGCCTGGCCGATCCCGCGACGTAAGATATCGAGCCGGTGGCCGGATCAGGGAGTGTATCGACCAGTTCACGCAAGTCCGCAGCGATACTCCCGCCGTTACTCATCGTTACCGTGTAGGTGCTTGTTCCGCCTCCGGCCGACAGCGTACTGGGACTAGCTGACTTTGTGAGTGTCAGGAAATTTTCTACCGGCTGAATTGGCGGAAACGTCGCCGTTGTTATCTTGCTCGTATGTTTTATCTGCGTGCCACTGCTGATGTAGTTGACCGGTACGACGGAAGTCGACAGCGCCGTCGGCCCTGTAACCACGAATGTGAATTCGATCGTATAGTTGGTATTGCCGCTATTCAGACCGCCCAGAAACAGCTTGTTCGTCACATTCCGGCTGTTCCCGCCAGTCATGACGATACTTGTCGACGTGAGCGTAAAGCTGTCGGCCGGCCAGTTCGCAAGCACCGCCGGCGTGCCCACGAAAATCATGCCATCAGCGGAACCGATCGTGCCGGTTTCGCCCGTTGTCGTTATCGTCATGATTCCGCCGAGTTCGGGCGGATTCGGGCCGATTACCGTTGTGTTGATCTTATTCGCCCCTGCGGCGATGGTTTCCCTGGCATTCAGCGAAAATCGCACGCCAAGGCCGTTCAGCAGACCGCTGCCGTCGCCTGCACCACCGGGTGGCGTCGGTGCCGCCGCAAGCTGGGTGCCCGTCCCGCCAAGTGCTGTAGGAACGCCATCGTAAACGGTGACATCGTGCGTTGCGCCCGTCGTAATCGCCGTCGCTTTTAGATAAATGAATGCATATGTAATTTCGCCACTCGCCAGCGGACCGAGAGACACAAAACCGTCCTCCCTGTCACCGGTTGAGATAATGGTCCCGGAGAAGTTCTCTGTGCCGACCCAGAGATCGTCGATGTCGGCACCGCTGTTGTTGATAACCTGGTAACCGGCATACATACCGACGAAGTTCGTTCCCGAATCGATATAGATTACGGGCGAAGAAACGCGATCAACGTCCACCGCTGCTTGAGCGCCGGTCGCGCCAAGTAACAGCACGAATAAAATGATGTGGATCTGTCGGCCGATTCTCATGTGTACAATATTCCTGTTTTACTGATTCCCGTTTACAGCTAGTTGCCGAAGACGCGAATTCTGAAAGTGATACGACACACTGATCGTGTCAGAACGGTAAGTCATGGCGGCGACGGTCAGGGTCGATCGGTCATCGGACGACCCCAGTACGAGTCGCTCGCCCGGATTGAGCCGTCGCGTGGATCTATGACGCGACGGAAATGAACTTTATGTCAGATGACCTTGCCCACGCAGTGATTTGGGTCACATTAACGCTACAGTCATGTGCGCTAACTACTTTGATTTTGTAAACAATTGTTACCGAATCGCCGGAGCAGGTTCGACACGGGATCACGTGACAGGTAAAGTGAAATTAGTCTGACTTTGCCGTTTCCAGGAGCGTTCAATGACCAGAGTTCGTATCGGCATGACACTGATTATGGCAACCCTGGCCGGCGCTGCCTGGTCGGCTGAACCTCGAACCGAGCATACGTATCAGCTGGCGCCTGACGAGACGCGGCCGGCAACGACACTCGACGATGCAAGCTGGCTGGTTGGTTCCTGGTCAGGTAGCGCCTTTGGAGGCACGTTTGAAGCAGTCTGGAATGCGCCGTCCGCCGGCACCATGATCGGGCTGTTCAAGCTTTATGGAGAGGACGGCGTCGCGTTTTACGAAATCCTGTTGCTCAGTGTTGAGGAGGGTACGCTGAGCCTGAAAGTAAAACACTTCAATCCGGATTTCTCAGCCTGGGAAGACAAGCCGGACTACGTTAACTTCAGCCTCGTCAAAAAGGAGAAGGACGCGTTGCACTTTGGTGGCCTCAGTTTTTACAAACGGGGCGATGACGCGATCGACGGCTACATTGTCATGCGCAGTGGTGAGAATCTCCAGGAACACCACTTGACGTACCAGCGCCAATAATTACGGACGGTCGACTAGTCCGAACGCACCAGTTGCAGACTTTTCTCGATAAGATCCTGCCTGGCCGATCGTACCGGAAACGTCGCGTATGCCTGGCGCGTGAAAACGGGGGCTTCGGCAACCTCATACAGCAAGCCCAACTCCACGTCCCTGCTTATCATCCGCCGTGGCAGGTAGGCGTTACCGCCGATCGAGCTGATGTATTCGAGCGCCATTTTTGCGTGTGACACGCGCGTCATCGATTCCGGCGCATCCGGAAACACCCGACGATGATCCAGCGCGAATGAGAGACCCCAGTCAACGTACACGTAGTTCTGTTCGAGTGCGGATTCGACACTGAGTCCCTTGGTGGCAGAGACAAGAATGAAATCTATCGTCGTAATCTCGCGAATCTGCATGATATCGAGCTGCGCCGGCTCCAGCATGATCGCGACATCGAGCGTCCCGTCAATGAGTTTTCTTGTCAGGAAATCCGGTGACTGAGACTCGGCCATGATCGCCAGTCTCGGATAGGTTCGGCGCAGGTCATGCAGCCATCGCTGCAACAGCACGTCCCACAGACGAAGACTCCCGCCGATGACCAGCTGCTCCGTTGCATGGGCCAGCGAGACGTCCTGTCTGGCCGTGCGCCAGGCAGCGATCATGCGTTCCGAATGGCGAACCAGGCGACCACCTTCAGGTGTCAGTCTCATCTCCCTGCGGCTGCGCTCGAACAGTGTGACGCCCAGCTGTTGCTCCAACGACTTGAGGCGACTGCTGACGGCTGCCTGGGTGACAAAAAGTGCTTCAGCCGCACGGCCAAAATGACGTGTACGATTGAGTTCGAGAAAGGTGCGTAACAGCTCGAGGTCCATAGATACCTTATAAGAATATTTTATTGAATTAGCAAGTTTTTTTAGTTGTATTTATGAAAACTCCCTCGGTATAGTCGCCTCGGCCAGTGTCGACCGAGGGGATGACGGGTGTCCAGAGAACAAACACAGGACGCAAACCGCCGGACATCGATTTCAAGGAAAGCAGCCTATTCCAAAGCGGCACAAAAAAGGCTGCA
>JAOTUU010000328.1 GCA_029863705.1 Gammaproteobacteria bacterium
TGTAGATGAGCGCCTGCCGGTCATCACTGAGCTCGAGATTGTATTTGTTGAGCGATGCCGGAACTGAATCCAGCTGTTCGTACAAGTGCAGCGTCAGCTGTTTCTTGCCCATCTCTCGCATCAAGCGATCTTTGTCCTCGACGAGAATGATCTCGCCGTGATTGATGACACCAACACGGTCGGCGAGCTGCTCAGCTTCTTCAATATAGTGCGTCGTAAGAATGACAGTCACGCCCTCCTCGCGCAGTGCTTTCACTACGTTCCACATATCCTGGCGAAGCTCGACATCGACACCCGCGGTCGGCTCGTCAAGAAACAGGATCTCCGGCTCGTGCGCCAGCGCTTTCGCGATCAGCACGCGGCGCTTCATGCCGCCGGACAATTCCATGCTTTTCGTGTCCTTCCTGTCCCACAGGGACAGCGACCTCAACACTTTCTCGACATGCTCAGGATTGGCAGCTTTGCCAAACAGGCCACGGCTGAATCGACAAGTATTCCACACCGTTTCAAAGCTTTCCGTCGGCATTTCCTGGGGCACGAGACCAATCTTGGCGCGTGTCAGGCGAAAATCGCTGACGATATCGTCACCATCAACCAGCACGTTGCCCTGAGTCAGACGGGTGATACCGCAGACAATGTTGATCAAAGTCGTCTTGCCGGCACCGTTCGGGCCCAGCAGCGCGAAGATTTCGCTTTTGTTGATGGCCAGGCTGACGTTCTTGAGCGCCTCGAACCCACCGGCGTAGGTTTTGGTGAGGCCACGGATGTCGATCACGGTTTGCACGCCGCAATCATACGACGAAATCCTTTTCGATAGTCAGCCCTTTACCTGACGTTAGCCCCTCGTCCTGCCCAGCATGCCGGGCAGTAGTATGGCGCTCAGCAAAAGGAACAGGCATTGCAGCTGGGTCACCGTCATGTTGCCAAGAACGATATGCCCATCCGCCCGCAGGTACTCGATGAAGAATCGAAGAAAAGCGTAGGCGCAGACGACGACCACGGCCAGCACTCCAGCCGGATATCGCCGCCAGGGAAAACGCCACAGCGCAAGCAGCAGGACGAGCAGCAGCGCGCCTTCGTAGAGCTGCACCGGGTAGACAGGCAGCGAAGCCAGGGCGCTCGGCTCTATGAGACCCAACGCGAGGTGCTGTTGGTAGGGCAGGCTGCCAGGTGGATAGCTCACTCCACTGCTCAAGCCGCTGAGAAACGGCAATGTTTGCACCTGCGACGCAAAACTCGTGGAGTGCTCGGCGGAAACAATGTCTCCCCAGCAACAGCCGGCGAGAAAGCAGCCGATGCGATGAATCATCAGGCCAGCGAGCGTTGGTAACGCGAAGACATCGAGCAGGCGACGAAAAGACAGCTTTACGATGCGGCTGTAGATAAAGACCGCGACCGCTCCGGTCGCCAGCATCCCGAACAATCGTATGCGCACGCCGGTCTGCATCATCTCGCCGGCGATCATCTGGTCCATTGGCATGAGCAGCGACAGCAAAGTGCCGCCCGCGATGCCGACGATTATCGTGACGGGCATCAGCAAGTCAACATGCGAACCGTCGATATTCATTGCGACAGCATTGCGCCGCGCCAGTAACCATCCAGTGAAAATCGCAACCAGGAAAATAAGGCCGAAGGGAGTAACCCAGGTATTGGAATCGAAGTGTGAGTACATGCGGCTACCTGTCAGTTGGTGTCAATGACTTCACTCGCCAGCGATTCGAAAAAGTCGAGGTGCTCACGTTTGACCCGGATCAGGCGCATTTTTTCCTCGGAATAAAGCGCCTCGTTCCTGGCATTTTTCTTGATGACACGTTCGTACGCTCGCCGGGTTTCCTCGACGCCATCGAACAAGTCACTATCGAGCATGGTCAGATCCAGCGTGTTCTCGTCCGGCCGATTGATCCGAAAAACCCACCAGGTGTCTGGTGAGAAACTTTCGTTGCCGAATACCGTCTTGGGCTCCCAGGTCATGAACCACTCTCCGCCAAGCTTGGTTCTCCATACCTTGAAGTTTTCGACATTACCGGCGCTGACCCCATCCCGGCCGACCGGTATATTTTCGATCAAAGCCGCAAGGTCGGCGTAACTCTGCAGCTCATAGTCACTGAGATCAGCATCGTCACCCTCTTCGATCGGCACTCCTGTCACCAACCAGGTGCGTTTGTCATAGGGCTCGAACGCATAGAACGCCGGGTCCGCGGAATCGTCCAGAACGACCCATACGCCGGTGATACCCGGATCGATACGGCTGCGCTCGGGGTCCCCGACCGGTACCGGCATACAGGCAAGCAATCCAACGATGACGGGTATGATCACTAACATCAGCAATGCACCGCTGGCGGATCGGGTTTTTGCCTTCATGATTGCATCCTCCTGTCTGTCGCAGACGTTACTGGCATGACTGTCACCTTAACGGATGTTCAGTCAACTGGCCTGACGAACCGCTGATGTTTAACTGATGATCCAGTAATACATCCACCTATTGGCCGGTCTTTGTACGATATGACAAAAACGTTAATAGCAATAGGGGTCCTGCTGGTTCTCGCACTGGTGGCGGCGAGCTTTTTCTGGGTCAACCGGCCGCGCAGGGTCATCGTTGATGTCCCTGTCGTCGCCGGATTTCCCGAGCAGGGCTTCTCACACGAAGCGTTCGAAGAATTGTTATGTGATTACGTCACCCCGGCTGGCCAGGTTGACTACGATCGCTGGCACGCATCCGCGCACTCCGTGTCACAACTGGACGGCTACCTGGCTGCCGTCAGCAAGTACAGTCCTGACAACACACCGGATAGATTCCCGGAGCGCAACGATGCACTTGCTTACTGGATGTACGGCTACAATGCCTATGTCATAAAAG
Source organism: Gammaproteobacteria bacterium (assembly GCA_029863705.1). GTDB lineage: Bacteria > Pseudomonadota > Gammaproteobacteria > Steroidobacterales > Woeseiaceae > UBA1847. Next base: position 2,858 of record JAOTUU010000328.1, read on the forward strand.
CCGTACTCGACCATTGGCCATTGTCCAGCGTCACCGATGTCAGAGCCCCAATCGAGGCCGTCAAAGGGATGGGGTTTTTCTACCAGCTGCGGTTCTCATTCGGCGGCCAATACTTAAGCTTGCTGGCCGTCGAAAATGACAAGATCCGCGCACGCTACAAGGACGCCCGAATTCACTTCGTGCTCAACTGCGCCAGCGAAAGCTGCCCCGTGGCCCGCCCCGAACTGCCGACTGGCGGTGAGCTCGAAGAGTTGATGACAAGAGCGGCAGGCGATTTTGTGAATTACCCGAACAACGTGTCGGTCGACCATGAGAGTCGAATCGTATTCCTGTCGTCTATATTCAAGTGGTACAAGAAAGACTTCA
>JAOTUU010000329.1 GCA_029863705.1 Gammaproteobacteria bacterium
ACCTGGGACGAATTCGCGTCTCTGCCGGAGATCATTAACAACATGGAATCTGCGCCACTGTTGATCGACGGAAGGCGAATGATCGATAAAAACGCTGTGCCACGTTACGAGGGCATTGGACTGTCCCTGTCATGATTATCGTCGATACAGCTTTGAAGAAGCGTGAGGCCGAAGGCCGACCCATTCAGGTAGGCATCGTCGGTGCCGGGTATATGGGTCGTGGTATGGCACTGCAAATCGAGAAATCGATTCCCGGCATGCGTGTCGCCGCCATCTACAACCGCAATCCGGAGACGGCGAAATTCGCGTTGCAGCAATGCGGTATCGAGGATGCGACCCTGGCAGCATCAGCGGCGGATATTGAGTCGGCCGTCGAGCATGGCAAATACGTCTATTGTGATGACGCCGATCTGCTGTGTCGCGCAGGCAACATCGATGCGATAGTAGAGGCGACAGGCGAGGTCGAGTTCGGTGCGCAGGTTGCGATGAGTGCAATCGAAAACGGTAAACACATCATCCTGATGAATGCCGAACTGGACGCCGTTGTTGGCCCGATTCTAAAGGTCTACGCAGACAAAGCCGGTGTCGTCATCACGAACGTCGATGGTGACCAGCCCGGCGTCGTCATGAATCTGCTCCGTTGGGTGGAAACCATTGGTTACCATCCCGTGCTTGCCGGCAACATCAAAGGCCTGCAGGACCATTACCGCACGCCGGAGACGCAGCGTGGCTTTGCCGAAAAACACAAGCAGGGCGTCAAGATGATCACCTCCTTTGCCGACGGCACCAAGATCTCGATGGAGATGGCGGTTGTGGCGAACGCGACGGGCTTCGGTGTACTGGAGCGTGGCATGAAAGGGCCGACGTGCAGCCATGTCACAGAGGCCCTTGATCATTTTTCGGTGGACGAGTTAAGTAACGGCGGAGTGGTTGACTTTATTCTCGGCGCCGAGCCGGGTCCGGGCGTATTTGTCATTGGCTTCAACGATCAACCGGTACTGCAGCAATACGCGAACTACCTGAAGATGGGTGACGGACCCTATTACACATTTTATATTCCGTATCATTTGCCGCATCTCGAATCACCATTGACCGTTGCCCGTGCTGTGCTTTTCGACGATGCCGCGATTGCTCCAATGGGCGGGCCTTTTGCAGAAGTGCTTACAGCGGCAAAATGCGCCCTGAAAGCCGGCGAGATCCTCGACGGTATCGGCGGTTTTCACTGCTATGGGCTGGTCGATAATGTGGACGTTGCTCGTACCGACAACTTTGTTCCAATGAGCCTGATCGAAGGCTGCACGCTAAAGCGCGACATTGCCAAAGACGACATCATTTCGTATCAGGACCTGACCTTCCCGGAAAACCGGGTTTGCGATCGGCTGCGACGGGAGCAGGATCGGTATTTTTTCAATGGATCTTGCGCATGAGTAATTCCTCGCCAAAAGAATTGATTACCGTTTTGACGGCGGACAGTGGCTGGGCGCTGTTTGACTTGAAGGAGCTGAAGCAATACCGCGACCTTTTCTACTTTCTGGTTTGGCGCGATATCAAAGTGCTTTATGCCCAGACGGTACTCGGATTTGCCTGGGCGATCCTCAATCCTGCGGTTCAGATAGTCGTTTTCTCGGTTATATTCGGAAGAGTTGCGAATCTGGATACAGGCGGCGTGCCCTACGTTTTGTTTTCGACGGTTGCGATTATTCCGTGGACCTACATGTCCGATGCGATGACGGCAGCGAGTCAGAGTCTCGTGCAGGGGAAGCAACTGTTAGGCAAGATTTACTTTCCTCGCGTGCTGTTCCCGCTAACGCCGATTCTCGCAAAACTCGTCGATTTCAGTATTTCACTGGTCATCCTGATTCTGGTGATGATCTACTATCAGGTCACACCCACGTGGAATCTTCTGCTAATACCACCCCTGGTTCTCGCGATGATGCTCGTTCCGACCGGCATAGGCATGTGGCTGGCTGCACTCGCGATCCGGTACCGGGACGTGAAGTTCGCGATGACCTACATGATCAAGTTGCTTATATATAGTGCGCCTATCCTGTATTCGGCATCATCCATTCCCGAGAACCTGCGTTTTTGGTATTCACTGAACCCCATCGTCGCGGTAATCGAAGGCTTCCGTGCATGTCTGCTTGGCGGACCAATCGAATGGCAATTCATCGTCCCCGGACTGGTCACAGCAGTTCTCCTCTTCCTGAGCGGCGCACTGTATTTCCGTCGCATGGAAAGAGTTTTTGTTGACGTAATCTGATGACGAAATCAGCAATCTCCGTAGAAGGCGTTAGCAAGGTCTATCGAATCGGATCGCGAGAGCAGGTCCACGACTCGATTGGGCGAGGTCTCGTTGAGTTCGTCAAGAGCCCGCTGAACAATTATCGCAAGTATCGATCTCTCTACAAATTTTCAGACGATGTGCTTTCCGGCAACGATACGGGTGAGGATATCCTCTGGGCGCTTCGGGATGTCTCGTTTGACGTGAAGCAGGGAGAAGTTGTCGGGATCATCGGTGTAAACGGCGCAGGAAAGTCGACATTGCTCAAGGTGATTTCGAGAATTACACCGCCGACGCAAGGGCGAATTACAATTCGGGGAAGAGTCAGCAGCCTCCTTGAAGTTGGCACTGGGTTTCACCAGGAATTGACCGGGCGGGAGAACGTCTACCTGAACGGGACAATCCTCGGCATGCGCAAGCAGGAGGTCGACGCAAAGTTCGACGAGATTGTTGATTTTTCGGGCGTCGAAAAATTTCTCGACACTCCGGTAAAGCGTTATTCAATGGGTATGCGCGTTCGACTTGCTTTTGCGGTCGCAGCACACCTTGAACCCGAAATATTGATCATCGACGAAGTCCTTGCAGTGGGTGATGCCGAGTTCCAGAAGAAGTGCCTAAACAAAATGGAGGACGTCGGCAAAGAAGGCAGAACAGTCTTGTTTGTGTCACACAATATGGCTGCAATTACGCGACTTTGCAGTCGTGGTATTTTATTGTCAGCTGGGTCAGTTCTGGATGATGGTGATACGCACGCGATAGTCAGTAGTTACCTGACGGCCGGATTGGGTACGACAGCAGCGCGACACTGGTCGGATCGGGACGATGCGCCGGGCGACGATTCCGTAAGGCTCAGGGCACTGCGAGTAATCGATAGACAAGGGAAAGTGACGGAGGGCGTGGACGTTCGCAAATCCGTGGGCCTGCAGATG
>JAOTUU010000068.1 GCA_029863705.1 Gammaproteobacteria bacterium
GTTCCCGGCTACGATCGCACAGTTCTTTGGGCAGGCAGCTGAGCCGAATGCAGTGCAAAGCGCACTTCAGACTATCGGTGCGAACCTCGGCCCCGGCCAGCCCATTTACGTATTGCTGTATGCGGCCATGATCATATTCTTCTGCTTTTTCTATACCGCCTTGATGTTCAACTCGAACGACACGGCGGACAACCTGAAGCGGTCGGGCGCTTTCGTTCCGGGTATACGACCCGGCGCGCACACGGCCGAGTACATTGACAAGGTACTGACGCGGCTGACGTTCTGGGGTGCAATTTACATCGCGGGCGTATGTTTGTTGCCGGAAATGGTCCGAATGTTCTATCCAAGCATGCCGTTTAGTTTCGGTGGTACATCACTACTAATTCTCGTCGTAGTAACGATGGACTTCATGTCGCAGATGCAAGCGCACGCGATGAGTCATCAATACGAGGGCATGATGCAAAAAGCCAACCTGCGCAACTACGGCAAGGGAGGACAAGTTCGCTGATCTGATCAGTGAGCGAGGAGTGAAGTCATGAAAGTAAGAGCATCAGTTAAGAAAATCTGCAGAAATTGCAAAATCGTTCGCCGCAAAGGTGTTGTGCGAGTGATCTGCACCGATGCACGGCACAAGCAACGCCAGGGTTAATCGAGAGGGGCGTCGCATTTGCGGCAAAGCCTAAAACGAGGAAATAGAGTGGCACGTATAGCAGGCATAAACATACCGCTGACCAAGCACATCGTGATCGCGTTAACGTCGATCTACGGTATCGGGGACACGCGCGCCAAGCAGATTTGTGCTGCGGCGAGCGTCGATCCGGCAACGCCGGTCAAAGATCTCGCCGAGCCGGAAGTGGCCAAGCTCAGAACCGCAGTAGCGAGTTTCGAGGTTGAAGGCGATCTTCGTCGCGAAATTTCAATGAATATCAAGCGTTTGATGGATCTCGGTTGTTACCGCGGTATCCGTCACAGGCGCGGATTGCCGCTGCGCGGTCAACGCACCCGAACAAACGCCCGTACACGGAAAGGTCCTCGCAGACCTATTAAGAGATAGATATGGCAGAGCCAAAGAAAAAGAAGGTCAAAAAGCATGTGGTTGATGCCATCGCGCATATCCATGCTTCCTTCAACAACACGATCATCACGATTACCGATCGTCAGGGTAACGCCCTGTCGTGGGCGACAGCTGGTGGCTGCGGGTTCCGCGGTTCACGTAAGTCGACACCGTTCGCGGCACAGGTTGCGTCTGAAAAAGCAGGTCGCGCCGCACTCGATTTCGGCGTCAAGAACGTTGACGTGCGAGTTCGCGGGCCGGGCCCGGGTCGCGAGTCCGCGGTACGAGCTCTGAACGCTCTGGGTTTTCGTATTCAAAACATCGAGGACGTAACACCGATTCCTCACAACGGCTGTCGCCCGCCTAAGAAGCGGCGGGTATAGAGGCTTAAGTAATGGCAAGATATTTAGGACCAAAATGTAAACTGTCGCGCCGCGAAGGCACGGATCTGTTTCTGAAGAGTGGCGTAAGGCCGCTCGAATCGAAGTGCAAGCTCGACGTGCCGCCCGGTGGCGCACCTCAGCGTCGTCCGCGTTTGTCGGATTACGGTTTGCAGCTTCGCGAAAAGCAGAAGCTCCGTCGCATGTATGGCGTGCTCGAAAGACAGTTTCGTAACTACTACAAACGTGCGGCCCAGTTAAAGGGCTCAACGGGTGAAAACCTGTTGCGCTTGCTCGAGGGTCGTTTGGATAACGTCGTTTACCGTATGGGTTTTGCGTCAACGCGCGCCGAAGCACGGCAGCTCGTTAGTCACAAGAGCATCGAAGTCAACGGAAAAGTAGTCAATATCCCGTCTGCGCAAGTTTCGGCAGGCGATTCAATCGGTATTCGTGAAAAAGCACGCAAACAACTTCGCATTCAAAACGCGATCGAAATTGCGGGCCAGGTCGGCCTACCTGAATGGGTGGTTGTCGACACGAAAAAGATGTCGGGTGTTATAAAATCGTTACCGGATCGGGAAGACGTTCTCCCGGACATTAACGAAAACCTCGTCGTCGAGCTGTACTCCAAGTAGTCAGGAAGGAATATTCCCATGCAGGAATCTGTAAATGAATTTCTGAAACCGCGCGTAGTTAAAGTAATGCCGGTTAACGATCTATTGGCCAAAGTGGTCATCGAACCTTTTGAACGTGGTTTCGGCCACACACTGGGCAATGCGCTGCGTCGTATTCTGCTTTCGTCGATGCCGGGCGCTGCAATCACCGAGGCGGAGATAGACGGTGTGTTGCATGAGTACACGAGTATCGAAGGCGTGCAGGAAGACGTCGTCGACATCCTCTTGAACCTCAAGCAAGTCGCTGTTTGCATGCATACGCGAGACAATGCAGAGCTTAGGATTTCGAAGAAAGGCCCGGGCCCTGTAACAGGTGCGGACATTCAGCTCGACCACGATGTCGAGATCATGAATCCGGAGTTGGTCATTGCGAACCTGACCAAAGCGGGTGAGTTGAACATGGTGCTTAGAGTGGAGCGCGGCCGCGGTTATCGACCAGCAACGCAACGCCCGGTATTCGAGGAGCAGACCGGCCCGATTGGGCGCCTGCAACTCGATGCGTCGTTTAGCCCCGTGCACCGCGTCACGTACAACGTGGAAGCGGCTCGCGTTGAGCAACGTACCGATCTGGACAAGTTGATTATTGAGATCGAGACTAACGGTACGATTGATCCTGAAGAAGCTATTCGCCGCGCGGGCAGCATTCTTAAGGATCAGTTGTCTGTCTTTGTTGACCTGCAGGGTCAGGAAGATGGTGTTAATGCACAAGCCGAGAGTAAGGTTGACCCGATATTGTTGCGTCCGGTTGACGAACTCGAACTTACGGTTCGTTCGGCGAACTGCCTCAAGGCTGAGAACATCATGTACATAGGTGATCTCGTACAACGTACCGAAGTCGAGCTCCTGCGTACGCCAAACCTTGGCAAAAAGTCACTGACCGAGATCAAAGAAGTCCTCGAAGGTCACGGTCTGGGTCTGGGCATGCGCCTCGAAAACTGGCCGCCACCAAGTCTGCGTCCGGAACACGAGCTCGGCTTGCCGGCTTAAGATTACACCGGGTTCAGGGTCCTTCTCTTAAAAGGGTGCTGAACCCAAGTACTATAGGTAAAGAATAATGCGCCATAGAAAATCCGGTCGTCGACTGGGTCGTAACAGCTCACATCGCAAGGCTATGTTCACCAACATGGCGGTGTCGATGCTGAAGCACGAGACGATCAAAACGACGTTACCAAAAGCCAAAGAACTGCGCCGCGTCGTCGAGCCGCTGATTACTCTTGCCAAAGAGGATAGCGTCGCGAATCGTCGTTTGGCGTTCAGTCGCCTGCGCGATAAAGAGGCAGTTGGCAAGTTGTTCTCTGAGCTTGGCCCACGGTTTAAGGATCGGCCAGGAGGCTACTTGCGGATTCTCAAGACAGGATCACGTCCGGGCGATGCAGCGCCAATGGCGATCGTAATGCTGACTGACCAGGCGCCAGAAGCTGAGGCAGCAGAGGCGTAAGGTTGCAGGCGTCGCTTTGGCACATCGTTATACAAGAAACCGGGCCATGGCCCGGTTTTTTTATGGCTCGCTGCGCTCTGCTTCCCTCGACCACATGGCCCCGGGGCTGCTACGCGCCCTCAGGGTACAAACGCACCGTCTGCCTGTCGCTTTGTCAATTTTTCGATGAGATGCGAGACATATTCGGGCGAATGAGTGTTCTTTGCGATCAGGGTGTAGACGGTAGGTACTACCACCAGCGTCAGGACCACGGAGAATGTTACTCCGAAGAACACAACGGCGCCGATTGATTGTCGCGATAACGCGCCAGCGCCCGACGCAAGTAATAACGGGACAGAACCAAACGCCGTACACATACTGGTCATCAGAACAGGCCGCAGGCGCGTCTTCGCGGACTGAATAACGGCTTCTCGATACTCCGTTCCTTTATCCCGCAGTTGATTCGCGAATTCGACGATAAGAATGCCGTTCTTAGCGGCGAGACCGATGAGCATGATTGCTCCAATCTGGCTGTAGATATTCAGTGTGGAGCCGAAAATTACGAGGCCGAATAGCGCTCCGGTAATGGCAAGTGGCACCGTTGTCATGATGATGAGCGGGTGTCTGAAGCTCTCAAACTGTGCCGCAAGCACCAGATAAGCAATGAAAAGCGCTAGTGCAAATGTCATGTAAATAGCGTTACCCGTGTTCTTGAAGTCGCGTGATTCGCCATCGTAGTTGAGGCGCACAACGGGCGGCAGATTTTCCTCGACGATGGCCTCCAGGTCTTCTATTGCTTCTCCCAACGCATAGCCTTTCCCAAGCGAAGCACTGATCGAAATAGAGCGCAGGCGATCAAAGCGCCGCAGGTCAACAGGACCGGCAATTTCCTTGAGCTGGACGAGATTGGATAGCGGTATCAGTCGTCCCGAACGTTCTGACCTGACATAGATACTTTCCAGGTCGCTTGGGGTTTGGCGTCCTTCTTCGCGACCCTGCAATATGACCCGGTACTCCTCTCCCTTGTCTATAAATGTTGTTACGACTCTGGAGCCGAGAATAGTCTCCAGCGTTCGACCAACGTTGGACAACGAGACACCAAGGGAAGCGGCTCTATCTCGATCAATCGTCACGTCAATTTTGGGTTTACGCTCTTTGTAGTCTGATTGGATGTTGGACAGGCCTGGAAGCTTTTCAGCTTCAAGAATAACGATGTCGCGCCACTCCGCCAGTTCTTCGTAGCTCGTGCCGCCAAGCACGATATTAAGCGGCCGACTGCTCTGGCCCAGGCTCCAGGAGCCCGGCGCATAGGCGAATGCCTGGACCCCTGGTAATTGTGCGAGCTGCTGGTTCCACCCCTGTACGATATCGTCGGCCGATCGATCCCGCTTCGACCAGACCTGCAACGGCGAAATCACCATGCCAGTATTGACGTCGCTGCCCGCGCCCCAGCTTCCCGATCGGCCGAGCGCGCGCAGGGCATCACCACGTTCCACGTCCTTAAGGACGATCTGTTCAGCCCTTTTGATGTAGTCAAGCGTGTAGTCGAGGCTTGCACCATCGGGCGCCGTCAACCTGATCATTGCAAAAGCACGATCTTCACGCGGCATGTATTCAACCGGCAGGACATTGAGCAGATTCAAGCTGCCCAGGAAAACAAGCAGTGTAGTTCCGATCACGAGCACGGGGTGCTTAACAGTTCGCCTGATTAACCGTTCGTATAAATCGGATAATTGTCGGAAGCGGCGGTCAAGCGCTCTCGCCAGTCGCCCGCGATGCAGGCGATTGTCGCCGAATAACTTCGACGTCATCATGGGTACCAATGTCAGCGCAATCAGGCTCGAAAACATGACGGCCGCAGCGAGCGAAATACCGAACTCGCCAAAGATCAATCCGATGTTCCCCGGCATGAATGACACCGGGAGAATGACCGCAACGAGAACAAGCGTAGTTGCAATAACCGCGAAACCGATCTGGCGGCTGCCATTTGTAGCTGCGAGCAAGGTCGGTTCCCCGGTTTCTATGCGGCGCACGATGTTCTCGAGTACGACAATCGCGTCGTCAACGACAAGCCCGATGGCGAGCACGAACCCAAGTAAAGTCAGCGTATTGATCGAAAAATCGAGCGCCGCCATGACGATAAAAGCCGAAATGATTGAGATCGGAATGGTGACGGCAGGGATGATTGTCGCCCTGACGGTGCCGATGAAAGCGTAGATCACGATGAGCACGAGCAGCATTGCCAGGCCGAGCGCCTTGCCAACTTCAATAAGGGACGCGCGAATAAAGATCGCGTCATCCATATTGACGGATAGGTCAATATCGGCGGGTAAAGATGCCTGCAACTCCTCGATGCGTTTCGCGACAGCCTGATTTACCTTCAATAGGTTCGCCTGCGCCTGCGGAATGACGCCGAGGGACATGCCTGCGACACCATTTGTCGCAGAGTAGCTGCGAATATTTTCGGGCGCCAACTCGATGTCGGCGACTTCGCCGAGTCGCATCAGGTATTTGTCATCGCCCTCGCGCAATACAAGCTGCCGAAAATCTTCGACCGATCGATAACCAGTCTCTGTGCGCAATGTAAATTCACGTGTACTTGATTCCAGGCGACCGGACGGAATCTGCACGTTTTCGCGCCGCAGAGCCGATTCAATGTCGGCGACGGTCAGTCCACGTGCGGCCAATCGCTTGGGATCCACCCAAATGCGCATTGCGGGTCTGCGCCGGCCCGAACCGCGTATATTTGCGACGCCATCAACCGTTGAAAGCGCATCAACAATATATCGCTCGGCATAGTCGGACACTTCCATGATGGATCGAGAGCTGCTTGAAACATTGATCCACATTGTTGTCCCGGAATCTGAGTTCTGCTTCGAGACCTGAGGTGGATCAGCCTCATCCGGAAGTGCTCGCAATACACGTGATACGCGGTCGCGCACATCATTGGCCGCGTTATCGACATCGATATCCGAAGAAAACTCGAGGTTAATTGACGAGCGCTCATCGAAGCTCGTCGACGACATCTTGGTGATGCCGGATATTCCAGCCAGCTGATCTTCGAGGATTTGCGTAACGCGACGCTCGACGATATCGGAGGCGGCACCCCGGTAGCTTGTTGAAACAGACACGATAGGGCGCTCTATCGCCGGGTACTCGCGAACCGTCATGCTGCGAACCGACATCAGCCCAATGAGGATCAGAATAAGGGAAATAACGGCCGCAAAAACCGGGCGCCGAACAGATAAGTCGGATATCAGCATTCGGCTGGCCTACGTGGTGTCCGGCCGAACATTTCCTTGTGCGGAAACGGTGCCGGGCTCCTCAACCTGCGATCCATCCCGGACCTTGTGCGTTCCTTCAGTAATAACCGCTTCACCGGCTTCAAGGCCGCTGCTGATGACAACAAACCCGGGAATCCTCCGCCCGAGTTGTACGGCTCGCTTCTCGGCGACACCATCTGCCACGACGTAGACAAATTGACGAGATCCTTCCGGAACGATGGATTGCTCCGGTGCCAGCAACTGGTTGCCACGCTCACGTCGCAGGTCGACTGACATGAACATGCCAGGTTTGAGCGCCCCGTCATTGTTCGGAATGATGGCGCGAACCTGCACAGCACGAGTCACCGGATCCAATCTGGTATCGATACTTGCAACACTGCCACTAAAAACACGGTCTGGATACACAAGGCTGTAGGCGGTGATCTTCATGCCCTCCGACAGAACCGTCAGAAAAGTCTCGGGCACCGAGAAATCGAGTTTGATTGTGCTTACGTCATCCAGCGTTGTGATGATCGTGGAGTTACTCACGAAACTGCCTGGACTAACGCGCCGAAGTCCGATCCTGCCTGAAAATGGTGCGCGAATGACCGTATTGGACAGGCGAGCTTTGGCGGCTTCGACCTGCGCCTCGTCAACCTGGACCTGGGCAAGCAATTGCTCGAGGTTGGATACCGAAATCGCCTGCGTGTTGGCCAGCGACTTACTGCGGCTGTACAGGCTTCGACTTTCGGACAATGATGCTTCGGCCAGTGCCAACCCGGCAACGATCTCGCTGTTCTCCAGTTCAACCAGCAGGTCGCCCTTGTCAACCAGTTGACCCTCCTCGAACATTACGCGTTCAATAAGGCTGGAAACGCGTGGCTGAATTTCGATGGACTCGTTGGCATTAGCGGTCCCAAGTGCCTGGATTTCATCGACCACCGCCTGCAGCTCAACCTTCTGCGTTACGACCTTGATTGCGCCACCCAAGGCGCCCTGTCCGCCCTTGGCCGGCTGATCGTCGCAACCTGTTGATAGAGCAATCAGGGCAAGAGTGATAACAAACGGTACGGTCTTTCGCATGATGTTCTGAGCTTCGACGTCATTTCGTTTTGTAGAACAGCACAGTTTATCCCGAACGCCCGGAAAAAGGCGATTCTGCGTAAATAAGCGTCGTAATTCATTGAAAAACGAGGGAATTGGGCAATTTCAGGTCTTGTGAGTCGTTTCACAGCTTGAGACGACAATCCGCATTAATCTGGTGTTCTTCCGATAAGGGACGAGAGCCATTAGTAACGACAAAGCCAAATTCGATCCTGATCATTGCGTCATTCTGTCGAAAGACGCCTTCGACCCCGACGCTGTCTTTCTTGATGACATCGTCGACGACGAGGTTTTGCCGTACCTCAGTCTTGCTGTGGACGGTCTGACGGAAGCCCGCGATCGCAAAACCGGGAAACTGGAACTTAGACCTGAAGATATTATCGCTGCTAACGAAACTATTTCGCCGGATACGACCATGCCCGTAGCGACGCTCGACCCGGACGTACTTGAAGTGTACGGATGGGAGTCCTCGCTATGGAAGAAGATCAGGCGCTATATCGGCTTCTAGATTTATCTCATAACCCCCGCCAGCCCGTCCTGCTAAACTCGGCACATGATCTTCAACGACAAAACCGTGATAATCACGGGCGGATCCGAGGGCGTCGGTGCCGCGGCCGCACGAATGTTCGCTGATGCTGGCGCGAATCTCCTGCTCGTCGCACGTGGCAAGAAAAATCTGGATGCTATTGCCGAAGAACTTCGCGACAAGACTCGCGTAGAGATTTTCGTCATGGATGTATCCGATGCAATTGCATGTGCCGACCTTTTCAAGAAAGCACAATTTGAGTTCGGCCGTATTGACGTGCTTGTCAATAACGCGGGCTACCACAAGCGTGGTCCTGCCGAAACGGTGGATGCTGTCGATATGGGGAGAATGATCGACGTCAACCTGAAAGCACCAATCATGTTGAGCCGGCTGGCGTTACCGTATCTTAGAGATGCTGGTGGCGGCGCCATTATCAACGTCGGATCAATAGCAGGTCGTGCGCCAGTGCCGAATAGTGCTACGTATTCAGCCAGCAAGTCGGGCCTGCGTACATTTTCCTACGCCTTGTACGAAGAGCTTAGAGGTAGCGGGATCAAAATAGCGGTCGTGTCGCCCGGGCCTATCGATACGGGTTTTATCATGGCGGATATAGACCAGACTTCTGACCTGACATTTTCACAACCGATCAGCACGGCGGATGAGGTTGCCCAGGCGATTCTCGACCTTTGCGGCAACGACCAGCGCGAAAAGTCGCTGCCAGCGATTAGCGGTTTGTTAACCACCCTAATGTATCTGTTTCCGTGGCTGGGCCCGCACGTGCGCCCCTTTTTGGAACGCAAGGGCGCCAGGGTTAAACGCAAACTAAAGGCGCAAGCTAGGCAATAGCAGCAAACGCATCGCGGGTCATATTTTCAGTGCCGGTAGAGGTCACTCTGACGTTGTCCTCAATGCGAATTCCACCAAATGGGCGCAACCAGTCAACGCTATCCCAGTTAACGTGACTCTCAGCCGAGGAGCCGCGCAAGTTATCTAGCAGCATATCGATGACATACACACCGGGTTCGATGGTAAAGACCATGTTTTCTTCGAGCATGCGTGTAAGCCTGAGGAAGGGATGGCCGCTCGGAGGGTCACGGAAGTTGCCCGACTCATCCGCCATGTAACCGCCGATGTCGTGCACCTGAATGCCGAGCAAGTGACCGAGCCCATGCGGGAAGAAAGCCGACGTCACCCCAGTCGAAAGCAAGGTGTCCGCATCGCCTGTTGCAATACCCGCATCGACGAGCAAACCGGCGATCATTCGATGCGTGTCGACATGCAGGCTGCTGTAATCAAGCCCTATGCGGATCTTCTGGATGATGTCGAGCTGCAGCCTGTCCATGCGCTGGACGAGTTCAGAAAATCTGTCATCGTCGTATGCGTAGGTGCGCGTGATGTCGGATGCGTAACCGTGCACCCGCGCGCCGGCATCGATCAGGAACGACTTGGTAGTTTCGGGTGGTGTGCGGCCGAAATCTGTGTAATGCAAAACCGAACTGTGGTCATTCAACGCAACAATATTGCCGTAAGGCAGTTCCGAGTCGGTGTGACTGACGGCTTTACAGTAGGCCTGATGAATATCGAACTCCGACCGGCCTTCACGGAATGCCGCTTCTGCGGCAACATGACCCGTGGCGCCGCGTTGAGACGCAAGGCGCAAACACGCTAATTCATATTCAGTTTTGATGGCGCGCGCGTAGTGCAGGATATTCATCGCGCTGCTTGGGTTAATGCGATCGATACCAAATGCCAGTGCGTCGTCGTCGATGTCGCCGATCAGGATACATTTGTCGCGAGCCTCGGGCAGGTGCTGAGCGACGTCATCGATGCTGCTTACAATTCGAATGTCGAATTGCTCGACCCAGAACCCGTCGGGTTCTCCCGGCACAACGTGCCAGTAGTCGTGTGGCTGATAATAGATCAGTACGGGCTTGTCACCCGGCGTGTAGACGATGTACGAAAGTGGCAATTGCGTCAGCGGCACCCAACTAAGAAAATGCGGGTTGGCATTGAACGGGTAGGGCATATCGTCGAGAAAGGCGTACTTCGGGTTGCCCGAGAAGATGATCGCGTGACTGGCGCCGGAGTTCTCCATCGCGTGATCATGTCGCGCGCATACAGCCTCAACGTGGCGCGAATATAGCTCGCGGAGATCCTGGTTCAAGAGGGAGTAGTCATCAGTCATTGCATGGCATCATACCGTGTTTCAATCGCCGTACAATCTAGGCATCATGGATGTTCTTGCCGTCTACCGCAGACTTACGATGAGACAAAAGGCGTGGACGATTGGTGTTGGCGCGATATTTCTGGGAAGCATGCTCATGGCAAACGCCGAACCCGGCTATGACCGTCCCACCGGGCGCGCATTCACCTCAAGGTCGGAGGTTATAGCACCGCACGCAATGGCGGCGACAAGCCATCCGTTGGCGACACAGATTGCCCTCGATATTTTACAGGCCGGCGGACACGCTGTTGACGCGGCTATTGCTGCGAATTCTGCGCTCGGCTTGATGGAGCCGACTGGTAGCGGCATCGGCGGCGATCTTTTTGCGATCGTCTGGGATGCCGGGAAAGAGGAGCTTGTTGGCCTGAACGCGTCCGGACGCGCGCCCGCTTTGATGACGCTCGAGTACTTCAGGCAACAGGGCCTGGAAAAGATACCTGGCTTCGGTCCTTTGCCCGTCAGCGTACCGGGGGCGGTCGATGGTTGGTTCGAATTGCACAATCGCTTTGGTCGCCTGCCGATGGCAGACCTGCTGGCGCCGACTATTCAGTACGCGAGAGAGGGATTTCCGGTCTCTGAAGTGATCGCGGAGCAGCTCGCGTTTAACCAGAAGAGAATTGGCCACTATCCTGGCTTCGCAAACACCTACATGCCGAATGGCCGGACGCCGGTGAAAGGTGAAATGTTTAAGAACCCTCGGCTGGCAAACACGCTCGAAGCGATAGCAGAGGGCGGTCGTGACGCTTTCTACAAAGGCGATATTGCGCGCCGAATCGATTCCTACATGACCGAGCAGGGCGGGCTACTGCGTTACACGGACCTCGCGAGTCATCAATCCGAATGGGTGACGCCTGTTTCTACTAACTACCGTGGTTGGGACGTTTATGAACTGCCGCCGAATGGCCAGGGCATTGCGGCGCTGCAAATACTGAACCTGCTTGAAGGCTTCGATATCAGGTCGATGGGATTTGGCAGCGCAGAGTATGTACACACCCTGGTAGAGGCGAAGAAGCTCGCATATGAGGATCGTGCAAAGTACTACGCAGACATGGATTTCGCTGCCGTGCCGGTTGCGACTCTTATTTCAAAGGAGTACGCGAACGAACGACGAAAACTTATCTCGGCAGACCGCGCTTCGCGCTCGGTGCCTGCGGGCGACGCGACACCTGAGCACGGTGACACCATCTATCTGACGGTAGCTGACGCAGAGGGCAATATGGTGTCGCTAATTCAAAGCAACTACCGTGGAATGGGATCGGGTATGACGCCAGGTGACCTGGGCTTTGTCCTGCAAAACCGGGCCACTCTGTTTGCGCTTGATGCCGACCATGCAAATGTCGTTGAGCCCGGCAAGAGGCCATTTCACACGATCATTCCTGCTTTCGTAATGAAGGATGGAAAACCGTTACTCAGCTTCGGCCTGATGGGCGGCGCAATGCAGCCGCAAGGGCACGCACAAATTATCGTCAACATGCTCGACTTCGACATGAACCTTCAGGAGGCGGGCGATGCGGCACGAGTGAACCACAAGCGGTCGTCGCAGCCGACCGGTAGCGTCATGACGGATGGGGGTGTTGTCCATCTTGAGACTGGCTTCGGCGAAGATATGCGCGCGGCGCTTGAAGCGCTGGGCCACACGCTGGGCCCGAGCGACGGCAGTTTTGGCGGCTATCAGGCGATCATGCGTGATTCGGATCAGGGCGTGTATTATGGCGCCTCGGAGGTCCGCAAGGACGGACAGGCAGCAGGCTATTAAGGGCATGACTCGAGACGTTTACCTCACCGGCATTACCACAACCGGCACGCCGCATATCGGCAACTACGTTGGCGCAATTCGACCGTGCATCGCGGCAAGCAAAGACCTGTCTGTGAAGAATTATTATTTTCTTGCTGACTTTCACGCATTGGCCAAGAACGAGGATCCGGACAAAGTCAGCCGATCGACCCTGGAGATATCTGCTGCCTGGATGGCTCTCGGCCTCGATACTGAGCATGCCATTTTTTACCGGCAGTCGGACATTCCCGAAATTACCGAGCTGACCTGGGTTTTGACGAGCATGACTGCGAAAGGCCTGATGAACAGGGCGCACTCGTACAAGGCAGCAGTCGCCGCCAATGAAGAGGGTGGCAATAAGGACCCTGACAAAGGCATCACGATGGCGCTCTATAGCTATCCGATCCTAATGGCGGCCGATATTCTGATGTTCAAGGCGACCAAGGTGCCAGTCGGTCGCGACCAAAAGCAACATGTTGAAATGGCGCGCGATATTGCGCAGCGCTTTAATCACCATTATGGCGATGTTCTCGTGCTGCCAGAGGCTGTTATCGGTGATGACACGGCGGTCCTGGCGGGCCTGGATGGTCGCAAGATGAGCAAGAGTTACAACAACACAATCCCGTTGTTTGCCGATGAGAAGCGTCTCAGGAAGCTCATCATGAAAATCAAAACAAATAGCCTCGAGCCGGGAGAGCCTAAAGATATCGAAGGCAGTACTCTCTACGATATGTTCAAGGCCTTTGCTACACCGGATGAAACCAGCGACATCGAAAAGCGTTATGCGGACGGCATCGGCTGGGGAGAAATGAAACAGCTGCTATTCGAGTACATCAATGATCACATTAAGCCGGTGCGAAAGGAGTATGAGCGCTTGATAGCGGATCCGGCTATTGTCGAGCAGGAATTAGTTAAAGGCGCTGATCGCGCTCGCGAAATTGCCGTGCCCTACATGGCACAGATTCGCGATGCGATCGGAATTAGAAAACTGGGCTAACACCCTGGCCATAGGAGCCGCCCCTTGAGCGAATCGCGCAAGTTGCATTGGGAACGCGTTTATTCAAATAAGGATCCCACCGAAGTGTCCTGGTATCAGGGGTCACCGCAGCTTTCCTTGCGAATGATCGCGTCGACAGGCGTTGAGACTGGTGCGGCGATTATTGATGTTGGCGGAGGCGCATCTACGCTAGTCGATAACCTGCTTGATAGTGGCTATAGCGACGTCACCGTTCTGGACATTGCCTCTGCAGCGCTGGAGCGCTCTCGTGCTCGACTCGGCGATGCCGCAACTAACGTCACATGGATCGACCAGGATATCCTGCACTTTGAGCCGAACCGATCTTTCAAACTTTGGCACGATCGTGCGGTATTCCATTTCCTGACCGAGAAGAGTCAACAGAGACACTATGCTGAGCTGCTGCAAAAGGCCGTCGAACCGGGTGGGCATGTGATCCTGGCAACGTTCGGCCCGGATGGCCCGGAACGTTGCAGTGGTCTGCCGGTGCAGCGCTACTCGACAGAGGAGTTGTCCAACTTGCTGGAACCGGCCTTTGAGCTACAAGCGCAGGATCTCGAGGAGCACAAAACGCCGGGGGGATCCGTGCAACAATTTTTGTACACCTGTTGGCAGGCCAGGGTCTGACAGCGACATTCACAGCTCACAGAGTCCCTGCTATTGTGAGTTCCTTCTGAACGATGATTG
>JAOTUU010000330.1 GCA_029863705.1 Gammaproteobacteria bacterium
CGCCGCAGAGAACCAGAAGAAAGTCGGATCGCTCGGTCGCGCTGGCCAGGTGGTCCGCCAGCACGGAGTATTGGTCCGAATGGAACAGCTGGGACGGCACGGACAGCCTGGCAAATGGCGGCCGCTTCATCCCGAAGAACTCGAGATACGTAGGAATTGCGTCAGGGTTCTCTTGCGCTCGTGCCACGCACCGACTCCCAATTTCTTATAATTATTTTTGTCGCGGGGCGCCTGGCTCTATAGTGTCCAGTGTTTCGCCGAGTCTGCCGGCCCCGTGGCAGTCTCAGGCTCTATTTTTATACAAAATCCAGCCTGTATGAAAGTCTATCTGTATGAAAGTCTATCTAGCATCGATTCGAGAGATTGTATGCAACAATATGAAAAATATGATTATTCTTGGTTTTCAATAGAATTGACCGCCTCGGTTTGCACCGCTGCGCGCAAGAAACGGGCTTTTCGGGGACCGCAGGAGTACTCATGAACTATCGCCATCTCGGCAAAGCCGGCATCCAGGTCAGCGAATTATCACTGGGCTCCTGGGTGACTTTTCACACGCAGTCGGGCATCGAGTCGGTAACTGCGATGATGGCCGCCGCGTATGACGCCGGCGTGAATTTCTTCGACAACGCGGAAGGCTATGCGGGAGGAAAATCGGAGGAAATCATGGGCGCCGCTCTCAAGAAACTGGGTTGGAGGCGCGGTAGCTACCTCGTGTCAACGAAACTGTTCTGGGGCCTGAACGAGGGTCCGAATGAGCAGAACACGCTCAATCGCAAGTATCTTCTCGAGAGCATCGACGGCTCCCTGAGGCGACTGGACCTGGACTACGTGGACCTGCTCTTTTGTCATCGTGCGGATCCGACGACGCCCATCGAGGAAACCGTGTGGGCGATGCACAACATCATCGAGCGTGGCAAAGCGCTGTACTGGGGCACTTCCGAATGGGAGGCGGAGGATATTCTGAGCGCGATCGAGGTCGCCGAGCGGCACCACCTGCACAAGCCGGTCGTCGAGCAACCCGTCTACAACCTGTTCCAGCGACATCGCTTTGGCCCGCAATACGAGCGCGTGTACCGAGACTATGGATACGGTTCGACCACCTGGAGTCCGCTGGCCTCCGGTCTACTGACGGGCAAATACAGGAAAGGTATTCCAGGTGACAGCCGCGGTGCGGTTGAAGGCCTGGGCTGGCTGCAGAAAGAACTCACCGATGCGGAAAAGCTGGCCAAGGTATCGGCACTCGAGCCTATCGCCAACAGCATGGGGGCCAGCCTTGCACAATTATCGCTGGCCTGGTGCCTGCAGAACCCTCGTGTCAGCACGGTTTTGACCGGCGCCAGCCGCGTCGAACAAGTCCGTGAGAATATGAAAGCGCTGGACTTCGTGGACAGCTTTACGCCAGAGCTTATGAACGAAATCGACCGCATATTCGGCGCGGCGTAGCTGGCGGCTATGGACAAGTACATGGCAGCCGCAATAGAAGAAGCTCAGAAAGGGCTGCGTGCCGGCGGCATTCCAATAGGATCTGTACTCGTTATCGACGGTCATATTGTCGGTCGCGGGCACAATCAGCGCATACAGAAAGGCAGCTCGGTACTGCATGCCGAAATGGATTGCCTGGAAAATGCCGGCTGTTTGAAAGCATCCGACTATCGGAAAGCGGTGCTGTATTCGACGTTGTCACCCTGCGACATGTGCAGCGGTGCTGTTCTGCTATACGGTATTCCGAAAGTGGTCATCGGCGAAAACAGCACGTTTCAAGGTCCGGAGGACCACCTGCGGTCCCGCGGCGTGCAGCTTGAAATCCTCGAGGATGACAAGTGCATAACGATGATGCGCGACTTCATCGCGGTGCATGCTGCGCTGTGGAATGAGGATATCGGCGAAACCTGAGCGTCAGCCGTCTTGACGACTACGCGGATTTCTTCAAGAACCGTGAGGTGAATCCGGCGACGAAGCTTTTCTTGCCAACCGAGTTGATCAGGTAGCCACCCTGACTGCTCTTGTCGATCAGTTCCGGCAGAATCTGTGCCAGCTTTTCGCTTGCTTCGTTACGGTCCATACCAAGCGATTTGGCAAAGGCAGCGACCCTGTGACTGCCCAGCACATCCTGTACCTCGGAGGCCGAGATCGGTTCATTCGGGGCATCGCCCAACCAGGATTTTGCCTTGCGGGCCACGTCGCCGCCGGATCCCTGGAATTTGCTGACAATTTCACCAAGATCGAAGCCTTTGCCATTGCTGACCAGCTTGTCGAGCGCAGCCGCGGCATTGTCGGAATTGTTGGCACGCTCAATCTTGCTCATCAATACCTGCGTGGCAAGGCCTTTAAAAGTCATGTTATTTCTCCTGATAACTCATACTTTCCCACGCTTCAACTCTACCGAAATGTCGTGGTCAGGATTGTGAACATTTGTGACATGGCCGCGAAATCAGACCTGTTTCGTCTACTATTTTTGACGTTACAGATTTACATCTCTTGAAAAACCAAGCGGAGTGCCGAAATGACGGTCCGCCTTGGTTGGAGTCAGGGTTCAATGGAAAAAATATCGAAAAAAACTACGCGCCGATATTGGCGTCGCACCGCGACGCCGAGTCCGTGGTGGCCATGGGGGCTCGCGCCGCTTGCAGGCCTGGGTGCTGTGTTTCTGTTCGGGGCTCTTTTCATCGCCCCTCGCATCGAAGCAGAAGTGCGCGACCAGGTGTCTCATCGAATTGACGCCGCCGGGCTGCCGGCATTGGACGTGAGAAGTGATGGGCAGGGAGTCACGATAAATACTTTGGCACAGGCTGAACAAGAACTCTACGTGCAAGCGCTCGCGGAGTCAACGCGGTGCGACACCTGGGCCGGACAGCTGGTCTGTCCAACGACTGTCGATGTTCGTCTAATTGAATCACAAGCTGCGGCGGCCGGGCTCAAAAGTCGACCGCACCGGTTTGCGGCAGAGAGGATTGACTACGGTGTACGGTTGACCGGCGAAGTCCCCAATCTTGAAGAGCATGATCGAATTCTCGGTGTAGCGGGGCAGCACTTCGACAACGTTACAAATTCGCTATCGATCTCCAATGAGACGGCAGACGCAAACTTTGGACAGGCAGCCAACCAGGCGCTTGCTGTTGCGAGCTACCTCACGAGCGGCAAAGCGAGCTGGTCCGGCGAAGTACTGACCGTGGATGGCACCGCAAGAAGTGGTGCCA
>JAOTUU010000331.1 GCA_029863705.1 Gammaproteobacteria bacterium
CCCATTCTCCGAAGCCGTCGCGAACCATCCGGAACTCGTGCAGAAATACCTTGGCAGCGTCGTACCGCAGCGTGACAACTTCTATGCTGCGTTGAACTCTGCTGTGTTCAGCGAGGGTTCGTTTGTCTACATACCCAAAGGCGTGCGCTGCCCGATGGAGTTGTCCACCTACTTCCGCATCAACGCAGCCAACACCGGGCAGTTTGAACGCACGCTGATCATCGCCGACGAAGGCAGCCACGTAAGCTATCTCGAAGGCTGCACGGCACCGATGCGGGACGAAAACCAGTTACACGCTGCCGTGGTGGAACTCGTCGCGCTGAAAGATGCCGAGATCAAGTATTCGACGGTTCAAAACTGGTATCCGGGCGACGAAAACGGCGTTGGTGGTATTTACAACTTCGTAACAAAGCGTGGCGATTGCCGTGGCGCCAACTCGAAGATCTCATGGACACAAGTTGAAACGGGTTCGGCAATCACCTGGAAGTATCCGAGCTGCCTGTTGCGTGGCGACAATTCTGTCGGCGAGTTTTACTCGGTGGCCGTTGCTAACAACTATCAGCAGGCCGATACCGGCACGAAGATGATCCACATCGGTCGCAACACGAGTAGCACGATCGTCTCGAAGGGAATATCTGCTGGCAATGCAGAGAATGCCTATCGCGGTCTCGTACGCGTCATGCCACAGGCCGATGGCGCCCGTAACCATACGCAATGCGATTCTCTGCTAATCGGCAAGAACTGCGGCGCACACACATTTCCCTATATGGAAATCAAGAACCCCGGGGCGCGCGTCGAGCACGAAGCGACCACCTCAAAAATCTCGGCGGATCAGTTATTTTACTGCCGCCAGCGAGGCATCAGCGAAGAAGATGCCGTCAACATGATCGTCAATGGCTTCTGCAAGGAAGTATTCAAAGAACTACCGATGGAGTTCGCTGTGGAGGCACAAGCCCTTCTCAACGTCAGCCTCGAAGGCGCCGTCGGCTAAGGAATTCCAATGCTCGAAATTAAAAACCTCAAAGCGACTATCGGCAGCACCGAAATACTCCGTGGCTTGTCGCTTAGCGTCAACGCTGGTGAAGTTCACGCCATCATGGGCCCGAACGGCTCTGGCAAGAGCACGCTCGCACAAGTTATCGCGGGTCACGCCGATTACGAAGTTACCGACGGCACCGTTACCTACAGAGGCAGCGACCTCCTCGAACTTGAACCGGAGGAGCGCGCGCGAGAAGGCATTTTCCTGGGCTTTCAGTACCCGGTGGAGATTGCTGGCGTTAACAATGCATACCTGCTCAAAGCTTCGATGAACGCGAAACGTAAACACCAGGGCCTCGAAGAAATTGATGCGTTTGAGTTCCTTAAGCTCGCCAAGGAAAAGATGGCGCTGCTCGGCATGGATCCGAAGTTCTTGAATCGTGGCGTCAACGAAGGCTTCTCGGGCGGTGAGAAGAAGCGCAATGAGATCTTGCAGATGGCCATGCTGGAACCGAGCCTTGCCATCCTGGACGAAACAGATTCCGGACTTGATATCGATGCGCTGCGTGCCGTCGCCGAAGGCGTTAACTCGCTGCGCGCACCGGATAGAGCCATTATTCTCGTAACGCACTATCAACGCCTGCTCGATTACATCGAACCTGATTTCGTTCACGTTCTTTCTGAGGGACGTATCGTTCGATCCGGCGACAAATCGCTGGCGCTGCAGCTCGAAGAAAAAGGTTATGACTGGGTACGTGAGGCGGCAACAGGATGAAATCGAGGCCGCTCTCAATGGACGCGCTTGGCGGCGCAGTCGCGCGACTGCCCGACGACCGCCTGACACCTGCGCGAAACGCGGCTTTTGCACACCTGCGTGAGCACGGACTGCCGACGAAACGTGACGAAGATTGGAAATATACTGACCTCGCTCCGCTCGCCGATATTGGCAACCGGTGGCTGGACCTGGGCGCTGATGTAACGCCACAAGCCGACGCATCCGACGTATCCGACGTATCAGATCGCATTCAGAAAAGCATCGATGCCGATTGGCTGCTGATTTGCAACGGCCAAGTCGACGCGAAGTCGGTCACCGCCCTGGCTCGGGATGGTGTTACGGTTGAATTGCTAAGTAAATATGATGGTTCCGCTAATTTTTCGGCGCCGTTAACCGACCTTAATACCGCGTTGTTGCGTGACGGCTTGCGTATCAGTGTCGATGCCAATCATTCTGTGAAGAGACCCATTGGTATTCTGATCGTCGATATCGCCGCAACGGCGGCCAGCCTCAGCCAGATTCGCGCCGATGTAATTGTTGGCGCAAACAGCACGTTGGACTTCATTGAGTATCACGCCTCCTCTGGGAACGGCGAGCACTACGCCAACTCCGTGGTCAACCTGACACTGGAAGATAATGCTCGCGCAAATTGCGTAAGAATTCAGGATCGCGACCGCGCACATAACCAGACTGGCCGGATGGCCGTCACGCTTGGGCGCGACAGTCAATTTCATCATTGCGCATTCGATTTCGGCGGTCGGTTGATTCGTAACGACCTTGCTGTAGATATTGCCAAGCCGGGTTCAGCGGCGATCTTCGACGGCCTGTATCTCGCTGGCGAGAACCAACACATCGACAATCACACGCGCGTTGACCATCAGGTTGGACCGGCGACCTCGCAGCAGGAGTATCGCGGTATTCTCACGGCGAACGCACGCTGCATCTGGAATGGCAAAGCCATAGTCCATAAAGGTGCCGACGGTACCGATGCCGAACAGGCCAATCACAACCTGTTGCTATCGGACAAAGCGGAGATTGATGCGAAGCCTGAACTCGAGATTTACACAGACGATGTAAAGTGCAGCCACGGTACAACGGTCGGCCAGCTTGATGAAACAGCGCTTTTCTATTTACGAACTCGCGGCATCGACAAAGTCGGCGCCAAGCAAATTCTGACGACTGCATTCGCGCACACAATCGTGAGCAAGCTCCCTATCGAGTCGCCTCGCGAATCTCTTGCGGAGCTGGTCTCCGCCCGGCTTTCCAGAATGCTTGAGGCAATCACCGCATGACCAACGCGCAAAAAAAACGGTCGCACGAGGCCGCCATTGAGGTTTATCGGCAGGACTTTCCGGCGTTGCAGCAGACGATTAGTGATCATCCGCTGGTGTACCTCGATAGCGCATCTTCTGCCCAGCAACCGGTGTCTGT
>JAOTUU010000332.1 GCA_029863705.1 Gammaproteobacteria bacterium
GCCGCCGGGGATGGTAGCCTGCAGATGGCGAAGGCGATAGGTCAGGAAACCGCGCCTCCTGCTACAGCACCTAAGGATAAGGAGGCGCCTCCCAAGCAGCCGGGAACCGACGCTGCTGCAACTCAACAAGTCGCCGAATCCGAGCCATTGTCACCGGGGGCAAGAATAGGCCTTATCATTGCCGGAGTACTGGTCTTAGCGGGTGGTGGCGGTGGCGGTGGTGGTGGCGGAAGTCCTCCGCATCCTCCATAGTCGCCGGAATCACTTGGCAACGTTCTTTATATTCTTTATATCTGTATATCTGTAAACGCAGCGAGTATACAAATCTTCAGAATCTTCATACAGGCTGCTGTGTCTTTTGTTTACACGTAATTAAGTTAATGTAGGTCGCGGCTAACAATAAACGATCGCGCAATGTGCTCTGTATGGGTTCCCGTCGGTCTCTGTCGGCTAAATACAGCGGACTCTGTAAAAGCTAATCCCGACAGACCCATGTGTCTCCGAGCATATTAATTCGACAGAGTTCTAACGGAGGCTGGGAACCATCGTTTCAATAACTAAAAAAACACCTTCCTGCAACCGTTGCCAATTCAAGTTCGCTCGTACAGGAACATGTAGCACAACTCGCCGTCGCCTGCCTTGGAAAATTGCAACGGCGCTAGTTCTTTCCGCCTCTGCAGTAGCCATGGGGGCGGAACCCAATATGCTCGGTCAAACAGGGCATATCTTCATGCCCGATGCGCGTATCGCGGACGAGGGAACACTCCGATTCGGTATCAGTAAAGACGATCCATATTTCACTTTATGGAGCAGCGTAACCGTTCTGCCACGTCTGGAGTTATCTGCGCGTTTCACGAAAATTGACGGTGTTCCTGGCTCAGCCACCGATCCTGAGTTTGGCGATTTTCGCGATAAATCATTCGATGCAAAAGCTGTGCTGCTGAAGGAGTCGCGTTATTTCCCGCAGCTAAGCATAGGCGCACAGGACTTTACCGGCACACAGATATCAAAAGCTAATTTTGTTGCTCTCAGCAAGCGTTTCGGACCAATGGATTTCACGGCAGGCTACGGCACAGACAGAATCGATGGCGCATTCGGTGGTATGCGATACAGCCCTTCCTGGTTGAAGAATTTCAGTTTTGTGCTGGAGCACGACGCCACAGACTATAAAAAAGATTTTCGGGCCGATCTTTCAGGGGCTGATAAACGTAAGGGAGGATCAACATACGGTGTTGAGTTCAAATACGGCTGGCTGGGAGCCATGGTGTCCCGTCAGGATAATGATTCAGCCGTTAATCTTTATGTTGCCATTCCTCTCATGCAGAAAGAGTTCGTTCCCAAAGTCCATGAACCAAAACCTTACACCAAGATGGTTACACAGCCGCCGATGGATATATGGCGATCGGATCCTCGGTATACCCATCAAATTGTTAAGGAGCTGGAGAGACAGGGTTTTCAGAATATCAAGCTCCGCGTAGACGATGGGTTGGTCGAAGCAAGTCTCACCCACCCGCGGATATCCCTCATGAGCCGTGCCATCGGGCGCGCCGCTAGAACAGTATTATTGTTAACGCCATTGGAATCGAAAACAATCAAGATTACATACACATCTAATGACCTGCCTTTGTTAACGTATACCATCGATGACGTATCTTTAGTGCGGCGTTATTTCACTGGAGAAGTCGCCTGGGATGATGCCCGTAGTCACATCATGGTTGAATCTACCGGTTTGTCAGGCATGTCCAAACTGAACACACTGAGTGATCTGCCTCGCTACGATGAGGAAGAAAAGACACCCTCGCAAAATGCAGATACAGAGGGAGGAGACGTATTGCAATATCGTCGGCAGAGCAGCTCTTTGTCTGGGTCATACATCGCTCCATTCAATTTGCGTTTTTATTTCGTGAATCCTAACGGCAACGCGAGCTACGATACGTTCGCATTGTTTGGACACACTCAGCATTTGGGAAATAGCTTGTTTCTCAATGGGGCGGCACGCCTTACCTTGTTTGAAAATATAGGCGATGTAACGAAACCATCACCAAGTATTTTACCGCACGTCCGCACGGACATTGCCACGTACCGGCAGGAAGGCGATGCATTGAAACTGGATTCACTGTTAATGAACAAATACTTTAAGCCAGATAAACGTGTTTATGGGCGTGTTTCGTTTGGTTACTATGAAGAAATGTTTGCCGGAACAGGCGGGCAGATAATGTATCTCTCTGAACGGCAAGACTGGGCGATTGATCTTTCTGTCGATTGGCTCAGGCAACGCGCGCCGGAAAAGAGTTTTGGATTCCGGGATTACAATGTGGTGACAACGCTGGGTTCGTTTCACTATAGATTCCCGAAATACGGCATCACCACCACGGCACGTATAGGCCGCTTCCTGGCAAAAGACGAAGGTGTACGGTTTGAGATCAAGCGCAGATTCCGGTCCGGCATCGAGACTGGCATTTGGTTTACGCACACAAATGAAAATGATCTCACCCAGCCGAATCGCCCAGGCGATCGATTCCGCGATAAGGGTCTATTTATATCAGTCCCGTTGGGATCAATGCTGACGAAAGATACTCAACAGCGATCAAGCCTCGCTTTAGTGGAAGCCACCCGAGATGTCGGCCAGATGGTTACATCTCCCGGTGATCTCTATCGCCTGGTGGAGCGACCGCTCATGCTTGACAGTCAGGAGCACAACCCCCTGACGGATTTCGCTAAATAGCAACATCCGCAAGCGCTTGTCTCTGGGTGTATATATCGTGCCGTACAATGAGAATGCCGCACAGGTTCTGGCTCTTCCATCAAGGCGTCTTAGGGATTTTGGCTTGTCATGTGTCGGGATCGGCCGGTAATATGCATAACGCAGAATTGACAAGACGTTAGAATCATAAAGACACACGAGGGTAGCATGGCAATTCCGTTGTATCGCTGGGGCGCTGTTCTTCTTGTTTCATTCCTTTGGTTTCCCCCTGCGTCCTATCCCGCCGGCCCGGCACCCACGAAGGAACAATTGCAGCAGTATCAGCAATTGCCGAAAGCTGAGCGCGAGGCGATTCTTCGCTCCCTGGGGGGCAAGACTCGTGAACAGGCAGACCAAGGGTCCTCCGCTGTCCCCGATTTGTCTGATCCGCGACTATCTGGCTCCAATGCAGTGACTGTCTTCGCTCCGGGCATGCTGCA
>JAOTUU010000333.1 GCA_029863705.1 Gammaproteobacteria bacterium
GCCAGGGCCGGCCGCAAGGACCATGCCCTCAGAAACGCCAAACCGCATTTTTCGCGGTGCGAGGTTGGCAACCACAACCACGTGTTTGCCGACGAGGCTTTGCGCATCATACGCCGCCTTGATGCCCGCGAAGACCTGTCGGGTCGAGTCGCCTACATCGAGCGTCAACGCGAGTAACTTGTCCGCTCCCTCAACCGCTTCGGCTTTCTCTATGCGGGCAATTCGCAGGTCGACTTTCGTGAAATCATCAATACTGATCGTAGCGTTTTTCGTTGCGGCTTCAGGCACTGGCGTGCTCTCCCGGGATTGCTCGACCATGCGCTGAACCTGTTCCGGTTCCACGCGAGTCAGCAGTGGTTTGAATTTGGGCAGCGCTGCATCAAGCAACGGTGACGATGCGTCCTGCCATAGCCAACGGTCTTCGTTTAGAAACGCACGCGCATCGTCAGCGACGGCGGGAATGACCGGTGACAGGTAGATCATCAGGCTGCGGAACATGTTCAGTCCCTGCGTGCACACGAGTTGCACATCGCCGAGCTTGTCCTCGTCCTTGATCATGAGCCACGGTTTGTTGTCATCAATATAACGGTTCGCTTTGTCTGCGAGTGCCATGATCAGGCGCATTGCCTTCGAGTACTCACGATGTTCGTAGTGCGCCGCAATGGTTTCGGATGCCTTCGCTAGCTCACCGAACAAAGCGGCATCAGGCAGGCTGTCGGCCAGGCGGCCGTCGAAGCGCTTGCTGATGAATCCTGCACAGCGGCTGGCAATATTGATGAGCTTGCCGACCAGGTCAGAATTGACGCGCGCGGTGAAATCATCGAAGTTGAGGTCGATATCCTCGATCGTTGGCCCGAGCTTGGCCGCATAGTAGTAGCGCAGAAAGCTGGGGTTGAGATTGTCCAGATAGGTTCGCGCCTTGATGAAGGTGCCGCGGGACTTTGACATCTTCTGGCCATTGACGGTGAGGAAACCGTGAGCGAATACGCTCGTTGGCGTGCGAAAGCCTGATCCCTGCAGTACGGCTGGCCAGAACAAGGTGTGGAAATACATGATGTCCTTGCCGATAAAGTGGTAGACCTCGGCATCGCTTCCCGGCCGCCAGTAGGCATCGAACTCCAGATCGTCGCGACGCTCACACAGGTTCCGGAAACTCGCCATGTAACCAACCGGAGCATCAAGCCATACATAAAAATACTTGTCGTCGGTGCCGGGAATGCGAAAACCAAAATACGGAGCATCGCGGGAGATGTCCCAGTCCTGCAGGCCGGCTTCGAACCACTCATTGAGCTTTGAGACTACGTTCTTGTCGAGCGCCGCGTCGTTCATCCAGCCACGCAAACGATCGCCATAGGCGCTCAATCGGAAAAAGTAGTGTTCGGATTCGCGTGTTACCGGGGTCGTGCCGGATATGACAGAAACAGGGTTGATCAAATCGGCGGGCGTATAGGTCTTGCTGCAATTCTCGCAGGCATCTCCGTACTGGTCTTCTGTTTTGCAGAACGGGCACGTGCCGCGTACGAACCGGTCCGGAAGGAACATGCCTTCTTTTTCATCGTAGGACTGCTCGATGGTCTTTGTATAAATTTCGTTGTTATCGCGCAATACCGTAAACATCTCGGTGACGAGCGCTTCGTTCTCCGGCGAGTGCGTCGTGTAGTAATTGTCGAACTCAATGTCGAAATCACGGAAATCGTTCGTGAACTCGGCGGCGTATCCCTCGGTCAGCGCTTCCGGCGTAATGCCGAGTTCGCGCGCTTTGAGCATGATCGGCGTGCCATGAGCGTCCGAGGCACAAACGTAGATGCAGTCGTGACCACGCAGCTTCTGGAATCGCACCCAGATGTCGGTCTGCAGGTACTCGACGAGATGGCCCATATGGGGTGACCCATTCACATAGGGCAGGGCACTCGTGACGAGGATTTTTCTCTTGTCGGGCATCAGCTGTGGTTTCGCGTTGGCGGTGGCCGCGATTATGCCACGTGAGGTCAGACTTGTTCGACTTCCCTCAGGTTCTCGAACTTCGACTTGTTATTGGCCTGCTGGTAGGCCTCCTGGGCAGAAACCCAGCCTTTCTCGACGAGATCCATCAGCGCACCGTCCATGGTCTTCATGCCAATGTTGCCGCCACTCTGAATGGCCGTCTCGAGCTGGTCGAGTTTGCCCTGCCGAATGAGGTTTGAAACGGCGGGCGTATTGATCATGATCTCCAGCGCAGCAGCGCGACCCGGCTTGTGGCAGGTGGGCAGCAACTGCTGCGACACTACGCCCCGCAGCGATGTCGAGATCATTGTTCGTATGTGGCTTTGCTTGTCGGCCGGGAACGAGTTGATGATACGGTCTACGGTCTGGGCGGCGCCGTTCGTGTGCAAAGTGCCCATGACGAGAATGCCCATCTCTGCCGCCGTTACAGCAATACTGATTGTTTCAAGGTCACGCATTTCGCCAACGAGGATGACGTCCGGATCCTCGCGCATCGCAGAGTGCAAGGCTTCGGCAAAGCTCGGGCTGTGCACGCCCACTTCGCGCTGGCTCATGAGGCAGCCCTGAGCCTTGTGAACGAACTCGATCGGGTCCTCAATGGTCAGGATGTGACCCTTCAGGCGTTTGTTCATCGCATCGATCATGGCGGCAAGCGTTGTCGACTTGCCGGATCCGGTTTTGCCGGTCACGAGTATCATGCCCTGCGTGTACTTACAGAGGTCGTGAATGACTTTGGGCATACCAAGGTCTTCCAGCGTCAGGGCGCTGGATGGAATTGCGCGAAAAATGGCGCCAACACCGTTGAGGTGGCGAAATGCGTTGACACGAAAGCGCGAAACATCAGGAATATCGTAGGCAAAATCGGCGGCATCGTCGGCATCGAATGCGCGTTTCGTAATGCCGTCCATAATCTCGAAAATGATTTCTTCGGCCATGTCAATCGGTAAATGCTCTTCCCTTATGACGCTCAGGTTGCCGTGCACGCGCGCGCGAACCGGGTCACCGGATATGAAATGCAGGTCAGATGCATTTAGCTTGAGCGCCTGTTCAAGGTAGCTGTCAATTTGTGCCATGGATTGCCTCAGTCTCCACTGACGTCGAGTGCCGGGAGCATTTCGGTGTCGGTCACGAAACGCTGAAACTTCTTCTTATCGCTGGCGTAGCGAATCGCATCGTCCGCGTCGATTTCCTTTGCGC
>JAOTUU010000334.1 GCA_029863705.1 Gammaproteobacteria bacterium
CCGCAATCGATCGACACGGTAATGTCCCGTCTGCTGGAGCCCGTGGGGCTGGGCGAGCAGCAGTTGAGCGCCACGCTTGGCACAGTCATGCGCGGCGGGGTCGACTATGCCGACCTGTATTTCCAGGTCAGCCGCCAGGAAAGCTGGACGCTCGAGGACGGCATCATTCGCGAGGGCAGCTTTAGTCTCGACCAGGGCGTCGGCGTGCGTGCTACCAGTGGCGAGAAAACCGGCTTCGCGTATTCCGACGAACTTGTCTTGCCGGCACTGGAGCAGGCGGCCGGCGCGGCGCGTGCAATTGCACGCCAGGGGCAGGAAAAGCGTATTCAGGCGTGGCAGCGCAGCACGGCCGCACCGCTGTATCCTTTGGCCGATCCAACAACGAGCATTGATGATGCTCAAAAAACCGCCTTGCTGCTTGAAATTGACGCGACCACACGTGAGCTCGACCCACGCGTCGAACAGGTCATCGTCAGTCTGTCGAGCAGCCAGGATCTGATCCTCGTGGCCGCGTCTGACGGTACGATGGCCGCCGACGTTCGGCCGTTGATCCGCCTTAATGTGACGGTGATTCTGGAACAGGATGGAAAGCGGGAGCGGGGCTACTCAGGCGGCGGTGCTCGCGCGGATCTGCATTACTTTATCGATGGCGACTTACCGCTCGAGTACGCACGCGAGGCGGTTCGCCAGGCGGCCGTGCAACTGGAGGCGGAAGCAGCACCAGCCGGCACGATGCCCGTGGTTCTGGGTCCGGGTTGGCCGGGTATCTTGTTGCACGAGGCCGTGGGCCATGGACTTGAAGGTGATTTCAACCGCAAGAGTGTCTCGGCGTTCAGTGGCAAGGTCGGGCAGAGGGTAGCCTCGAAGCTCTGCACGATCGTGGACGACGGAACCATGGCAAACCGGCGTGGTTCGCTGTCAGTTGATGACGAAGGTACGCCGGGGCAGAACACAGTTCTGGTCGAGGACGGCATTCTGCGCGGCTATATGCAGGACAAACTCAATGCACGTCTCATGGGCGTCGATCCAACGGGCAATGGCCGCCGGGAGTCGTTTGCACACATACCGATGCCGCGCATGACCAATACCTACATGCTTGCGGGTCCGCATGAGCCCGATGAAATTATTGCGTCAGTGAAAAAGGGACTGTATGCGCCCAACTTTGGTGGCGGCCAGGTAGATATAACGTCCGGCAAATTTGTGTTTTCGGCGAGCGAGGCCTACCTCATCGAGAACGGCAAAGTTACGAGGCCGGTTAAAGGGGCAATGTTGATCGGAGACGGCCCCGTGGCCTTGAACGAAATTTCAATGGTCGGCAATAACCTCGAACTCGACGCGGGCGTCGGCACCTGCGGCAAAGAAGGACAGAGCGTGCCGGTTGGTGTCGGACAGCCAACCCTGAAGATCGACGAACTCACGGTTGGCGGCACCGCGTAACACTGCCGGAAATCGTTTCGGCATTTCACATAATTTGAAATGCCGCCGGTTCACGATGCGCAGTGTGAGGTACCTCACTCCATTCAACATATGCCTGATGTAGAGTCGCCTTATCTCTGAGGGGGATACGACGATGGCATTCGAGCAAACAATTACAGAACAAGACATGGACGCCAACGCACAGCAGCTTGTGCAGGGATTCCGCGGCGAAAGCGGTGAAATTGAACCGGACCTGGCCGTCGACGGCCTGTCGGATTCCATACTTTCCCGGCTCCTTGGCCTGTTCGGCGTCGGACGCTCCTGAGCCCCTGCAAAGCGCTGAAGTCCGCGCTTAGCCAGCAAAATACATCCTGATCCGGCCCTGATGCCGGGTCTTTTGCATTGCGGCACTGGACAATGCGCCGCGGCTATGGAGAATGAAAAGACACTAATGGGAGGCAAACAATACTATGTGGGTCTCAAAACCAATCTACGAAAGTCTGCCGTACTTCTATTTGCTCGTGGGCGCGCTCACGTTGGGCGCTTCAATGTATGTGAATTACTGGCACTGGCCGACAATTTGCTTTGTCGTCGGTCTGTTCTGCCTGGTCGCGGGGTTGGTTGTGTTGCTGAAGCGCCGCGACTACAGGGACACCGATCGGCGCGTTGGGCAGCGACAGGATAATTAGCCGGAGTTCGGCTATTGCTCGTTGACCGCCGAATCCTGGTCCGCGGCTTCTTCGTTTGCTGTAATCTGGTCTTCCTCTGACTCACCTGTTTCTTGCTGCTTCAGCCGAATATCGCGGTAGACCAGTTCGTGTACGCCCATCGAAACTACGTCACCGTCTCTCAGGCGATACTTTTTGATCTGCTTTGCGCCCAGAAAAAGTCCGTTCGTGCTGTTGAGGTCCTCTATGACGCAGCCGCTCTCGTCGCTGACGAGCTGCGCATGGTGTCGGCTGACGAACTTGCTCTTGATGTAAATCTCGTTGTCCGGTGACCGTCCGACGATCACACGGCCCAACGGGAACGTGTGTTCGGCCAAAACCTCTCCGTTTGAAACTACGGTGATCTGTGTCACTGCTGCCGAGACGGGGAGGTGCTGCTGAACCTGCTGCAGCTTTTCGTAAATCCCGGTATCGCTCTTGTGCTCATGCCAGTTCAGCTCGTCGATGGCCGACAGGACGTCAGCTCTGTCAACGCCGGCTTTGCCATCAGCAAATGCGCAGAGTAATGCTGTGTCGCAAAGCGTATTGATCAGGCGCGGCACACCGCCCGTGAATCGGTAGATAACCTCGAAACAGTCACCGGCGAACAGCTCTCCTTCGCATCCGCCAATGGCCAGGCGATGCTTGATGTACTCCTCGGTTTCCCGCTGGTCGAGGGCTTGGAGATGGAAGCGTAAGCGCACGCGTTGCACCAGCTGTTTCAGGCTCGGCGCATCCAGTTTATCCCGGAGTTCCGGTTGGCCCGCCAGGATGATGCGCAGCACCTTTTCCTTGTGCGTCTCGATTCCGGAGATCATGCGGATTTCTTCAAGTACTTTTCGCGTCAGGTTCTGCGCTTCGTCGACAATCAGCACGACTTTCTTGCCGTTGGAGTACTGCTCGATCAGGAACATGTTGAGCATGTCGAGCAGCTCGACCTTGCGCTTTTGGAACGGCTTGAAGCCGAACTCGGTCAGAACGGCTTGCAGGAACTCGGTTGGCGTCAGCTGGGTCTGGGATACGACCGCGTAGACAACGTTGTCCTCGAC
>JAOTUU010000335.1 GCA_029863705.1 Gammaproteobacteria bacterium
CGGCCAAGGGCCTGATGAACCGGGCCCATTCCTACAAAGCGGCCGTGCAGGCGAACATCGAGAGTGGCAACAAGGATCCGGACAAGGGCATCACCATGGCCCTGTACAGCTACCCGATTCTGATGGCCGCAGACATCCTGATGTTCAAGTCGACAAAGGTTCCGGTCGGGAGAGACCAGAAGCAGCATGTCGAAATGGCGCGCGATATGGCGCAGCGATTCAATCATCATTACGGTGATATATTCGTTCTGCCCGAGCCGGTCATCGATGATCACACGGCGGTACTAGCAGGACTTGACGGCCGCAAGATGAGTAAGAGCTACAATAATACGATCCCGCTGTTCGCAGCGGAGAAACCGCTGAGAAAACTCATCATGAAGATCAAGACCAACAGTCTAGAGCCGGGCGAGCCGAAGGAAACGCAGGGCAGTACTATTTTCGACATCTACAAAGCCTTCGCGACCCCTGGGGAAACGGCAGAGGTCGAGAAGCTCTATGCCGAGGGTATCGCCTGGGGGGAGATGAAGCAGAAATTGTTCGAGTACATCAACGACCATATCAAGCCCGCCCGCGACGAATACGAGCGACTGATCGCCGATCCGGCGATTGTCGAGGCGGAGCTCGTGAAGGGGGCGGAACGAGCACGCAAAGTTGCTGTGCCATACATGGCAGAAATTCGCGATGCAATAGGAATTCGAAAGCTGGGATAGGCGGGACCATGAGCAACAAAGAGATTCGACAGTTACTGGCCAAGCTCCAGAACGAAATTCAGAAGACGGAGCTGGACGACGATACGCTCGCCGCCGTGCGAGAGCTGGATACCGATATCGATGATCTGCTGGACCCTGAAGGACACCGTGCGGAAACCGATTCGGTATTGGAGAAAGCCAGGGAACTGGAAACCAACTTCGCAACGGAACATCCGACGATCGAACGCTTCATGCGCGAAGTCATCGACGTGCTCGTTCGAATGGGAATCTGACTGGAGAGGGCCTTGCCGCGGTTGCGTTGGATCCGGTCGAAGACCCTTGTTGCAGGATTGTCGTTCGGGGCTGCCGCCGCGCTCAGCGTTACTCTTGTCATCTGCGTGAGGGAATGGATGGAAAATCCCGGCGGCATCTTTCGTGGTGACGATGGGACGAACTGGGGCTTTGTTTTCGACACGGCGATTAGCTGGCTGATACCGACGTTCTTCTATGCAGTACTTTTCGCCTGGTTTGTGCAGCTGTTCCTTAAGGGCACCCGCGCCGTGTATCGCAAATATTTCAAGGGCGATGGTGCTCAAGAAGACACCTAAAAATACGCTGCTATACTCAATATGACAGAGTGCCGTTACTCCATGGGAGAAGGGTTGTGGGTCATAAAGAATATTGCGTAGTTTCCGGCACGCTCTTTGCACTGGTTGCTTTAGCTCACTTGCTGCGCATCGTGTACGACATGTCGGTCCAGGTCGATGAATTTGCGGTTCCGATGCTGGTTTCCTGGGTTGGTTTGATCGTACCGGGTGTATTAGCAGTCTGGGCGTTTCGGATAAAGTGACCCGCCCAACAAAATTCGATCCTCGGACGCACACAATCGGGCTTGGCTACGACTTGGGCGCCTCGAAGATTCCCGAGAGGCCTGACCCGCCGGTTCCGGTCGATGGAGTTACTTTTGGTGTCGCGGCGATGTCTGAGAATTCTCCTCATGGCG
Source organism: Gammaproteobacteria bacterium (assembly GCA_029863705.1). Lineage (GTDB taxonomy): Bacteria > Pseudomonadota > Gammaproteobacteria > Steroidobacterales > Woeseiaceae > UBA1847. Next base: position 1,693 of record JAOTUU010000335.1, read on the forward strand.
GCGAGATGCATCCCGACGGCGACGAGGTTTTGTACCTCATTGCCGGCAGGGCCAGGGTCGTTTTCCTGGATACTGATGATGACGACATCGAAATGCAGCCGGGAGACGGCCTGGTTGTGCCGAAAGGGGTGTGGCACCGGGTGGATATCCTCGAGCCATGCCAGATTGTGTACTTGACACCTGGACCGAACAATCAATTCAGGCCGCTGCAGGCGTAGTGCAGACGGTGCGCGACAGTTATGAAATCCGGTTGATCCAGGCGGGCGTCGTGGCCGGTCTTGGCGCGAGCGTCCTTTATCCTGCCATCCTGTTCATCCCGATGCCCCTGGCGGCGACTGCCGCGGTCGCGGCATTCCTCGGACCGGCGATCGGTATCGGCAGCCTCGGGTTACGGCAGGTCATTGCGCTTCATGGCCACTCGGTCGCCGCAACGCTCGCTGCCATCACCAATGTTGTTGCAGGTGCCTTGATTACAACGATGTTGCTGGTTCAATTGGCTGTGCGCTACGGGATAGCCGAGGCCGTGCCGTCGGCACACCTGGTTGCTGTCTGGCTCGGCCTTGACGTCGCGTGGGATGTTTACATCGGACTTGGCACGATTCTTTTTGGCATAGCCACGATTGGCCATCCCCGCTTTGGCTGGGCGTTCGCTCTTCCTGGCCTCGCACTCGGCTCCCTGGTGCTCGTGCTCAATTTCTATACGTTTCCGACACCGCCCGCTGAGGCTGGTTCGATAGACGTGGGCCCTTTTGTTGGTCTCTGGTACCTGGCAGCGACGCTGCAGGCCTGGCGGAGCATCGCCTGGGCACGTGAGCGCATCAGGTAATGAACGAACTCTCTTTCCTGGTTAAAGGTTCGGCAGTGGATCCTTACGAGGTCACGTTTATCAAAGACGGTGACAGCCTGACGGCGCTATGCACCTGTCCGGCCGGCCAGTTCGGAAACTTTTGCAAACACCGAATCACGATTCTCGACGGTGATGACAAGGCCATTGTCAGTGATAACGGGAAGCGCGTTGCAACAATTGTCGAATGGCTGCAGGGCACCGATGTGGCGGCGGCCCTGAGCGAATATCGGAAACTGGAAAAGGCTGGTGACGTATCAAAAAGTGTGCTCGCTGCCGCGAAAAAAAAGTTGGCAAGAGCAATGAATACCTGAAGCCGACAACTTTTGGCTCAATCACTGTCGGCCGCATCTGCGTATAGTACGGCGATTGCCGACGACCATCACTAAAGGGAATACCGTGCAGACTTCCAAGCGCTATCGCAATTTCGTGCTGCTGCTACTGATGGTCGTATACATTTTCAATTTCATCGATCGGCAGATTCTGGTGATTCTGCAGGAATCAATCAAAGCGGAGCTCGGACTCAGTGATAAGCAGCTCGGCTTGTTATCCGGGTTTTCATTCGCGGTCTTCTACGTCGTGTGTGGAATTCCGATCGCGCGCTGGGCGGACCGATATAACCG
>JAOTUU010000336.1 GCA_029863705.1 Gammaproteobacteria bacterium
CGAGTCCGCGTTGGTGTTGAGCAATCCCATTTCATCCGACATGTCGGTCATGCGCGCGTCGCTGTGGCCCGGCATGGTCGCGGCGGCGGCGGCGAATATGGCGCGCCAGCAGGACCGCGTACGCATATTTGAGGCAAGCAAATCCTTCCACGGCAGTTTGGATGCGCACACTGAAGTCGTGCGTATCGCCGGACTTGTCAGTGGCCCCGTCGTGCCGGAGCAGTGGGGTGACAAAGGAGAGAACGCGGATTTCTTTAACGTGAAGGCCGACGTCGAGGCTGTCCTGTTGCTTGCGGCTGATGCCGACGATCTCAAGTTTGTTCCCGCAACGCATGCAGCGCTGCAATCCGGGCAGGTGACAGACATAATACGAAACGGTGAAATTATCGGCGTGCTGGGCAAGCTGCATCCGGCCCTTGCGAAACGTTACGATCTCAAGCGTCCCGTCTATTTATTTGAGCTGGACGCGTCGAAAGCGCTGGCGGCACATGCGCCGATTGCATCGTCGATATCGAAATTCCCGGCTATACGCCGGGACATTGCGGTGATTGTTGACGATACTGTGTCGGCCAACGATCTGGTTGAAACGGTCGCATCCAGCGCACCGGAGCTGATTCAAGATGTCAGGATTTTTGACATATATACGGGCGCAGGCATAGAAGCAGGTCGAAAAAGCATCGCAATAGGCTTGATTTTACAGGAAACATCGCGCACCCTTACTGACGATGATGCGGACGTCGTGATGGCTGCGACAATAAGCAAATTAAAAGACAAATTCGCCGCAGAACTGAGAGACTAATCCCGATGGCGCTGACAAAAGCAGAAATGGCCGAGTCGTTGTTCAATGAGCTGGGTCTCAACAAACGGGAAGCGCGTGAACTTGTCGATATGTATTTTGAGGAACTGCGTGCGTCACTTGCAGTTGGGGAGCAGGTCAAACTTTCCGGATTTGGAAACTTTGATCTTCGGGATAAAAAAGAACGTCCTGGCAGAAACCCGAAAACCGGACAGGAAATTCCAATTAGCGCTAGGCGCGTGGTGACCTTCCGGCCAGGACAAAAACTAAAGGCCCGAGTGGAAGCATATGCTGGAACCGGGGAATAACGACGAACTCCCTCCAATTCCTGGTAAGCGCTACTTTACGATAGGTGAAGTAAGCGATCTGTGCGCTGTTAAGCCGCACGTACTCAGGTATTGGGAACAGGAGTTCCCACAACTGAAGCCCGTCAAACGTCGCGGCAACCGTCGCTACTATCAGCGGCAGGATGTCCTGATCATTCGTCAGATCAGGAGCCTGTTGTACGACGAGGGTTTCACTATTGGCGGTGCCCGCCAGCGCCTGACGGGCGATGATGCCAAGACCGACGTGTCGCAAAGTCAGCAGATTATCAAGCAGATACGCGTAGAACTTGAACAAGTTCTTAAGTTGCTGCGTCGCTGAATTCTTATCTTCCCTCCTGCAGCCGTGGCACGTAATATGCTGCCCTGTAGGAGCGCCCCACGGGCGCGAATCAACGGTCGGGGCGTAGCGCAGCCTGGTAGCGCACCACAATGGGGTTGTGGGGGTCGGAAGTTCGAATCTTCTCGCCCCGACCAATTTAGAAAAAACGGCCACTCTCACTTTTAGTGAGTGGCCGTTTTTCGTATTGGGAGGAAGATCGAACTGAAAAGAAGTTCGAACCGAGGCCGGCAGCGCCGGCCGACAAACGTCGCGAAGCGACGTTTATCTTCTCGCCAGCCAGCTTTTTCCCTACTCGTGAGCGATCGGTTTGTCGGTGAAGAGGAAATCTCTCAATTCTTTTTCGAACGTGGTGTCCTTACGTCGAATCCATTCAAGGACCATCGCCGCATGTTCCTTTTCTTCGTCGCGATTGTGCGCAAGGATGGCCTTCAGATCTTTGTCGTGACAGGCGTCGACCCGCTGGTTATACCAGTCGACGGCTTCGAGTTCCTCCATCAGTGAGGTGATTGCCCGATGCATATCTCTTGTCTGCACCGAGAGTTCCTCAACGGGTTCGTGATAGCCCTCATTTGCCATGTGCTTCTCTCCAAGGTTTCATGCGAGGCGGCGCAGCCGCGCCACGGCTTCGTTCATTGCAAGTAACAGCGCCAATAATGACAAGGTCATTGCCCCGCCGGAAACCGCGGGAGTTGCGGACTGCATTACGGAAATTCCGTACGCCGCCCAGGCAACTACCAGGACGAATACCACATCGCGATACCGAAGAACGACGGCGGCCCCGATCGCCCCGGCAAGCGCCAGTTTCAGCAACGTCCAGCTTACGGCAGTGAGCCCGAGGTTGTCCCAGTCGTTGCCTGTCTGCACGATGCTGATATTCGCAATCGTTGCGACCACGATCCAGCCCGTATACAGACTGAAAGGGACATGCAGGAGCAGACGCTGTGTTAGCGAGGCGTGTTTGATGGCGTCCAGCAACGCGCGGTAGATCAATATTAAAGTGACCAGCAGGACCAGCATGATGAGCACAGAAACAGTCAGCAGGTCGTAGTGCCAGACAACGATCCAGCTGGCATTCGCCATACAGTTGACCTGGAACAGCCGGCTAATGCCGGCAATGGTCTCGTTGTTTCGCTGCGATGGGAGTGCCTGGTAGACAACAAACAGGAGCAGGGCCAGGTAAATCACGCCCCAGATCGAAAACGTAAATCCGGCCGGTGTGAACAGTGACGGATAATTGGCTGAGATCTCGGGCATCGTCTGGCCGTTAATGGGGAGGGCATTGGCCAGTACGTTGAATACGACGACGAGTACAAAAGCGGCAAGATTACCGCCCCAGTCCGACAGTGGTCTTTGCATAGAATGTCGCTCCGCTGGTTTCTCTAGACAGTACCGATCGTCGGGAGCTTTCTGTCCTGGATGCCGAGCAGTATTGGTTGCGCGGTTTCGCGGTAGATATTCACTTTGGCGTTGAAAGCGACGCGCGAAAGCCCGTGCTTGTCTTTGATCGTCAGCCGACGAATGTTGAACTGTCCACCGCCCATATTCTCCCCGGTCAGGTAGCACTTGATCGCAGTTACGCGCTCGCCGGCGAGTTCCATGCCACTCAGCTGTGAGAGGTTCCCCTGGGCTCTTTCCAGGAACGTAACGGCATCGATGTTCGGGTCGATGTAGTTTTCGTCGTGT
>JAOTUU010000337.1 GCA_029863705.1 Gammaproteobacteria bacterium
CGTTTCGACCTAGGGGGGATCCGCACTTTTACCTAGCCCCCCGCAGCCGCTCGGCGGTCGTCTGCGGCAAGTGCGGATTGCCAGAGGAATCCGCAACTGCTTGGATCATGTCGTCCGTGGAGTCGAGCGATGAAGGTGACCACCCTGGTCGGGCGAGTACGTTTGAGAGACGAAGCACGTCGATTCTGCGTGATCCTGGTCCTTATGGGCGGCATCAGCGCGTGCGCCACGCTGCCGGGTGTTCAGACGGTTCCGATTGAGGATGGCAAATCTGCTTTCGCTGCCGCGGGACAAGGCAGTCCAGTGGTCGTGCGCGAGAGCGGCATGGGCCCTTCGATGGATACCTGGACGCCGATCTTCGACAGCGCTCGCCGATAGGCAAATTCAATGCACATTAAAACGTCAACCAAACGGGCATCCCAACTGTATTTGCTGAATACCGCTTTACTGGCAACCCACGAGATCGACTCGGCCTATTGGCAAGAGTGGCAGCTCTTTCGATTGCCGGGCGGTATCACGCTCTTTTTGATAGTCAATTTCGTGTTGCTCTGGATCGTGATATTTGGTTTCTCAAGGGTTGTTGTCTGGGCGCCGAGTGCGCGATGGTTCTCGTTCGCACTGGCCGCAGCAGGCATCTTCGCGTTTTCCATTCACACGATCTTCTTGTTGCTAGGCCACAACGAGTTTCGTGCGCCAATTTCCATCGGCTTGCTCGGGCTCATATTGCTGGTCTCACTAAGCCAAGTCGCAGTGGTCTTCTCGTTGAGCACTCACCAAAAGCCTGATGAATGATCGCGGCGAGGGCATTCCAAACACCCGGCATGGAGGTGACCCGTGGTAAGAGGTAGCTGGACCAAGAAGATGTTCATCATCGGCGCCGTTCTCGATGGACTGGTGGCAATAGTCATGCTCGCGCCGAGTTTAGAGGCATTGGCTTTGGGTTTCGACGAGCCTGTGCTTGACCCGGGTTACCGATTCGCGATGACCTTCGGTGCAGCGCTCATGGTTGGGTGGACCGCATTGTTGATTTGGGCGGCGGCCAAACCAATCGATCGTCGCGCGGTGGCGCCATTAACGATGCTAGTGGTGGCAGGCCTCATGTTCGCGGAGGTCCTCGGAATGGCATCGGGATTCTTGCCAGCGTTACATGCGTGGGCCGTACTGGTTTTCCAGATGGCGTTGTTAGTTGGCCTTGCTCTCGCCTTTCACGCCGCGAGTGCTCAGTGACAAAGTGACGACTCTCTGCTTGTAGGCGGAAGCGGTCATACGCCATACCCCAATTCTTGGGCTGGAATCGAATCAGCGCATCGGGGCTGATATCGATGCCGCTAATCCGCCGGAACAGTGGTGGCCAGGGGCGGAATGGACTCGCTTCGCTCACCCTCCGGGCGCACTTCGTGCGTCTGTCGCCGCTGCGCGGCTCGGTTGAACTGCCGACACGCGGATTTTCAGAACGAGGAGGAACGGGGACAGTCCCTGGGGGACTGTCCCCAGCATCTTACTGATTCTATTTATCAACCAGTTACCGGGACGTCCGTTGCTCCGAGTGCATGACTGTGCATAACGATGCACAGCTGACTCACGCAAATCTCACGCAGCGAATTGACAACGAGAGCGTCACATAGCATCTAGAAAAAGGGGTCGAACCGCTTTTTGGAGTGTCGATTAATTCGGTTCGACCCCTTATTCCTTATTCGCGCTTATTCGCCGACAGAAGACAGCATCATCCTCCTAATCGCCGGGCAGCAGCGTGCAGCAGGGCGCGCGAATACAGCCGATGAAAACCCAGCAGGCATCGGTACGTCCATTTCATTTTCCTACCCGATGATGTTTCCTGATTGCGCATGACGGCGGACCCGAAATACAGCCGGCTTCCGTTCTCTTGTGGCACCAGCATGAACCACGAGCAGGTCTGCTGCCGAAAATCTATCATCACCAGCTGATTATCGCTGCGACTGTGCACTTTCCAGGCAGCAAACGCGTGAATCTCATTGCGTGAGACCTGTCTCGCCTCTTCGTCCGTCGACGGCCGCGAAATCAGCCACTTCAATACCAGGCGCTCCGCCTTGAACAGGCTTGTCGTATAGAACGACTCGACATATTCCGGAAAAGTGACGTCATTTCCAACATGCACTACGAAGCAATCCGTGTACTCGCCAAGATCGACGAATTCCTGCAACAAAGCTCCGTCGGGCAGTGGCGCTTTGTTGACAGACCGGGATAGTTTCATTGCGACACTATACTCAGGGCTGCTCTGCACCGGAATTGAATGGTGACCAGGGGCAGAATGGACTCGCTTCGCTCGCCCTTCGGGCGCACTGCGTGCGTCTGTCGCCGCTGCGCGGCTCGGCTGAACTGCCGACACGCGGATTTTCAGAAATTTAGGTGCCTGATTCGATTTATATTTATCAACCAGTTACCGGGGCGTTCATTGCTTACGTTTCGTCACGGTGCATAACGATGAACAGCTGACTCACGCAAAACTCCCGCAATTACCCAGGCTGTTTCAGATACAGCAGCGCAGTGAGCGAATAGGCAGCGTCCTTCTTTGGCGACGCCAGTTTTCGGTCTTCTGAGACGTTCGTTTCGGTCATTTCGCGAACCGGCCAGTTGCCAGTCAGATTACTCGACAGACGCACTGATCCAGGGCGGGATCGTGAACTCGAGGCGGTCGAGACGCGACTGCGAAAAGTTCATGCGCTCCCGCAACTCATTCCAGCGCGGATCGTCGTGCAGGTTCCGCCAGATCGGCAGAAACATGGTCCGCTGGAACCAATGTCCCTGTATGTCGTATCGCTCGTCCAGGGCGTAGGCCTTCTCCAGCCAAAGGAAGGCGGCGTCGATCTCGCCGATCCAGGCATTGGCTTGTGCGACGAGATACGGCTCGTCGCGCGCATTTTCATTTAGCTGCCCGGCAATTTTCCGAAGCGCCGCCTCCGACTCCTCGTGCCGCCCCAGGTCGTGCAGGATCATCGCCCTGGCGGCCAGCACCTGCGGATTGTCCTGCGAATCTTTCGGTATTGAGTCGAGTTCTTCGAGCGCTCGCTCCGGCTCGCCCTTGAGCAATAAGGTAAGGATCAAATAATACGCTCCGCCCTTTCCCACGAGGGCCTCATGTCGGCGATACGTTTGCAG
>JAOTUU010000338.1 GCA_029863705.1 Gammaproteobacteria bacterium
GCGAGTGCTACGACGTTGTCAGAAAAGAGTTTCACCGCCTGCTTCCCGACATGCTCGCGGTTTGATCCGTTCTTAATAATCCCCTCGTCAGCTCAGCCACCTAATATCTTGTGCCGTCTGTTTACGCCCTACCCTGACCCGAGATCAGAACGCGAACATTTCCCGCGAAGACTCCCGTACTCTCTTATCACTTGTCTGCGCTGACTTCGAACCCCGGCGCCGAGCTGAGTCTGATGGCGCGCCCATGGCGACGCTCGGGCAGCGAACCGCCCGCACCCTTCCTGCCGACGAACTACATTTGCCTGATTAGGGGTAAGCCATCGGCTAATGGCGCCCGAGGTTCGTTAGAAAACGTCTAGCCCGTCTTTCGCAACTCGCGGGGTAGAATTATCTTAAGGCCTTGATTTTATTGAATCTGGCTTGCAAAGGTCGGCACTACATCGGCGTTTTTTGAGCGCGTTTGATCTTGGGTGGCAGTTGCTCAGGCAAAACCAATTTCAGCTGCGAAAGCAACAGTTGTAAGTCTTTCTCCGGTTGCGTATAGCGGGACAGAATCAGGTGGCGTCCATCGGTGGTTGGCAGATGCACATCGACCATCTGCACAGCGGCGAACTTCTCCAGCACAGCACGGGGTGTCAGGCCTGGCGCCAGGGAACGGGATCGTTGTTTCAGCGTCACCTGCAGGCAGTAGGCGATGAAGGCGACAAAGATGTGCGCTTCAATACGGTGATCCAGTTGGTGGTAAATCGGCCGAATCGCCAGGTCACTCTTGAGCTCTTTGAACGCCTGTTCGATTTCGGTCAGCTGGATGTAATATTCCCAGAGTGTCGCGGGATCGCTTTGGGTGAGGTTGGAACGCAAAAGATAGCGCCCTTCACGACGGCGTAGTTGCCGCAGTTTATCTTTGCGTAGTGAGAAACCAAAGCTATTGACCTGTAAGTCCTCGTTGTCCTTCGGCAATGAGATGTTGACCAGCGCGTAGGTTTTACCGGCCTCTTTTTTGGCGGCTCCCAGTTTGATCAACAACTGATCACGGTTCAGTTTTTGACGCTGCAGTGCATGTAGTCTTTTCCAGAGTCGTTTGAGCTTGCGGCTTCGCATCGCTCTTTCTTTATGCATCCGTCCGGTACTTCTGGCCAGAATATACAGCTCATCGGATTGCTCGAGCAGCTTGACTTCCACCGACTCCCGGGCCTGCTCCCAGGGTTTGCCGACAAACGCTTTCTCCAGCTTGGTCAGGCGACCCCGAGGGGTGCCGACAAGATAATAAACCGGGGTCTCGCTGTGGCGCATTTGTGCCAGCGTCGCTTCGGTCGGGATACCCCGGTCCATCACCCACACGCGTTGGCTTTTTCCGTATTGCGCTTCGATCTTTTTGAGAAAATCCGCCAGTGTGGTTTTATCACTGGTGTTGCCCGGCAGCACCTCATAGGCCAAGGGAAAACCCTCTGGCGTCACAATCAATGCAATCACCACTTGCACACAATCCGGCCGTTTATCACGGCTGTAGCCGTATCGACGTTTTCCTGTCCCTGGTGGGTCCGACTCAAAATAAGTACTGGTCAAGTCATACAGCAAGATATCAAAGCGTGGATTGAACAGCGTTTGCCAGCGTTGTTTCAGGTACGAGAAAAAGGCCTGTTTGTGAGGCAACAACCGATCCAGGCAACGGTACAACTTGTCTTTTTGTACCAGGGCAAAATCTTCACCCAAAAGATCCGCCATCGCACTTTGCTCGAACCATTGCCGATGCAGCCGCCACTCACTGCCCGGATCAATCAAGCGATAACACACCAACGTCTTTAATACCTGCAACCAGCGCGTCCCCTGCCGACTGGGTTTCAGGTGTTGCGACCAGAAATCATCCAGCCGCAGTTGCGCCCACAACTCCAACGCCAACCAGCAGGCACCCCATTGTCGCGGACGTTGCAGCTGCAACGCGTTGAGCCTGACCTGCACCACTTCACAGTCCAGCTCCGGGGCCGGGCGGTCTTCCGGAAAAATGGCAATCTGCCGCGCTTTGCGCGCATCCTCTTGAACCACATCAATGGTTCGGCACCAGGCCGCATGTTGTTGATCATTAATCTCACCAAGATAGAGCACCTGGCGTTGCACCACACGATTACCGCGGCAGCGTCGGTTCTCGACAATGCTCCAGTACCGGTGTTCTTTGCCATCTTTGAAACGGCGCTTGGCGCGTAAAAACATGCCGACAGTTTGCCGGGAAATGCAATCCGTTCAATAGAGTAGGTCGGCACTACAGGCGGATTTCAGCCTGCATGGCTAATCCGCCCACAGACAAATCAGTCACTTGGTCGTCAAAGATTTTTCAAACTTCGCCAAAATGAACAAGAGTTGCGAAAGCCGGGCTAGTCTTCGTCGATAAGCGGCTACCCATCATCCGGGCGTAGGTCGTTTTGTCGGCCTCGTAACAACCGCAGGAAGCGGTTTCCAGGCCGCGGCGGTCGAGAATCGTTATATCCCCGCGCCGGTAGCTGATCAGTTTGCGATCCTGCAGCGACGTGGCGGCCCTGGTGACGCCGACGCGGCGCACGCCCAGCATGCAGGCGAGGACCTCATGCGTAACATGAAACTGATCCGAGTGCGCCCGGTCCTGCGTCATCAGCAGCCAACGGGCGAGGCGCGCCTCCACGACATGGAAACGAGTGCAGGCCGCTGTTTGCGCAAGTTGGCGCATCACCACATGGAGGTAGCGGTTCAGCACGCCTTGCAGCGTGGCGCTCAGTCCGAATTCTCGGCAGAACGGCACAGTGTCCATGCGCAGCGCCGGGCCTGCGCCCTGCACCAGGGCGCGCAGCGGCGATATTTCCACCCCGAGGATCAGGGAGATGCCGAGCATGCCTTCGTGGCCAATAAACCCCACCTCCAGGTTGGGGTGACCATCGCTCGGTGTTGTCAGGGAGATGAAACTTTCCGTGGGAAAGTATACTTGGCGAATACGCTCGCCTGGTTCGGCGAGGACCTCGGCAAGCACTAACTCAACCGGCTCGCAGCCCGCCAGAAATCGCTGACGCTCCTTGCGCGGCAAGGCCGCAAGCAGACGATTGGCGACAGGAGCACGCTTAGTGGGCGGCATGTGGACTTGGACTCTCCTAGCGTTGCGACAACCCGG
>JAOTUU010000006.1 GCA_029863705.1 Gammaproteobacteria bacterium
CCGGAGCGTTAGCGCCGGAGACCGCCAGCGCGGGCAGCAAGTCGGGCCGGACCAAAACCACGACAAAAGCAACAGCAAGGCCGGCAACGATAGATTGCAGGACAAACAACAGCGCTGATTTTAGTCCAGACAAAGAGAATTTCCTTAATAATCAGTAGCCTAAACCCACACATCTAGCCAAATTCGACAAGGCACGTGTATAATGCGCGACGGTTGATGCACCACGGCTCGGGCCAGTTGTTTATCCTGACGGCAAACCAAGTCTGCTGCAAATTTACCAGTATCTACCAATCGATTGTCTACTTGACTGTAGCGACCTAAAACAAGAAACGCGCTGACAATAGAACACCCCCAACAATTCTGTTTCAGCCGGGCGTATGGGAGTGCCTGATGAGTGAAGACGACGTTGATCGCATAGATCGAAACAGACGTCACTTTCTTACCGTTGCAACCGCCGTTACTGGTGCTGTCGGAGCTGGAATGGTGGCAGTGCCGTTCCTGTCATCCTTGAAGCCGAGTGCGAGAGCGCAGGCTTTGGGAGCACCGGTAGAAGTACCCATCGGTTCAATGCAGCCCGGGGAAATGGTTCGGGTCCTTTGGCGTGGCAAGTTAGTTTTCGTTCTGCGCCGCACAGAAGAGATGCTTGGCCGCCTGAATGAGGGTCTGGATCAACTCAGAGATCCGAATTCAGAGGTTGTTGAACAGCAGCCGGTTTATTCGACGAACGAGTACCGTTCAGTCAAACCCGAGTTTCTCGTGATCGAGGGTTCGTGCACGCATCTTGGCTGTGCGCCAATTGAGGACTTTGAGGTTCGCCCGAACGAGAATTGGGGCGGCGGCTTTTTCTGCCCCTGTCACGGCTCCAAATTCGATTTGGCCGGCCGAGTTTTTAAAGGTGTTCCGGCGCCGACAAACCTGCGGGTTCCACCGCACCGATTTGTGAGGGATGACCTCATCTTGCTCGGTCAGGACACGGGAGCAGCGTAATGGCGAGAATCGAGGCAGAAGTCGGAAAACCGAAAGGCGGCTTCATAAAGTGGATTGACGATCGTTTCCCATTTACGGAGACGATGAAGTACCACGTAACTGAGTACTACGCATCGAAGAACTTCAACTGGTGGTACATATTTGGCGTTTTGGCGATGACGGTGTTGGTTATTCAGCTCGTCACCGGTGTATTCCTGACGATGAACTACAAACCCGCGGCTGCAGAAGCATTCGCGTCAGTTGAGTACATCATGCGTGATGTCGAGTGGGGCTGGCTTATTCGCTACATGCATTCGACCGGCGCGTCGTTCTTTTTCATTGTCGTCTACCTGCACATGTTTCGTGCGATGTTGTATGGCTCCTATAAGAAACCTCGCGAGCTCATCTGGATAATAGGTATGCTGATCTTCCTGGTGCTCATGGCCGAAGGCTTCGCAGGCTACCTGCTGCCCTGGGGGCAGATGTCTTATTGGGGCGCTCAGGTCATCATCTCTTTGTTTGGTGCCATTCCAGGTATAGGGGAGGGTCTCGTTGAAATTATCCGCGGTGACTACTCGATATCGGATATCACACTGAATCGCTTCTTTGCGTTGCACGTCATCGTGTTGCCGCTGTTATTGATTGGCTTGATTTTTGTCCACATCGTTGCGTTACACCAAGTCGGATCGCTTAACCCCGATGGCATTGAGATCAAGGAGCAGAAAGGCGCTGATGGCGTTCCACTGGATGGCATCGCTTTTCATCCGTATCACACCAGCAAAGACCTCGTAGGGATCATTGTTTTCCTGATGTTGTTTTCCGCGGTGGTGTTCTTCGCCCCGGATATGGGCGGTTACTTCCTTGAGCACGCGAACTTTGAGCCCGCCAATTTGACGGCAACGCCGGAACACATTGCGCCGGTTTGGTACTTCACGCCGTTTTACGCAATCTTGCGCGCCGTACCGGACAAGCTCTGGGGTTTCATTTTGTTCGGCATATCCGTGTTGTTGCCTTTGTTCCTGCCGTGGCTTGATCGGGCACGAGTGAAATCTATTCGCTATCGCGGCTGGATTTACAAGTCTGCGCTGGGGACATTCGTTGTGACATTCCTCATACTCGGATGGCTCGGCACTCAACCGGCGGAACCGATCTACGTGCTTGCTGCAAGGATCTTTTCAGTCCTTTACTTCGCGTTCTTCCTTTTGATGCCGTACTACACGACAATCGATAAGACGAAGCCTGTGCCGGAAAGGGTGGTCTACCATGGATAAGCTAAGGGCACTCGGCAAGCTCGTGGTGTTTGCCGCAATTCTTGCTACGGCCCAGTCTCATGCTTCCTCTGGTGCTGCGCTGGAAAAAGCACACATTGACCCGGGCAATATCGCGTCGCTGCAACGCGGCGCCGCAAATTTCATGAATTACTGTTCCGGCTGCCACTCTGCTCGCTACGTGCGCTTCAATACCATCGGCAAGTATCTAGGGCTGTCTGAGGAAGAACTCGTGGACAACCTGATGTTCAATGCCGAAAAGACGTTTGAGACTATTCAGTCGTCGATGCCGGCAAGCGATGCCTCACGCTGGTACGGAACAGCTCCGCCGGACATGTCGCTGATGGCCCGAGCGAAGGGCGCGGACTACATCTACAACTTCCTGAAGGGGTTCTATCTGGATCCCGATAGTCCGACTGGTGTTGATAATACGGTGCTCGCAGGTACTAGCATGCCGCATGTACTTTGGGAGTTGCAGGGTTACCAGAAAGCGCATTTTTCGGAGCACGTGGAGACCAATAATGACGGGTCGACAACAACGACTCACGAATTCGAAAAGTTTGAGCTGGTTTCCAGCGGTAAGCTCGATGTCGAGGAATACGAAAGCTTTGTTCGCGACACCGTTAATTTTCTTGCTTACATCGCTGAGCCGATACGTGCCGAGCGACGCAAGCTCGGAACCTGGGTGCTGATCTACTTGTTGGTTTTCCTGATCATCGCGCGGATGTTGAAAAAACAAATTTGGAAGGATGTTAAATAATGGCAGTGATCGCCAACAGACGCTCAGTAATGACCCTGTTTTCCAGGCCGACTGACATACATAGTCATCGGACGAGGCTGGTACTCGCCGAGAAGAACATAAATATCGAGATCGCCAATGTCCTGGGTAACGATCTACCCGAGGACCTGATGGATCTTAATCCGTATCACACGGTTCCGACCCTGGTCGACCGCGACCTTACGCTGTACGACTCGCGTGTCATTATCGAATACCTGGACGAGCGCTTCCCGCATCCTCCGCTGATGCCGGTAGATCCGGTCATGCGTGCGCAATTCCGCCTGGCGTTGTTCCGTATCGAAACCGACTGGTATTCGCTTGCCGAAGAAGCGGAAGCCAGCGGCGATGGCAGATTTAGCAGCAAGTCGCGCAAGCTTCTCAGAGAGAGCATTTTGCAGAGCACAGAGCTGTTCGGGGCACGACCGTATTTCCTGAGCGAAGAATTTTCGCTGGTCGATGCGAGTATCGCGCCGATCCTCTGGCGTTTGCCAGTCTACGGTATTGACCTCGGTAGCCAGGCCGAGCCAATCGAGGAGTACATGAAACGCGTTTTCGCGCGTCGTTCGTTCCAACAAAGCCTGACGGAGCTTGAACAGGAAATGCGCCTGTAGAGGCGTGCCGACTATCTGGACAGGACCCTGGCGGCAGGGCTCCTGCATTACGTTATGTCACCATCGTAACGATACCCGAGAACTAATGGTAAGCTTGGGGTGGTGAAAACGATATCAAGCGTTGAATAAGTTGAGTAACCCAAGCCGTTCAAAAAGACCGTACCTGATCCGTGCCATGCATGAGTGGATGGGCGATAACGGGCATACGCCGCACATTGTCGTCGACGCCTCGGTTGATGGCGTTTTCGTTCCGCGTGAGCATGTCAAAGACAGCAAGATCATTCTTAACATCAGCGAAACGGCTGCACATAATCTAAAACTGACCAATGATGCCGTCAGTTTTCGCGCGCGGTTTTCGGGCGTGCCATTCGATGTTTGGGTGCCGATGAAATCGGTACTTGGCATTTACGCGCGGGAAACAGGGCAGGGCATGATCTTTTCACACGATGCGGAGAATGCGGAACGCTCTCAGACCAACGACGACGTCGAATCGTCGCGTTCACGGCCTCACTTGAAGGTCGTCAAGTAGACCTACAAGCTTGAATCACCCGGACGGAACGCGTCCTTGATCCATTCCAGTGTTTGACCATTGTGTTCATGGTCGTCGATTGCGACGACGTCGAATCGCATGGTGCTGCGCGCAAATCGCGATCTCTTGGCGACAAACAACGCCGCGGATCGAATGATCTTGCGTTGCTTGTGAATATCGACAGTTTGTCTCGCTGACGCTACGCGGTTGCTCGCGCGATAACGAACCTCAACGAAAACAAGGCACGCGTCGTCCAGCATGATGAGGTCTATTTCGCCGAGGCGGCAACGGAAATTTTGGCTAACCGGGACAAGGCCTTGGCGTCTCAGCGTGTCAAGAGCGAGTCGCTCGGCATCCAGGCCTACAGTTCGCGTGTTTCTTCGAACCACGCCGCATCATCTACTGCATCTGGCAACAGTGGTTCGGGGTCATTGCTGATGTCCTGAATCGGGCCACCCACATTGTCTATTTCAGGTAACGCGACCGGCTCGCCACGCTGGAACTGTGCCCAGGCGAGTTCACGTCGAACTCGGCCATCGGCATCGACGTGCAGCTTGCCCGTCGCGCCGTCCACCTCCACCATCGGGCCGGAGTGAGCTGTGTGCAGCGACGCTATGAGCTGATAGGCGTCGTAACCCATAGCGTGCAGGCGTCCAAGGCGGCGCTCTTCAGGCCAGTACTTGCCATACAGTGAGGGCAAATGCTCAATCCAGCCCTGCGGCGCAACAATCCACGGTGTATCCGCAAACATGATGCCGTTGAGGTCGGAATTTGAGCGGCCATCCATTGCGTTGATCGACGACGTTGAATACACCGGCAGATCGCCGGAATAGTGGAATTTGAGTTGCGATTTCAGCAAGCGGCCTGCGGGCGCGTCAGCGGCCAGGAAAATGAATTCACTGTCCTGACGACGTCGTGGATCGAACTGCAAAGGTCCACCGATATTGGCTCGCAAACGTTGATACCTGCGGACGCTCCCCGACAAGGCCATGAGGTCTTCAATCGTGTTGGAGAAATCCGGGGTCCCCGGTGTGTAGCTGCGATAGTCGAGCAAGGTGCCGCCGAGCGCTTCGAACTCGGTTGAGAAACTCGTTAGTAGACGCCGGCCCCAATCGTTGTTGGGCACAAGTGCAACGGCCCTGGTATGGCCATCAGAAAGTGCGCGCACTGCCGCGGAGCGGGCTTCGTCTTCAGGGGCCAGTGCAAACTGGAACAAGCCTGGTGGCGCGAGTGTGTTTTCGGGCAAGTAATTCAGCGTCAATACCGGCACCGGCACGAGGATGTCATTGGCCAGCGCGACGACGTTGTCCTTTAGCAGCGGACCGATAACAAATTCAGCGCCATCGGCAACCGCCGTCGCATAAGCAGCACTTGCGCCACCCTCTTTGCCAACGTCATAGATACGAATTGTCTGCGGCTCATCAAGGCCGGCTACGGTCGCAAAATACGCACCCATGAAACCATTCTGAATCGCTTTGCCTGCTGGGGCGGCGCGACCGGAGAGCGGCAGCAGTAACGCTATCTGACGCGGGTAGTCGAGAATCAGATTGTCGGGTAATTGCATGCGGTCGATAATCATCATCGCGGGATGACCCGGATGAGATTCGCGCCAGTGCACGGCACCATTGGCCCAGCCGATGCCCTGTTGTCCCGTCGACGCTGCAAGAGAGCCGAGGCTCAGCCAACCTTTTACCTCGTCGTCCAGCGTGAGGTCGGCGGCTGCTCGCAGCACTTGTGGTTCACTGACCAGCAAACCCTGCCAGAGTCGCAATCGATTTTGCTCGATGCTGCGTCTGTCCGTTAGCCAGGACTCACGCTGTGTCATTAGCTCGACAGCGCGCGCCGGATCTCGTTTCTGAATCCAGGCATCGGCACGCAGCGCCTCGACGCGCAGGCGGCGATTTTGCGTAAGAGACTCGCGGCTCATCGGCTGCAGGATCGATAGTGCATCGTCCGGTTGGCCGGCATACAACATTAATGCGGCCGCGTTGGTGTTCCACAACCAGCGAAGGCTGGCCACGCTTTGTGCCGGGATCTCACGAAATGTATTTCGGGCGCGAGCCGCTTCGCCGGCATCCAGCCATTGTTCGACAGCCAGTAATGTCAGCCGGTCCTTCTCACTGCCGATCGCCTCCGATGCAAGCCCGACATAGATTCGGGCTGCTTCGGCGTGCTGACCTTTTGTTGCGAGTCTTGCGGCGCGACCTTCGCCTGGCGCGCTACCCCAGGTTCCGATGCCGGTAGTCTCGCAAGCGCCAAGTATCAATGACAGGCAAAGTAATGTGACAATGCCGGCAAACGAATTTCTCTTGTGGGCAGGGTGTCTCGAATCTTTTGTCATAGGTCTATGCACTACTAAAGGGTCAAATGAGCTCAAAGAGCGGTACATTATTTGTTGTGGCGACGCCAATTGGCAATCTCGAGGATCTGACACCGCGAGCACGCCAGACGCTCGCCGAAGTGGATCTCATTGCAGCCGAGGATACTCGGCACACGGGTCGATTACTATCGCATTTCGGGGTTAAAACGCGGCTTTTGGCGTTGCACGATCACAATGAGGCAGAGCTGGCTGACAAGGTTATCGACATGGTTCTTGCGGGTCAGTCCGTCGCACTGGTAAGCGATGCGGGCACTCCGCTGGTGAGTGACCCAGGCTACCGCCTCGTCAGGGCTGCACATGCACGCGGCGTGCCTGTCTCGCCCATCCCCGGGGCCAGCGCATTGACCGCCGCGCTTTCGGTGGCCGGATTGGCTACAGACAGATTTTGTTTTGAAGGCTTCCTGCCCGCGAAAAAGAAAGCCCGCTTCGACATGTTGACTGGCCTCAGGGACGAGGTACGGACGATGGTTTTTTACGAGTCTGTGCACCGAATCGAAGCAGCGCTTGCAGCACTCTCTGGAATATTCGGAACAGATCGTATTGCTTTTCTCGGTCGCGAACTCACGAAGATGCATGAGCAATGCGTCCACGGAACGCTGGGTGAGATACACGCTCGGCTTGTTGATGGTTCAATAATCAAGAAGGGCGAATTTGTAATCATTGTCGGCGGCTCATTGGAGACGAAGGCGTCCTCGTTCGATCTTGATTCCCTGCTTGTCGAACTATCTGGCAAGTTGCCCGACAAAGAGGTCGCCCAAGCTATTGCCCGGGCGACCGGTGAGAAGCGCAATGTCTTGTATCGGCGCCTGCTGGAGCTGGCCAAGCTGGAAGGCTCCTGAGCTCGTCCTGCAGACGAGCCGCTTTGCAATGAAATGCTACTAAGCTTCGCGCCGTCCTGCTAACACGTCTCAGCCAATCGATTGGTGAGCAGGTCCATTAGTACGGGGCGCTCCTGCCGTGTTCTTTTTGCTGTAGAATTCGCGCTCGAGAGAGCAGGAGTTGGCCAGACAGTCGCTGTACGCCAAAAGCTTGCAGAGGAAAGTCCGGGCTCCTTCGGACAAGGCGCCAGGTAACACCTGGGGGGCGTGAGCCCATGGAAAGTGCCACAGAAAATATACCGCCGGCCTGGCCGGTAAGGGTGAAAAGGTGCGGTAAGAGCGCACCGCGCGACTGGCAACAGTTCGCGGCACGGTAAACCCCGCCTGGAGCAAGACCAAATAGGGGAGTATGCGGCTTGTCCGCGCCGCCGGTTCCGAGCGGACTCCCGGGTAGGTTGCTAGAGGCAGCCGGTGACGGCTGTCCCAGATGAATGATTGTCGTTGACAGAACCCGGCTTATTGCCAGCTCCTGCTTTCTCACCTTTCATAAAAGTCTTACTAATCAATGACTTGTTGACTTTTCTATAAGGTCGGCGAGATAATATGCGCTGGCCGCGCAAAAATGCTGTTGCATTCGCTTTTTTTTAACGCCTGTCTCTATTTAACGACCCGAATTTGAGGTCGGTTTGAAGTTAAGTCGCTAAGCCTATGATTTCTTTAGCGCGAGCGCTGCCACAATTTGCCCGATTTGAGCCATCAGATAGCCCCTAAGTCCCTGTACAACAACACATATTGCCAACGTCGTATTGACCGTTCGGATAGCCCGCCACTATAGTGTCGAAAAGTGGGTAATAGTGGGAGGAAATGGGCACCCAGCCCAGGTTTCGCGCCAGAAGAGCGGATCCGGGGCCGTCCGTAACGTTGTGTTTCGAGGGGCTACCAAAGTCACGATTGACGCCAAAGGGCGTATGGCAATACCGACCCGGTATCGGGAGCGGCTGGCCTCCCGTTGTAACGGCGAAATCGTTGTGACGGTTGATAAGGATCACTGCCTCCTCGTTTACCCATTACCGGATTGGGAAGAGCTGGAACGCAAACTGGTGCGCTTGCCCAGCATGAACAAAGTCGCACGCAACATCGTGCGAATTATGGTCGGTTATGCGACCGAGGTCGATATGGACGCAAGCGGGCGCGTACTCGTGTCACGCGAGCTTAGAGATTTCGCTGGGCTGGAGAAGCAGGCAATGCTAATCGGGCAAGGCAACAAGTTTGAACTTTGGGATGAAGACAGCTGGAACGAAAAACGGGATGCATGGCTTAGCGAGGAAGACGACGGCGAAATGCCGGCCGACCTCGAATCGATCTCGTTCTAGCTTGCGGTTTATCCGATGAGCAGCAACGCGCATGTGCCGGTGCTGATGGGGCCAGTCCTCGAAGGGCTGGAGATAAAAGAAGACGGGAACTACGTCGACGGAACGTTCGGACGCGGGGGACACAGCAGCGCCATTTTAGAGCGATTGAATGCAGACGGTCGTCTGATAGCCATAGACCGTGATCCGCAAGCAATCGCATCGGTACCTGAAGCGCTAGAACAAGACCCACGATTCGAATTGGTAAGGGGCGAAATTGCAGAACTATCGACATGCATTGGCGAAAGGGAGCTCACCGGAAAAGTTGACGGTCTGCTCCTCGATCTCGGTGTCTCATCACCGCAACTGGACGAAGCGGAACGAGGATTTAGCTTTCTTCGTGACGGACCGCTCGACATGCGCATGGATCCGGACTCCGGAGTCTCGGCCGCCGAATGGCTCAATTCCGTGGAAGAAGCCGCTTTGAGACGAGTTATCAAAAAGTTCGGTGAAGATCGTTATGCGGCACGCATTGCTCGTGCTGTCGTAACGGCACGTAAGAGCGCGCCAATCCTGAGGACGTCGGAGCTGGCAGCAATCGTCGAAGAAGCGGTGCCTGCAGCGCGTGTTACCAAGGGCAAGAAGAAGCACCCGGCAACGAAGACGTTTCAGGCGATCCGCATATTTATCAACCGGGAGCTCGAGCAATTGCAGATGGCATTGGAGCAGTCGATTGACTTGCTGACACCGGGCGGTCGACTTTGCGTTATCAGCTTTCATTCGCTCGAAGATCGAATCGTCAAGCGCTTCATTCGCGACGCGTCGCGCGAAGCCGAGCAATATCGAGGTATGCCGAACGTGCCGATAGAGTTTCGGCCGAAACTCAAAACCATTGGCAAAGCGATTGTTGCGACGGCTGAAGATATCTCGGAAAACGTGCGTGCACGCAGTGCGCGTTTACGTGTAGCGGAGCGCGTGTGATGCAGCTTACGCAATCACGGCAGCCGCTGATTCTGGTATGCGTGTTCGCACTGGTTTGTGTCCTGAGCGCGCTGGCGGTCGTCTATACCAAGCACGAATCGCGCAGGCTGTTTGTCGAGCTCGAGTCGCTGACAGATGAGCGGGATCGGCTGAATATCGAATGGGGGCAGCTACAAATCGAACAAAGTACGTGGGCGACACACGCCCGCATCGAGAAGGTCGCAACCGACGACCTGTTACTCGTGCGGCCTGATTCGTCGGAAATCTTCGTTATTGAACGCCAATGAAACGCGGCGCCGAAACAAAACAACAAACGGCCAGACGGTTCACCGGCAGAGTGACACTGATAGCCGTCTTCTTCGGCCTTTTAGCGTCGTCGCTGATAGCGCGCGCTGTGCACCTGCAGGTTTTCAACAAAGACTTCCTCAACAAGCAGGCAGATACGCGACACCTGCGCGTCGAAAAAATATCAGCACACCGTGGCACGATCACCGATCGTAACGGCGAGCCCCTGGCAATCAGTACGCCAGTCGACAGTATCTGGGCGAACCCGAAAGAGCTGGCTCCCGCAGTTGACGACGTGCCGCAATTGGCGCGCGTGCTCGGTGTTGATTCGCAACAGCTCATTCGCCGCATTACGCGCAGCATGGATAAGGAATTCCTCTACCTTAAGCGCCGCCTGAGTCCAGAAAAAGCAAAAGAAGTACTCGCACTCAAGTTACCGGGTATCAATGTGCAGCGTGAGTATCGACGTTACTACCCGGCCGGCGAAGTCGCAGGACATCTGATCGGATTTACGGATATCGATGATGATGGTCAGGAAGGTCTCGAGCTCGCATTCAATCACTGGCTTGCTGGTGAGATGGGCGCGAAGCGAGTCCTGAAGGACCGGCATGGGCGCTCTGTAGAGAATGTCGAAAGCATTCGTCCGCCACACCATGGCAAGGAACTGCGTGCGAGCATTGACCTGCGCATTCAGTATGTTGCGTACCGGACATTGAAAGCCGCGATTCAGACACACAGCGCGGAGTCCGGTTCGATCGTCGTGCTTGATATTCAGACAGGCGAAGTTCTCGCGATAGTTAACCAGCCAACCTATAACCCAAATGATCGGTCGCAATTTACCGCCGAGCGTTACCGCAACCGCGCGATCACCGATATCTTCGAACCCGGATCGAGTATCAAGCCACTTGTTGTCGCCGCTGCCCTCGAGAGTGGCGAGTA
Source organism: Gammaproteobacteria bacterium (assembly GCA_029863705.1). Lineage (GTDB taxonomy): Bacteria > Pseudomonadota > Gammaproteobacteria > Steroidobacterales > Woeseiaceae > UBA1847. The sequence continues at coordinate 10,905 of JAOTUU010000006.1, forward strand.
TCGGCCAAGCAGTGTCATCGATACGGCACCGGGTTATGTCGTCGTTGGGCCGAAAACCATTGAGGATAGCCGCAACCTTGGGCGCATAAGCCTGACGACAATCCTGGCACGTTCGAGCAATGTGGGCGTGACGAAGTTGGCAATGTCATTACAGTCTGACCAGCTCTGGAACACGATGACCCAGTTTGGGCTGGGTTCACTGACAGCCAGCGGCTTCCCGGGCGAGTCGGCCGGTCTATTGACGCATTTCAACCATTGGCGACCGATTAGCCAGGCAACACTGGCCTATGGCTACGGATTGTCGGTGACGCCGCTGCAACTCGCGCAGGCGTATGGCGTGCTGGGTAATAACGGTCAATTACGGCCGATTTCGTTGGTGGCGCTGGATCAGCCTGCAGAGGGCGACCAGATCATTTCGCGGGACTCCGCAACTGCCGTGCGACGCATGCTCGAAGAGGTTGTGCGCCCGGGTGGGACGGGCACGGGCGCTGCGGTAACCGGTTATCGGATCGCAGGAAAAACCGGCACGTCCTGGAAGTTTGCTGCGGGTGGTTATTCGAAAGACAAGTACATTTCCGTTTTTGCCGGTCTTGCCCCGGCCAGTAATCCCCGCCTCGCAGCGGTTGTGGTCATCGATGAGCCAGCCGGCGAGCTTTACTACGGCGGAGATGTTGCGGCGCCGGTTTTTGCAGACGTCATGTCTGAATCACTGCGGCTGCTTGCTGTTCCTCCCGATGCTCTGCCTGCCAGAGATCCGGGCAGCATCATTCAGGCAATGAGTCGATGAGCATGCCGGCAGAACATCTGACGACAACAATCACCCTTGCCGAATTACTGCGGGGTTTCGCTGACGCACCGGCGATTCGGATTCAGGGAATATCGAGCGACAGTCGTCGACTCAAACGAGGTGATTTGTTCCTCGCCTGCGCGGGGCACAGCAGCCACGGCCTGGACTATGTCGGTGACGCTGTCAGCGCCGGTGTTGCAGCTATCGCCTGGGATTCATCGACTGCTGATTTTCCGGCTGGCGATCTAGGCGTGCCGATGGTCGCGGTCGAAGGCCTGGCGCAGCATATTGGAGAAATAGCAAACCGATATTTCGGACGGCCATCCGACGCAGTCCGCGTCATTGGTGTCACGGGAACCAATGGCAAGACCACGGTTGCCTGGCTGGTCGCCCAGTGTATGGAAGCTCTTGGCCGACACTGCGGCTACATCGGCACGCTGGGGATCGGCATCGGTGAAATCGACTGCGGCGACGGCATGACAACGCCGGGCGCGATCGAATTGCATCAGAACCTCGCCAATTTCAGGGATCACGGCGCGGAATGGGCTGCAGTTGAAGTATCGTCACATGCGCTGTCGCAGAATCGTATTGCTGGTGTCGCGCTCGATACCGTGATGTTCACCAATCTGAGCCGTGATCATCTTGATTACCACGGCGACATGCAGTCATACGCTGAAACCAAAGCGCGTTTATTCCTGGACGGCAATGCGAGGCATCGCATAATCAACCTCGATTCAGAATTCGGTGCGCAACTCGCTTCCCGCTGCGGTCAGGACGTCGTCACGGTTTCAAGCAACTTCGATCGAGTTACCAATGGCAGGCCATACGTCTTTGTTCGCTCGGTCATAGCGACAGAGCGTGGCTCTCTCGTCAAGGTAAGCAGTTCATGGGGTGGTGGAGAGTTTTCCCTGCCACTGCCCGGCGACTTTAACGTTGCCAACGCCGTTACCGTTCTTGCGCTGCTGTTACGGCACGGCGTGCCGATGGACCAGGCCTGCGAAGTCCTGTCTACGGTTGATGCTCCACTCGGACGCATGCAACGAGTTACTGGGCCGGATGCGGCGCCAGCAGTTTTTGTGGACTTCGCCCATACACCTGCGGCCATCGAGGTCGCTCTGCGTGCGCTCAGGGCACACTGTAAGGGTCGGCTTTGGTGCGTCATGGGTTGTGGGGGCGATCGCGACGCCGGCAAGCGGCCCCAAATGGGCCGAGCGGCCGAGCGAGTTGCGGACCGCGTCGTTATTACGAACGATAACCCACGTAGCGAGTCACCGACCGAGATCATTGACGGGATAGTCGGGGGTCTGGCCAACACGGAACATGTCACGATTATTGAAGATCGCGCCGCGGCTATCGCCTGGGCTATTGAAACTGCAGCGGTCGGGGATTGCATCCTTGTGGCTGGCAAGGGACATGAGAATTATCAACTGATTGGCGACGAGCGTCGCGAGTTTTCAGACGCTGGTGTTGCTGCCACGGCGTTGGCTGCGTTGCAGAAGGTTGGCGCATGAACGCAGACCTTTCGACAGCTGCCAGGTTTGTGCATGGCACTCTGCACGGCAATGACCGCGCCTTTAATGGTGTGAGTACAGATACGCGTACTTTGCAGAGTGACGAGTTATTCGTCGCGCTCTCCGGGCCGAATTTTGACGGACGGGACTATGTTGATCTGGCAAGAGAAAAAGGGGCTGCTGGTGCGATCGTAGTTTCCCGGGTCGAAAGCGACATTACGCAGATCACTGTCGAAGATACCAAGCTCGCGCTCGGTCAGCTCGGGGCATCATGGCGCGATCTGCAGCCTGCAACCGTGGTCGGAATAACGGGCAGCAACGGCAAAACGACACTGAAAGAATTAGCGGCGGCTTGCTTGTCTCACGCGGCGCCGACCTTGGCCACGCAAGGTAACCTGAATAACGACATCGGCATGCCGCTCATGTTGTCGCGCATCGACGCGACGCATCGCTATGCAATCCTCGAGATGGGCGCGAACCACCCGGGTGAGATCTCCTATCTCACGTCTCTCGCCAAGCCCGATATTGTTGTGATTACCAACGCAGGCGCAGCGCATCTCGAGGGATTTGGTTCCATCGAAGGTGTAGCAAAGGCCAAGGCCGAAATCCTGCAAGACGATGCGCGACCAGAATTCGCAATACTGAATGCCGATGATGAATATTTCAGCTACTGGCAGTCTCTTGTCAGTGACATCAGCTGTTTGAGCTTTGGCCTCTCGGAAAACGCGGATATCCGCGGCGACGAGATTGCCGTCGACAAAGGTCTGACGCGTTTCCTTCTGCATATTGGCGATACAGCCGTGCCGGTGTCGTTACCTCTCGCTGGTTTGCACAACGTTCGCAATGCCTGCGCGGCAGCAGCCATCGCGACCGCTCTCGGCATCGAACCGGATGACATCGCCAGTGCTCTCGAGGCAGTAAGCCCGGTCGCAGGTCGCCTGCAGACGGTCGCGGGGTTGCACGGCGCGACAATTTTCGATGATAGCTACAACGCCAATCCTGTTTCGGTTGTCGCTGCAGGCGAGTACCTCGCGTCGCTGCCCGGTCAAAACTGGGTCGTGTTCGGTGACATGAAGGAACTGGGCGAGGGCGAGCGGCAATTGCATCTCGACGTTGGACGAGCATTGAAAAAAGCGGGCATCAAGCGACTGTTTGCCACCGGCGAGCTTGGCCGCGATACGGTCGCGGCATTCGGCGATGGCGCGAGCTGGTTCGAGACTGTAGATGAACTGGCCAGGACCGTTCTCGAGGATTTGACTGGCAACGTAAACGTGCTGGTTAAGGGCTCACGTTCCATGCGTATGGAACGGGTTGTCGACAAGCTGCGCGCACCCGAAGCGCTGAGAAAAGAGGCCTGACATGCTGCTTTATCTCACCAACTATCTTGCGCAGTTCGAATCGGGCTTCAACGTATTCAGCTACCTGACGATGCGCGCAATCCTCGGTGCACTGACTGCGCTGGTGTTGTCATTCGTTATCGGACCACGAATGATTTCCAAGCTCAGCAACAATCAGCTCGGGCAGCCGGTTCGCGCAGATGGTCCGGAGACGCATCTTCTCAAGGCTGGCACGCCGACGATGGGCGGCGCACTGATTCTCATGGCGATTTCAATCAGTACGCTGCTGTGGGCCGACCTCGACAACCTGTATGTCTGGGTGGTCTTGTTTGTCACATTGTCATTCGGCGTGATCGGATACGTCGACGACTACAAGAAACTTATATTGCAAAACCCGGCCGGAATTTCGGCAAAGCAAAAACTCTTCTGGCAATCAGCAGCGGCGATTATTGCGGCGCTAACCCTTTATTTCTCGGCTCTTGAGAATGGCACGCTCGATACAGCGACAGCGCTCCTTATTCCGTATCTAAAAGACACAACAATCCAGCTCGGTATGTTACAGATCGTCGTTACGTATTTGTTCATCGTCGGTTTCAGTAACGCCGTAAACCTCACCGATGGGTTGGACGGTTTGGCGATCATGCCAACAGTGTTGGTCGGCGGAGCGTTGGGTGTATTTGCCTACCTTACCGGCAATGTCAATTTTTCGGACTACCTGGGCATACCTTACGTGGCCGGCACGGGTGAAATCCTCGTATTTTGTTCGGCGCTCGCCGGCGCGGGTCTCGGCTTTCTGTGGTTCAACACCTATCCAGCGCAAGTTTTCATGGGGGACATCGGCGCTCTTTCTCTCGGCGCCGCACTCGGTGCTGTCGCTGTTGTTGTCCGTCAGGAAATCGTGCTTGCAATTATGGGCGGTGTTTTCGTTGTCGAAACATTGTCGGTAATCATCCAGGTGACGTCGTTCAAGCTGACCGGCAAGCGTGTTTTTCGGATGGCGCCATTGCATCACCACTTCGAACTTAAAGGTTGGGCGGAGCCCAAGGTCATTGTCCGCTTCTGGATCATCACGGTCATTCTCGTGCTGGTCGGTTTTGCGAGTCTGAAGTTACGATGAAAGCTGCGACGAAAAACAAATCGACAAGTAAGGACCTGGTGCTCGGGCTTGGGGTCACCGGCTTGTCAGTAGCGCGATACTTGCGTCGCAATGATCGCGATGCAACGTTCGTCGACAGTCGGAATGATCCGCCTGGAATTGATGAACTTGGTGATGTCTGGCCTGATGCAGATGTCATTCTCGGCAAGACGACACTTCCCAGGGGCGTGAGCAGAATTATCGTCTCGCCAGGAGTCGCCGATAGTGACAAGTTATTGAAAGCGGCGCGCAAGAAAAAACTCGAAGTCGTCTCCGACATTGAGATCTTCGCGCGCGAGGCAGAGGCGCCATTTGTCGCGATTACGGGCTCGAACGGAAAGAGTACCGTAACAACGCTGCTCTACCACATGTGCCACGCGGACGGTCGCAGGGTTCTTGCTGGTGGCAATCTCGGTGAGCCTGCCCTGGATCTGCTCGATGAAGACACGCCGGATGTTTACGTGCTTGAGCTGTCGAGCTTTCAATTGCAACGCACTCAGTCGTTACCGGCCGAAGTCGCGGTGCTTCTCAATGTCTCGGCCGACCACCTCGACTGGCACACCGATGAGGCTGAGTACCGACAGTCGAAATACCGGGTTTATCGCGAGGCGCGTGCCGCGGTGATCAATCGCGCAGATGATGCTGCTGTGGAATCCGCGAAAGACATAGAGAAAATCATTTCTTTTGGTCTTGATGCGCCGGCCGAAGGTCAATACGGCATTCGTGAAGACGATGGCGTCGACTATCTTGCACGCGGCGAAATACTGCTGATTGCGACCACCGATGTGGCCATTGTCGGGTCGCATAATCAGGCTAATGCATTGGCTGCGCTGGCAGCTGGCGAGCTGCTCGGCCTGAAAATGCCAGCGATGTTGCAGGTACTCAGTGAATTTCCGGGCTTGGCACATCGCATGCAGTTCGTTGCCCGCAAAGGTGCGGTTGACTACATCAACGACTCCAAGGCGACGAACGTCGCGGCCGCTGTTGCATCAATTAACTCAATAAAGGGCAACGTGGTTCTGGTTGCGGGGGGGGACGGTAAAGGCGGTGATTTCACCGACCTTGCAACAGCTCTCGAAGGCAAGTTGCGGGCCGCGGTTCTGATTGGCAAAGACGCGGAGAAGATCGCAAAGGCGATTGATACGGTACTGCCGGTTTACTTCGCACGGGACATGGATGATGCAGTCGGCCAGGCCGCTGCATACGCAGAGTCTGATGACACAGTTCTGCTTGCACCGGCCTGCGCAAGCCTGGATCAGTACCAAAACTATGGCGCACGCGGTGACGCATTTTGCAGCGCGGTGGAGGCACTGCTGCGATGACAGTCAAAAGTGCAACGATGCCATTCCCGGCACGACTCAGAACCGAGTTCAAGCTCGATCCGGTGTTGCTGACGATAGTCATGACACTGCTTTTGGGTGGCTTCGTCATTCTGGCGTCGGCGTCGATCACGATCTCGGATAAGGTTTCCGGCGAGCCGTTCTTCTACGTGGAGCGGCAGCTACTTGCAGCAGTAATTGGCGCGGCTGCGGGGCTTTTCTGTCTTTTTGTGCCGATGCGAATTTGGCAAAGCGTTAGCCCCCTGTTACTGCTGGTCGCGCTTGCGCTCTTGTGCGTCGTCCTTATTCCTGGCGTGGGTTATGAAGTCAACGGCAGCACGCGCTGGGTTCGTTTCGGCGTCATGAATCTGCAGGTCTCCGAGCCGGCACGCTTGTGCCTGCTGGTGTACCTGGCCGGTTACGTCGTACGCCAACAAAAGGCTTTACGCGAGCGCTTCGTCGGATTCCTGCGGCCCATGCTCGTGCTCAGTCTTGTGTGTGCGTTGTTGCTGGCCGAGCCAGACTTCGGCGCGGCTATTGTGTTGACCGCAACAGCACTAGCCATGTTGTTTGTCGCCGGCGCGAGAATCCGCGACTTCCTGTTGTTTTTCTCGGCAACGCTCGTCGCGATAGTAGTGCTGGCAGTGACGTCGCCATATCGAATGAAGCGCCTGACCGGTTTTCTCGACCCATGGGCCGATCCGTTCGACTCAGGTTTCCAGTTGACACAGTCGTTGATCGCGATCGGCAGAGGCGAGTGGTTCGGCGTCGGCCTTGGCGAAGGTGTGCAGAAGTTGTTCTACCTGCCCGAAGCGCACACCGACTTTGTGTTCGCGGTGTTTGCAGAAGAATTCGGTCTGCTGGGGTCGCTGCTTCTTATCGCCCTGTTCCTGGCGTTGCTATGGCGAATATTTAGCATTGCAAAGCGCGCCGCGAACGCGGAGCGTTTCTTCGAGGCTTACCTCGCGATGGGTCTTGGCACCTGGCTTGGACTGCAGGCGTTTATCAATGTCGGCGTAAATATGGGCCTGTTGCCGACCAAGGGTTTGACGTTGCCATTGATCAGCTACGGCCGCAGCAGCCTGATCGTCATTATGGCGGCCATCGGTCTGCTGTTACGCATTCACCACGAGCTTGTGGTTGACGCAAGGCCGGTAAACCGCAAACGGGGGGGGCGTAGGAAATGAGCGGGCGCCCCATTCTCGTCATGGCAGGTGGCACCGGTGGACATGTCTATCCGGCACTCGCCGTTGCGCAAGCCCTTGAGGCTCATTCGCAGAACGTCGTTTGGCTCGGTACGCATCGCGGACTTGAGTCGACCGTCGTTCCAAATGCCGGCATCGACATCGAGTGGGTCAGCGTGCGCGGGCTGCGCCGCAAAGGCCTGCTTGCGATGCTAATGGCACCGTTACAAATAGCTTGGGCGCTCTTGCAGTCGCTCGGTGTAATTCTACGTCGCCGACCCGTTGTCGTGCTCGGCATGGGTGGCTTCGTATCCGGACCTGGCGGCCTTGCTGCCTGGCTTACCCGTCGGCCGCTCGTTATTCACGAGCAGAATGCGGCCGCCGGCCTAACAAACCGTCTTCTGGCGCGTCTCGCCCGGGTTGTGCTGCAAGCCTTCCCGGGCAGTTTTAATTCTCGAGTGAGAGCCGAGACCGTGGGTAACCCGGTCCGCGAAGACATTTCGGCTGTCGCCAAACCCATCGATCGCTATAACGATCGGCAAGGTCCGCTGCGTTTGCTCGTACTCGGTGGCAGTCAGGGGGCGTTGGCGCTGAATACAACGGTGCCGGAGGCGCTGTCGAAACTGACACAGCAGGAACGCCCGATCGTGCGCCATCAATGTGGTAGCCGGACAATTGATACGGCGCGGGATGCGTATGCCAGCCACGGGGTCGACGTCGAACTGGTGCCTTTCATTGATGACATGGCCGAGGCGTATGCCTGGGCCGATCTTGTCGTTTGTCGTGCGGGTGCATTGACCGTTGCCGAACTCTGCGCAGTCGGCCTGCCCGCATTGTTTGTGCCTTATCCGTCGGCTGTCGATGACCATCAGACTGCAAACGCGAGGCCCATGGCAGACATTGGCGCTGCGGCCATCATCAGTGAGCGCGATCTTACTGCCGAGCTGCTGGCTAATTTGCTTCGCGAATGGCTGTCATCACGAAAGTCGCTTTTGGAGCGTGCCGGAAGGGCGCGTGAACTCGCAAAGCCACTGGCTCTGGCACGCATCACCGAGCTTTGCCTCGAACAGGCAGGAGTTGCGGCATGATCAAACGTATGCGCCGAATTAATTGCGTGCACTTCGTCGGCATCGGCGGGTCAGGCATGTCTGGCATCGCTGAAGTCATGCTGAGTCTGGGTTACCAGGTACAAGGCTCGGATCTCAAACACAACAAACAAACACGTCGCCTTGAACAACAAGGCGCTACCGTATTCATCGGCCACGCTGCGGAAAATATCTCGAAAGCAGACGCCGTCGTCGTCTCCAGCGCGGTCGATGAAACCAACCCCGAAGTCGCGACGGCACGCGAGCGCCGAATGCCGGTTGTGCCACGTGCCGAAATGCTCGCCGAGCTCATGCGTTTTCGATATTCAATCGCTGTCGCTGGAACGCATGGCAAGACCACGACCACGAGTCTGGTCGCCAGTGTGCTCGCCGAAGGTGGACTTGACCCGACATTCGTCATTGGAGGCCGACTCAAGAGCGCCGACGCCAATGCGCGTCTGGGGCAGGGCGACTATCTCGTTGCAGAAGCAGACGAGAGCGATGCCTCATTCATGCATCTGAAACCGATGCTGGCGGTTGTCACCAATATCGATGCCGACCATATGTCGACCTACGACGGTGATATCGAAAAACTGCACTCCGCTTTTATCGGGTTCCTGCACAACCTGCCGTTTTACGGCCTGGCTGTCGTGTGTATCGATGATGCCGGCGTCAAAGAAGTCATGGCCAACATTGGTCGCTCGATTGTCACCTACGGCATTAGCGATGACGCAGACGTCCGTGCTGAGAATATCGAATTTTCGAAAGGGCAAACCCGCTTCGATGTCATCCGTTCGGGTGATCGTGAACCGCTGCACGTGTCATTGCAATTACCGGGCATGCACAACGTTCGTAATGCGCTGGCAACAATTGCTGTCGCCGATGAGCTGCAGGTGAGTGACGGGGCTGTTGTAAATGCACTGCATGACTTTGAGGGGATCGATCGCCGATTTCAGCATCTCGGTGTCATCGAAATTGCCGCCGGTAAAGTCATGCTGGTTGACGACTACGGCCACCACCCGACCGAGGTTGCTGCAACCTTGTCTGCTGCCAGGTCCGGCTGGCCTGATCGGCGCGTCGTACTGGTTTTTCAGCCGCATCGTTACACTCGCACGCGCGACCTGATGGACGATTTCGCGATGGTTCTCTCCGCGGCCGATGTGGTCGTCGTGCTCGATGTTTACGCGGCAGGTGAGGCGCCGATCGCCGGAGCAGATGGTCGGGCGATAACACGCGCGATTCGTACGCGCGGCACGATCGAGCCAGTGTTTGTCGAGACATTGGATGAGTTGCAGCCAGTACTCGAAAGCCTGCTCGAAGACGGTGACCTCGTGTTAACGATGGGGGCGGGCGACATCGGCGTCTATGCCGGTCGACTGCCGGAAATGCTGTCTGTCAAACCGTCGCTCAAGGTGCACTCATGATGGCGGCAACAGCCACAAGCGCGGCGCGCGGCGAGCTTCGGTTGAACGAGCCGATGAGCAAGCACACATCGTGGCGTGTGGGTGGTCCTGCCGAGACGTTCTTCGTCCCGAACAGCCTCGAAGATCTGTCTTTATTCTTGCAGGAGCTCAACGAAGGAATTCCCGTATTTTGGTTCGGCGTCGGGACGAACCTGCTGGTTCGAGACGGTGGCATTCACGGCGTTGTGATCTCAGCTTCAAGCATCTTGCGCACCCTCGAGAGGCTCGATCACTATCTCGTCAAAGCCGGCGCCGGGCTGCCCTGTACTCAACTTGCCCGGCAGTGCGTCCGCTGGGGTCTCGGCCCGTCGGAATTCTTCGCCGGTATCCCCGGCACAATTGGCGGCGCACTGGCGATGAATGCAGGTGCCCACGGCGGAGAAACCTGGGATCGTGTCGAGTCGGTGCGCAGCATTGATCGTAGCGGCGAAATTCACGAGCGCGCGCCCGGCGAATACACGGTTGGCTACCGGAGCGTGACAGGTCCGATGAATGAATGGTTCATCGAGGCGACGTTGCGTTTCGACGCCGATGTAACGCCGAGCGCCGAAGATATGAAATCGATGCTGGAACGGCGCAAGAGAACACAGCCGCTTGGCTTGCCGAGTTGCGGCTCAGTCTTTCGCAATCCGCCGGGTGACCATGCCGCCAGGCTTATTGAAGCCGCTGGCCTGAAAGGATTTTCAATCGGTGGCGCCGAGGTTTCCCGGAAGCACGCCAATTTCATTATCAATAGCGATAATGCGACGGCGTCCGATGTCGAAGAGCTGATCGGGTACGTGCGCCAAGCCGTGCTCGAGAAACACGGTGTTGAACTCATTCATGAAGTCAGGATTGTCGGCGAGGTGGCGAAATGAGCCGCACAGCGACAATGCCGGAACAACGTTCGGTCATCGAGCATGCCGGCGACTTCGGGCGGGTTGCAGTCATGTTGGGCGGATCGTCCCCAGAGCGGGAAGTATCGCTCGATAGTGGCGGCGCGGTGCTCAAGGCTCTGCAGTTAAAGGGCGTCGATGCCCATGCATGGGATCCAGCTGAAAAGAGCCTGGTGGAATTCGCGAAGGCTGGTTTCGATCGCGTGTGGATCGCATTACACGGCACAGGCGGTGAGGACGGTTCGCTGCAAGGTGCCCTGGAGTGGCTCGACACTCCTTACACCGGCAGTGGAGTCATGGCCTCCGCGCTGGCGATGGACAAAGTTCGCAGCAAACATCTGTTTGAGGCAGCGGGCATTCCGACACCGGAGTACGCCGTTGTCCGCCACAAAGCAGACGCTGTTCTCGCCGTTGAGTCTTTTGGCTTTCCTATCATCCTCAAGCCAGCCGAGCAGGGTTCAAGCGTAGGTATGAGCAAGGTCTTCGAACCTGAAGACCTTGACGACGCCGTTGAACTGTCTCTCGCCTACGGTGGGGTTGCGCTTGCGGAACGATGCATCGTTGGTGACGAGTTCACCGTTGCGGTTCTGCAGGGTGAGGCGTTGCCGAGTATTCGCATTGAAACCCCGCGCGTGTTCTACGACTACCGCGCGAAGTACGAATCTGATCGCACCGAGTATCACTGCCCCGGAACGACAAATGCCGAGACCGAAGCGCTGTATGCGGGCCTGGCGATTGCCGCATTCAACGAATTGGGCTGCTCCGGGTGGGGCCGTGTTGATTTTATGACCGGCGATGACGGCCGGCCGCAGGTGCTCGAAGCCAATACGGTTCCGGGCATGACGAGCCACAGTCTTGTGCCGATGGCGGCGAACAGGGCGGGCATCGATTTTGCAGAGCTTTGCTGGCGCATTCTCGAAACGAGCGTCGGCCAGGGAATTCAATCCAAACCGCTGGAGGTGGCTGCCAATGACGCGTAAGCAAGCACGACGCAAGAAGCAGAAGAAGGCCGCCTGGTTCAAGATGCCCAGCATTCGAGTGGCGCATGTCGTTGCCCCACTTGTTGCGATTGGCGCGGTTATCGCGACCTATCTGGCGAGTGCAACAATGCTTGATCGCCCCATCCGATCTATCGAAATCAGCGGGCCGTTTCAACGGGTCACGGCATTGCAGATAGAAGAAGCGATCAGCGATGAGATGACGGACGGCTTTGTCAGCGCTGACCTCGCTGTCATTCAGCGACGCATCGTCGAACTGCCGTGGATCGATCAGGCGATGGTCGCCAGACGCTGGCCGAGCCGAATTCGAATTTCGGTGACCGAACAGGTGCCGGCAGCTATCTGGGGTGAACGTGGTCTCCTCAATGTTCGCGGTGAGCTCTTCGTCACCAGCGCTCGGCACATCCCCGCCGAACTACCGCGGCTCAGCGGACCCGAAAATCGCTCAGCAGAAGTAGCCTCACGCTACCTCGAAGTGCGCGACCGGCTGATCCCGGTTGGCCTGGATCTGCGCAGCGTACATCTCGATCCGCGTGGTGCGTGGCAAATGACATTGCACAACGGCGTCGATGTGAGGCTCGGCCGACGTGACATCGATGAGCGTACGGATCTGTTTCTCGACATCGTCGCGGACATCATTACCGGCCGCGCGGCAGAAATCCAGTACGTCGATATGCGGTACAGCAACGGTTTTACGATTGGGTGGAACAATGGTTCGCGATCGCCGGTTACCGATCCGGAAGAGGGCGTCGACAAAATGCTCGCCTTGAGAGGAAACCGCTGAATGTCCAATCGCGCGGACAAAAATCTGATTGTCGGACTCGATATCGGCACGTCCAAAGTCGTCGCAATCGTTGGCGAAATAAATGACGACGGTGGCATCGAGGTCGTGGGAATTGGCACTCACCCGTCGCGCGGCTTGAAAAAAGGCGTGGTCGTGAATATCGAATCGACCGTGCACTCAATTCAGCGCGCGGTTGAAGAAGCAGAGTTGATGGCTGGATGCGACATCCATTCCGTCTATACAGGTATCGCCGGCAGCCACGTTCGCAGCTTGAATTCACACGGCATCGTCGCGATTCGAGACAAGGAAGTGAGCGCCAGTGATGTCGATCGAGTCATCGACGCCGCACGAGCCGTTGCGATTCCGGCCGACCAGAAAATTCTGCACATCCTGCCACAGGAGTTCCTGATCGATAGCCAGGAAGGAATCCGCGAGCCGATTGGCATGTCCGGTGTGCGACTTGAGGCAAAGGTTCACATGGTGACGGGTGCCGAAAGCGCCGCGCAGAACATCGTCAAGTGCGTACAGCGTTGCGGGCTCGAAGTCGATGACATCGTTCTGGAACAGCTGGCGTCGAGTTACTCGGTGCTTACGGATGACGAGAAAGAGCTGGGCTCCTGCATCGTCGATGTGGGCGGTGGCACGACCGATCTCGCGGTCTTCCTCGGCGGTGCAATTCAGCATACGGCAGTTATTCCTATCGCTGGTGACCAGGTCACCAACGACATCGCCGTGTCGATGAGGACGCCGACGCAATACGCCGAAGAAATCAAGATCAAGTACGCCTGCGCATTGTCGCAATTGGCGAACCCGGACGAGACTATCGAAGTACCCAGTGTGGGTGAGAGGCCACCACGCCGCCTTGCGCGCCAGACTCTGGCCGAGATCGTCGAGCCGCGCTACGAGGAGTTGTTCGGGCTGATCCGCGATGAGTTGCGTCGCAGCGGCTTCGAAGAGTTGATCGCAGCAGGAATCATCATCACAGGCGGTAGCGCCAAAATGGAAGGCGCCGTCGAGCTGGCAGAGGAAGTGTTCCACATGCCTGTGCGCGTCGGCTCACCACAGTATGTCGAAGGGCTGATGGACGTTGTGCGTAACCCGATTTACGCCACGGGTGTCGGTTTGCTTCTTTATGGCTTTGAAAATCTAACGCGTCGAACGACACGTGCAACAGCAATCAGCGGCAACGCAGGTGACGTGTGGAAACGCATGAAAGCCTGGTTCGGCGGACAGTTTTAGGAAGTCCGGCATGCAATCGCCGGGGTATTACAAACGGGGCTTGCCCCATCAAGAGGTCTACAGCGGAGGAATCACTAATGTTTGAATTAATGGATGCGCATAGTCAAAGCGCTGTCATAAAGGTCATCGGCGTCGGCGGAGGCGGTGGCAATGCCGTCGCCCACATGGTCGATGCCGGCATCGAAGGCGTCGATTTTATCTGCGCCAATACCGATGCGCAGGCGCTAAGCAGCGCCCGCGTGAGGACGGCGCTGCAAATTGGCTGCAATATTACGAAAGGTCTCGGTGCCGGTGCCGATCCCGATATCGGCCGCCAGGCAGCAATGGAGGACCGTGATCGGATCAAAGAAGTCATCGAAGGTGCCGACATGCTGTTCATTACGGCCGGCATGGGCGGTGGTACCGGCACGGGCGCAACGCCGATTGTGGCTCAGGTTGCCAAAGAGCTCGGTATCCTGACGGTCGCGGTCGTCACGAAGCCTTTCCTGATGGAAGGCGGCAAACGCATGAGTATTGCGGATCAGGGCATCGCCGAACTTGGCAAGCACGTTGACTCGCTAATTACGATTCCGAACGAGAAGCTACTTAACGTTCTTGGCGGTGAAACCACATTGCTGGACGCTTTTCGCTCAGCCAACCAGGTGCTGCAGGGTGCAGTGCAGGGTATTGCCGAGTTGATAACCCGGCCCGGCCTGATCAATGTCGACTTCGCTGACGTCAAGACCGTCATGGCTGAGATGGGCATGGCAATGATGGGCTCAGGTACCTCTTCGGGTGAGGATCGTGCACGAGAGGCGGCTGAAGCGGCTATCTCCAGTCCGCTGCTTGAGGATATCAATCTTGCCGGCGCCAATGGAATACTCGCGAATGTCACGGCGGGTATGGATCTGTCGATCGGTGAGTTCCAGGAAGTCGGCAATACGATCAAGGAATTCGCATCGGATGACGCGACAGTGGTCATCGGTACGGTGATCGATCCGGATATGACTGACATGATTCGTGTGACAGTTGTCGCAACCGGACTGGGCCACTGTGCCGCCAACGCGGAATCGCCGATGCGCATTGTGCGTCGGCCTGCTGCAGCTGGCGCCAGCGAACCGAATTACCATGGCTTTGATAAGCCCACCGTGCAAAGAAAACGCGCGGTTGGCGATGGCCTGGAAGATGCCGGGCTACACGAAGAGTTACTCGATATTCCGGCGTTCCTGCGCCGACAGGCCGACTGACGACAGGAAAGACCGTCAGACGACTACCTCCGCTTTGCCGGCCCGGATCATCCGGGCCGGCTATCTTCCTTCCCGCCGACTCGGTAACTTGGCAGTTCACCTGACTGAAGTTCTCTAAGAGATTGAATTCTTGGAGAGTTTTCACTCGTGTGGTAATCTTCTCCGCGATGTTGCGACAACGAACTCTAAAATCGACTATTCACGCGACAGGCGTGGGTCTGCACACCGGTGACAAGGTGTATATGACACTTCGACCTGCGGCGGAAAATTCCGGAATTACGTTTCGTCGTGTTGACCTCGATCGGCCGGTGGATATCAAAGCCGATGCCAACCTGGTTGGCGAGACAATGCTCGGAACGACGCTGATCAAGGACGGTGTCAAAGTTGCTACCGTCGAACACCTGATGTCGGCGCTGGCCGGCCTGGGCATAGACAACCTGCACATCGACTTGTCTGCACCTGAGGTGCCTATTATGGATGGCAGCGCAGGTCCCTTCGTCTTCCTGCTGCAATCGGCAGGTATCGAAGAGCAAAATGCTGCCAAAAAGTTTATCCGTATCAAACGTAAGATTCGCGTTGAGGATGGCGAAAAATGGGCAGAGCTTTTGCCGTTTAATGGCTTCAAAGTGAACTTCGAGGTGTATTTCAATCACCCAGTATTCAACAAGCTCAAGCAACAGGCCACCATCGATTTTTCATCGACCTCGTTTCTGAAGGAGGTTAGCCGAGCGCGAACCTTTTGTTTCCTGCGTGATGTCGAAGCTCTGCGCGAGCGTAACCTCACGCTTGGCGGCAGCATGGACAACGCGATTGTTCTCGATGACTATCGAATTCTCAACGAAGATGGCCTGCGTTACTCAAACGAATTCGTCATCCACAAGATTCTCGATGCGATAGGCGACATCTACTTGCTCGGCCACTGTGTAATTGGGGAGTTTCGCGCTTACAAATCAGGCCACGACCTCAACAACAAATTGTTGCGCGCACTGCTGCAGGAATCTTCGGCGTGGGACGAAGTTACCTTCGAAGATTCTCGCAAGGCACCAATCTCGTACGCGACTCCGTCGTACGCTTAAAAAACGAACCTACTTAATTCCGGCTAACGCGCACCGTGCAGGAAGTGACCTCTGTGCCAGTCTGCCGCGCGGCCGTCATCAACGACTCGGCTTCGAAGCGTAACTTGGCAGCCCAGGCGGGTGAACTTGCCAAAACGACGAGTTCGCCATCGCCGCGAATATTAGCGGCTACAACGCTACGGGCCTCGTCCTCCGGCAGACATGATTGCAGCACGGATACGAGTTCGCCCATGTCCCGGGCATGCCGGATAATGTCACCTAAGCCCCCGTCGCCATTGAGGTTTAGCAGATTTTCGAGGCTCTTAGCTGACATAGAAATGTGACGTAGTTAGCGGTTTTTGTCGTTCCGGGGCGACCCAGGTCACCCTTCGTGAGGCCTTATCTTGTATTAAAAACCGACATTATGCATATTGTCGTTCTCGACAAGGGCAAACCCGCTGAAAGGTGGGGGCGCAAAACCACCGGTCTAAGGGACTTGGTCCTAGGGCAGCGGGGCTACCGAAATGAGTATTGGGTGCAGGATCAGAACAAGAACGGGGTGCCAGAAATGGCAAACTACCTGCCTCTCAATGCGGAGCTATACAAATAATAGCGAATTGACGCAGTCGCAGCAGAGGCGTATTCGATGAATGTAGTAATTTTCGGCAAGGGCTTTGGTAAGCCCAGGCAACTCAACTTATCCGGCATCTCGGCCGGCGCAGTTGCCATCGTATGCGCAGGACTCGTGTCTGCCATGGGATTTGCTGGCGGTTACTGGTATTCGAGCCAAACCGGTTCAGGTCTGAGCGCATCGGAAGTTGCACAGGTAGTCGACGAGCTGCAATTGCAGCGCGAACACATCGAGACCATCCGCCAGGGTAATGAAGACACGCTTGATGCGCTTGCAATTCGCGTGGCGCAAATGAACGCACGTATCATTCGTCTGGATGCTCTTGGGCGTCGTCTGACCGGCATGGCAGATATCGAAGACGGTGAATTTGATTTCGACTCGGAGCCAGCTCTGGGTGGCCCGGAAGAACCCGTTGCAACAGGCTCTAACGTTGCCGTTCCGGAACTTGTGGAGTCCATGCAGTCACTGGGCAATCAGCTGAATAGTCGCGAAGCGCAACTCGGTGCGCTTGAAAATGTGCTTATGGGTCAAAACCTGGAAGACCGCGTTTATCCACAAGGCCGCCCTGTGAATTCGGGCTGGATTTCCTCCTATTTTGGTAAACGCACCGATCCGTTCACCGGCAAGCCCGCCAACCATACCGGCATGGACTTTGCCGGCAAACTCGGCGATAAAGTTGTCGCGGTTGGCGATGGCGTTGTGACCTGGTCCGCCGATCGCTATGGCTACGGCGTAATGGTCGAACTCAACCATGGCAACGGCTATTCGACCCGCTACGCCCATAACTCCGAAAACCTTGTTGCTGTCGGCGATGAGGTCAAGAAAGGACAGGCGGTAGCGCTCATGGGCAAATCAGGGCGCGCCACGGGGCCGAATCTGCACTTCGAGGTGCTCCGGAACGGTCAGCGGGTCAACCCTGTAAACTTCATCCGCGAATCGTCCAGATAGAGCTGTTGCGGCGAGACGTATCTGCCGGGAGACTTGTGATCCCGGAAATCACCCTAATCTAGAGTAGCGCATCCCGCCAGGCCCGCTGTGCGACCATCAATGTTATTGAGACCGCTCCCAGTTTAGATAGAATAGCTCGCTTTGCTTGCCCAGGTTCCGTCGGGCGGGATATCGAACCACTTGTAGGAGCCCACGTGGCCAATTTTCTGACACGTATATTTGGCAGTCGCAACCAGCGACTTCTGCGCCAATATAAGAGATCCGTTAACAAGATCAATTCCCTCGAAGAGGGGTTGCAGGCACTTGACGATGCCGCGCTGCGCAACAAAACGGTTGAGCTCAGGCAGCGTTATGCAGACGGCGCATCCCTCATGGATTTGTTGCCTGAAGCCTTCGCTGTCGCCCGGGAAGCAGGCGTGCGTACTTTGGGCATGCGCGCCTTCGACGTGCAACTCGTCGGTGGCATGGTTTTGCACGATGGCAATATTGCCGAGATGCGCACGGGTGAAGGTAAAACACTTGTTGCCACTCTGCCGGCCTACCTCAATGCAATAAGCAGCGATGGCGTTCATATCGTCACCGTTAACGAGTATCTGGCACAACGTGACGCCGAGTGGATGCGTCCTGTCTATGAGATTCTTGGGCTCACCGTTGGCGTGTCCAAAAGCGGCCAGACCCAGGAGGAAAAGCGCGAGGCATACAGCAGCGATATCACTTACGCGACCAATAACGAATTGGGCTTCGATTACTTGCGCGACAACCTGGCGTTCTCGATGGAGGACAAAGTACTGCGTGATTTGAACTTCGCGATCGTCGACGAGGTTGACTCGATCCTGATCGATGAGGCCCGTACTCCGTTGATCATCTCCGGCCCGGCTGAAGCGAGCACGGACCTGTATGCGCAAATTAATAAGTTCATTCCAAAACTCGTTGAACATGTAGAAACAGACGCGCCGACCAATTACGACATATTCGTAAAGAAGCTCACGCTTGTCGATGAACACGGCAAGACCGTGACGGTCGATGGCGATGACGGCGAGCAGACCGACGTAATGGGCCTTGATGAGGCGATCGAGATTGGCGATGCGCGGCAAGCCGACGTAGTGCTGGTCGACGACAGCGATAAAGTAGCCAGATGCAAGCTGGCACACCGAGGTGACTACACCACGGATGAAAAGGCCAAGCAGGCGCACGTGACCGAAGATGGCCATCAAAAAATTGAATCGCTGATGGCAGAAGCCGGCCTCCTTGAGGAGGGTGACAGTCTCTATGATGCGGGCAACATAAGGCTCTTGCATCATCTCAATGCAGCGCTTCGCGCCCACGTTATTTTTCACAAGGACGTGGATTACATCGTCAACAACGGCGAGGTAGTCATCGTCGATGAATTCACCGGCCGCACCATGCCTGGGCGACGCTGGTCTGACGGCTTGCACCAGGCGATCGAAGCGAAAGAAGGTGTGTCGATCAAGCATGAGAACCAGACAGTCGCATCCATCACGTTTCAGAATTACTTCAGGCTCTACAACAACCTGTCTGGCATGACAGGTACAGCAGATACAGAAGCGTTCGAGTTCCAGCAGATTTACGGCCTCGAAGTCGTTGTGATACCGACGCATAGAGACATGGTTCGCGCTGACCACGCCGATCTCGTGTACCTGACACAAAAAGATAAGTTCGACGCGATTATTGAAGACATTCTGGACTGCCGCGAACGCCGACAACCGGTTCTCGTAGGTACGACCTCTATCGAAACGTCGGAATTATTGTCGGGTCTGCTGACCAGGCAGAAGATCACTCACGAAGTCCTGAATGCTAAACAGCATGAGCGCGAAGCTATTGTCGTTCAGCAAGCAGGTCGGCCAGGCGCAATTACGATCGCAACGAATATGGCTGGCCGAGGTACGGATATTGTGCTCGGCGGCAACCTGGATGCAGAGATCGTTGCAGCCGGCGAGGGCGCGGACACAGATTCAATTCGAGCCGATTGGGATGCCCGTCATGCCAGCGTTATCGAGTCAGGCGGTTTGCACATCATCGGCACCGAGCGTCACGAATCCCGCCGTATCGACAATCAGCTCAGGGGGCGTTCCGGTCGCCAGGGCGATCCGGGCTCATCCCGGTTCTACCTGTCGATGGAAGACACGTTGATGCGCATTTTCGGTGACCCGGATCGCACCAAATCACTCTTGTCGCGAGCCGGCATGCGCGAAGGTGAGGCAATCGAAAGCAAACTCCTTTCCCGCCAGATCGAGCGGGCGCAACGCAAAGTTGAGGCACACAACTTCGATATTCGAAAAAACCTGCTTGAA
The DNA here is from genome assembly GCA_029863705.1 of Gammaproteobacteria bacterium. Taxonomy (GTDB): domain Bacteria; phylum Pseudomonadota; class Gammaproteobacteria; order Steroidobacterales; family Woeseiaceae; genus UBA1847. The sequence goes on from JAOTUU010000006.1 coordinate 30,794, forward strand.
TACGATGATGTGGCCAATGACCAGCGCAAGGTCGTCTATCACCAACGTACCGAGCTCATGGCCGCTGACGAAATTGAGGATTCTGTTGCTGCGATTCGCGAAGAAGTCATTGAGATGGCCGTCCATTCGCATATACCGCCGGATAGCCTTGAAGAGCAATGGGATCCTGATGGCCTGGCACAGGAACTGGAGTCGCAATTCGGATTGGGAGTCGATGTTGCTCGCTGGATACGGGAAGACAAGACACTCAACGAAGAACGTATTCTTGAGCGTTGCGTCGAGGAAAGTAATAAGGCGTACAAGAAACGAGAAGGCGAAATCGGCGCCGAGCTGATGCGCAATGTTGAAAAGCAGGTGATGTTGCGGCAGCTGGACCAGCACTGGAAAGAGCATCTCGCCGCGATGGATCACTTGCGCCAGGGAATCGGACTGCGCTCATACGCGCAGAAAAACCCAAAACAGGAATACAAGCGTGAGGCATTCGAAATGTTTGGCGCCATGCTGGAACAGGTCAAGCACGACACAATAAGCATCCTGACGCGCATTCGAATTCAGGGTCAGGAAGACCTTGACGACACCGAAGAGCGGCGGCGGGCGGCCGAGGCATTGAAGTTCCAGCATGCGGAAGCATCAGCGCTCGGCCAGCAGCCGCAGGGCCAACAGCCGCGACCAGGCGCTGCGCCGGCAGCGCCCATCGCGCCATTCGTGCGGGACGGACGTAAAGTCGGCCGTAATGAACCGTGCCCTTGCGGATCTGGCAAGAAATTCAAACAGTGTCACGGCAAGTTGAGTTGAACCAGCCCCCGCAATGAACCAGCTTCATGTCGCCGCCGGCATCCTGCGCGATTCGTCTGGCCGCATACTGATTTCAGAGCGACTGTGCGACGGCCCTTTCGACGGGCTTTGGGAGTTTCCAGGCGGCAAGATTGCCGACGGAGAAACGTCGCTGCAGGCACTCATTCGAGAGCTCGCTGAAGAACTCGGCATCGAGGTCGCCACGAGCCAGCCATTCATGGAGCTTCGCCATGAATATCCGGATCGCATTGTGGATATCGAGTTTTTCCTTGTCATGAGCTGGAGTGGAACGCCGGCCGGGCTCGAAGGTCAGGGTTTGCGCTGGGTACTGCCGTCGGACCTCAATCCCGACATACTTCTGCCGGCCGATGTGCCGGTACTCGAGGCGTTACACCGTACTAGCAGATACTGAGCTGAAACGGCACGTCGTGGCCGGTTTGCACCGCACGGCTGTCGATGGTCGACCATTCCAGAAAGCGCACCGTAAAGCGGTGCTGACTGCCGCTGATTTCCGGATACAGCATGCTTCCATCTGGCAAATTAATTCGCAGCAAGCGGCAGTGCGAGTCTTTCTGCATGTTGTGCTGATACATGCCGTTGATCGCAACCTTGTCGATCGGTTGGGCACTTTCGCGAATTATCCAGAGAACCTCGGTCACTGCGTCGCACAGCGGGCGAATGACGCTGACCCACTTTTGCAAATCCTGCTGGCGCCTGTCGAAACCCTGGCGCAGCCAGTGGTTGTACTCGGGCAGATCAAACTCGCAGGTGCCGCCCGGAATCGCGCTACGGTTCTTGATGGCGTTGAGAAAGTCCGACTCTTTCAGTGGCTGAAGATATTGCGTGCCGATGCCATCGATCTCCGCGCGGCTCTCAAGGAGATTGTTGACCAGGGTATCGAGACGCCTGGTATCGACGCCCGGCTGGCTCTTGTAGCGCTGCAGAACGTCCAGGTGATGGTCCAGTTCCTTGTGTACCTCACTGCGAACGTCACCGCGGGAAAGGATCGCCATTATTTCGTGTAAGCCGGCTATTGTCGCGCGTGTTGCCCAGCTGCTATCGAGCTCGCTGTTGTAAAGCAACTGCTGATACAGGAATTCGAGGCGCATGAATGTCCGCATGCGCTCCGAGACAGGCTGCTCGTAGTGGGCTGCGAGGTCGTGGGTTGATCGGGCGGCGATGTTACTTGCGGGCTTAGCCATCGCGCTATTCTGCGCCTTTCGGCCGCTGCAGGGCAAGGTAGCCGTCGTGGAGAGCGGCTACCTGCGCCGCTGTGGACTCGAGGTCGCCATCGTTGCGAATTACATCATCGGCAATGGCCAGACGCTCTTCCCGGCTTGCCTGGGAGGCGAGAATACGCCTTGCCTGGGCCGCAGACTCAGTATCCCGGTTGAGCAGGCGGCGTATCTGGGTGTCTTCATCGCAGTCAACCACGACGATACGATCAACGAACTGTTTGAGCGGAGATTCCGTCAACAACGGTACGACGATAAGTTGATACGGGCCGTCAGCCTCGGTCGCCTGTCGAACGGTCTCCTGACCAATCCTGGGGTGCACGATGGCTTCGAGATTCGAGCGAGCGGTGTCGTCACTGAAAATAAGCTGCCGCAGGGCAGCTCGGTTGAGTGTGCCATCCTCGCGGATGAACTCATCGCCAAAGGCGTCTCTGATCTCACTGAGAGCTGGCTGACCGGGCATCACGACCTCGCGGGCGATTACGTCGGTATCAATGATGATTGCCCCAAGTCTGGCGAACATGTCAGCGACCGTCGATTTTCCGCTGGCGATACCGCCGGTGAGCCCGATCCGAAGAGGTGTCATGGCGTTGTTCGGCGTGTCAGCTGTCACTTAGAGAAACATGTCCAGATAGGCGTTTTTTATGGTCTCGCCCCACAGCATCGTAATCCACCCGGCGGCGGCCAGATAAGGGCCGAATGGAATCGGAATTTGCCGGTCACGACCACGAAAAATGATTAACACGATACCGATTATTGCGCCAACAACCGCCGACATCAGGATGATCGTCGGCAGGGCCTGCCAACCGAGCCACGCGCCAAGGGCCGCCAGCAATTTGAAGTCGCCGTAACCCATACCTTCTTTGCCGGTAACGAGCTTGAACAGCTGGTAGACGCTCCAGAGGCTGAGATAACCGGCCACAGCGCCAACGACGGCGTCTTGCGGCGCGATAAACAGCGTGTCGGCACCGGTGAGTGGATGGAACAAGCTCATAATCAGGCCAACCCACAGCAAGGGAATTACTATTGAATCGGGGATAATCTGATGGTCGGCATCGATCAGGCTGATTGCCACAAGAGCAAAACTTAGCCCGATCGCCATCAGGGCCTCCCAGCCAAATCCGAAATGCCAGGCGCAGATTGCAGCCAGGATCGCCGTCAAGGTCTCAATCAGCGGATAGCGAATCGAGATCACCGTCTGGCAATTCGAGCATTGTGCGCCGAGCAACAGGTAACTCAATACAGGGATATTTTGCCAGGCTTTGATGGCTGCGCCGCAGGACGGGCAACGTGAGCGCGGCACAACGAGATTGAATTTGCCGTCGGGCAAATCCGGCGCGGGCTGTTCGGACAGCTCGTCGCACTGCTCGCGCCAATCGCGTTGCATCATTAATGGCAGCCGGTAGATGACGACATTGAGAAAGCTGCCAATCACCAATGCAAAGGCGAATGCGACGGCAATGAAAACCATGGGTGCCTGTGTGAACAGTTCAGCCATTTTTGTCCTCGTCCTGCAAAAGAAAACGGCGTCCGGAGTTTCCCCCGGACGCCGCTTTATTGCAAACGTGTTGCCAGCCGCTTAGATAACCGAACCCATCTTGAAGATCGGAAGGTACATAGCAACGACAAGACCACCGACGAGAACGCCGAGAATGGACATGATCATCGGCTCAAGCAGGCTGGACAGGTTATCGACGGCATTGTCGACATCCTCCTCGTAGAAATCTGCAACTTTTGAAGACATCTCATCCAGGGAACCGGACTCTTCGCCTACGGCGATCATCTGGATCACCATATTGGGGAACAGGTCAGTATTTTCCATAGCTTGTTGCAAGCGCAATCCGGTTGCTACTTCGTCGCGCATTTCCAGTACGCCAACCTCATAAACGATGTTACCGGTCGCGCCAGCAACAGACTCGAGCGCTTCAACCAGCGGTACGCCAGCTGCGAACATCGTTGCCAGCGTGCGCGAGTAACGTGCAATGGCGGCTTTTTCCAAAATCGGGCCGATGATCGGCGCCTTCAACATCATGCGATCGAGGTAATGGCGCATCTTTTTCGAACGCTTCTTGAAATACAGGAACCCGAAAACCGAGCCACCGATCAAGGCCGCCAGATAAAAGCCCTTTTCCCGGACGAAGATGGAGAGGCCAATAACTTTGCGTGTAAACGTCGGCAGGTCGGCACCAAAACCCTTGAACAGATCTTCGAATGCGGGGATAACGAAAATCAAAAGAATGGTTGTAACGACAAAGGCGACCGCCAAAACAGCTCCCGGATAGGTCAGCGCCTTTTTAATCTTTTTCTTCAGGGCCTCTGTTTTTTCTTTGTAGGTTGCAATTTTGTCGAGCAGTGCTTCAAGGGCACCGGCCTGCTCACCAGCCTCAACGAGGTTAATGACCAGGTCGTCAAAATACAGCGGGTGTTTGGCCAGCGACTCAGCCAGCGCGCTGCCGCCTTCAACATCGGCTTTGACCGACATAATGAGTTTCTGCATCGCAGCATTCTCGTGGCCGTTGCCGACAATTTCGAATGACTGTACCAGCGGAATACCAGCGGCCAGCATTGTTGATAACTGGCGCATGAATATCGCGATATCTGCGGGTGTGATTGTGCCGCCACCAGAGAATAGTCCCTGGCTCTGTTTCTTGATGCGGCTGGGCACAACGCCTTGACGGCGCAAGTCGGCACGTACGGCGGCCTCATTGGTCGCCATACTCTTGCCCTTGATCTTTTTGCCCTTTCTGTCCGTACCCTCCCAAACAAAGGGGACGGTACTTGTAACTGCTGATTCAGCCATGTCGTTTGCCCATAAAACGAAGTAAAAACCTACTCAATTGTAACGCGATTGACCTCTTCAAGGCTGGTAACCCCTTCCTTGACTTTGTTCAAACCCGCACGCCTTAAATCGTAAACCCCCTCAATTGCCGCCTGATCAGCGATCTGCATGGCGTTGCCGCCTTCCATTATGATTCGGCCCATTGCCTCGGAAACTTCCATGACCTGGAAGATGCCAAGCCGGCCTTTGTAGCCATCGTTGCAGCTCTTGCAACCTTTTGGCGCGAATATCGTGATACCCGCATCAAGGTCCTCCGCTTCGAAACCTTCTTTCTCGAGGGCCTCGCGTGGAACGTCTCTCGTCTCTTTGCAATTGTCGCAAAGGCGCCTCGCCAGGCGTTGCGCAATGATCAGGCTGACCGATGTTGCTATTGCATAGGGCTTTACGCCCATGTCGACGAGTCTTGTCAGCGTTCTTGGAGCATCATTGGTATGCAGTGTCGAGAGGACCAGGTGACCAGTCTGTGCCGCTTTAATCGCAATCTCGGCCGTCTCGAGGTCTCGTATCTCACCGACCATGATGATGTCGGGATCCTGGCGAAGAAACGCTTTTAGCGCCGACGCAAATGTCAAACCGACCTTAGGGTTCACATTGACCTGGTTAATGCCCGGGAGGTTGATTTCTGCCGGATCTTCGGCCGTGGAGATGTTGCGGTCTTCGGTGTTCAAAATATTCAGACCCGTATACAGCGACACGGTCTTGCCAGAGCCGGTTGGACCGGTCACGAGAATCATGCCGTAAGGCTTGTTCAGGTGCTTCTCGTACATTTCCCGTTGATGGTCTTCATAACCGAGCATCTCGATGCCCAGTTTGGCGCTGGATGGGTCGAGAATACGCAGTACGATTTTCTCGCCGAACAGCGTTGGGCAGGTGTTGACGCGAAAATCGATGGCCCGATTCTTGGAAAGGCGCATTTTGATGCGGCCGTCCTGCGGTACGCGCCTTTCGGCAATATCCATGCGCGACATGACCTTCAATCGTGCACAAACCTTGTTTGCGAGCAATACGGGCGGTGTTGCGACCTCAGACAGGACACCATCGAGGCGAGTCCTGACGCGGAAGATCTTTTCATAGGGTTCGAAGTGGACGTCAGATGCGCCTCGTTTAATCGCGTCCAACAAAATCTTGTTGACGAAGCGAACGACCGGTGCGTCTTCTATATCATCGCGACGTTCATCTTCATCTTCGTCAGGGTCACCGGTGACGTCGAGGTTCTCCAGATCGAAATCATCGTCGTCCATACCTGACATGCTGGTATCGACGGCTTCGATTGCCTTGACGATTTGTTCTTCGAGTTTGTCCTGTTCAATAACGACCGGATCGATTCGCAGGCTCGTCTGGAATTTTATGTCATCGATGGCCTGCAGGTTAGTTGGATCCGATATGCCCAGAAACAAGCGCTGGCCCCTCCTGACGAGCGGCAGGACGCGATGCTTGTTGATGAGCTTCTGGTCGACTGAGCGCACGACGTCAAGATCGATATCGACCGCGTCGAGGTTAAGCAGAGGAACGCCAAACTCGTGGGATGCCGCGACAGCAATTGCACGGGCATTCGCCAGATCGTTGTTGACAAGGTAGGCAACCAGCGGCAGTTTTCCCTGCTTTGCGGCATCGCTGGCCTCCAGGAGGTTTTCCTCGGAGATGATTCCATCCTGAACAAGCCGCCTGGGCAGCCCTGCAAGGTTATTTTGTGATGCCGTTACCGCCATAAGAATACTGGTTTTCAATCGTTATCTTGAGCATCACAGTCTTACTGATCTAAGTGCCCGGATCAACTCGATTTTGTGCGCCCCATCACAAATGTAGAATTTCATTAAGTCAAATGACAGGAAATCGAACATTTCGCCATTTATGGGTGGATTTGCTAGCGACAGCTACTCGGAAGATAGCGCGGCTCCACCGTCGCGGGCAGGTGATTCGCGCCGTTCTGTAGCAGCGCGCCGCCGGGTGCGCCGGCATTGCCACAGCGCCACATGACGATATTTCCAGGAGTCACATAGGGGGTTAGCGACAAGGTCTTGCCGATTATCGCCTGGTGGGCGCGTGGCCCGCTGAAAGTTATATCGACCCGCCCATCGGTGACCACGACCTGGCTGACGAAGCTGCCTCGCGTGTCTGTTGGGTCGGGCGTCATGCCAGCTGCTGTGCGATCGGCAGGCGCTATACCATCGTTCGTGTACGCGTCTACGATGGGTACCTTGGCGCCGGCTGCCATTTCCAGGCCCTCCGATATCTGCGCCCGGACCGTATAGGTCTGGTACGCAGAAACGGCCAGGCTCGCGAGAATGCCAATGATCGCAACAACAATCATCAATTCGATTAGCGTGAAGCCTTTGTTGCGCTCGTGCATTTGTGTTCTCCGGCCGTTTCGCAGCGCGATTCAGCGTGGCGATGATACGGTAATTCTCTTCCGAAAAAAAAGCCCCGGACAGGCCGGGGCTTTCTTGACTCTTACAAAGCCTAGGCAAAAAAGCCTAAACAAAGTCCTAGGTGCGGCAAGACGCTGGCAGCCACTTGTTCGCAAAGCTTGCTGTACAAGCCCACTCAACAGCGCCGGTATTATCGGTCGGTGTCAGAGTCAGCGTTCCACCAGCGAGGTTGGTATTAGCAGACGCGCCGTACGTCACCGTGATTGCGCCAGCAGCGATCACAACCTGCGTCGTGTATTTGCCGTTGATGTTACCCGGTGCCTCGACACCAGCTGTAGCGTTGTCAGCCGGCCAGCCACCCGTGTCCTGGTAGAACTCGGTAACTGCAACTTTAGAACCGCCAGCAAGGTTCAAACCTTCAGAAACCTGTGCGCGGATCGTGTAGTCCTGGTAAGCCGGAATAGCGATGGCAGCCAGAATGCCGATAATCGCAACTACGATCATCAGTTCGATAAGTGTAAAACCTTGTTGCTTCTTCATTTGTATCTCCAGAGTAGTGCGTTTGATTCATATACGGCAATAGCGCCAGTACAAGTACAAAAGCAATCCCCGTGCCAAGTTCGGCGAATGGCCCATAAGCAAATGTTTTTAAAGGATAAACGAATTTCTCAGTAAAGTATTTAGGCGCGCAGGTACGCTCAATTCCACTGATATCTGGCCGTTTTTTGTCACAAGGTGACAATTTGTGTCACTCGATTTGGAGTTTCTTGATTCGATATCGCAGCTGACGAAAGGACAGCCCCAGGAGTTTTGCGGCCGCGGTCTTGTTGTAGCGTGTTTTCTCAAGGGCTTCGACAATTGCCTGTCGTTGCACGGCCTCAACCTGATTGTCGAGATCGGTGCTCGTGAAATTGGCCGGGCTGTCCTCGATTCTGATTTCTCGCCGCAAATTAAGGTCACTGTCAGAGATACTGCCGCTGCCGCACAGCGTCACGGCCCGTTCGAGCAAATTCTCGAGCTCGCGAACGTTGCCAGGAAACGAATAGCCTGCAAGCGCCCTGAATGCACTGTCATCAAGCACCGCCGTAGCACTGAGCTTACCCAGAATGTATTTGGCAAGTGCCGGTATGTCCTCGCCGCGGTCACGCAGTGCCGGGACCGAAAGCTCGATGACATTGATACGGTAGTAAAGATCCTCGCGGAACTCCCCGGCGGATACCATCGTTCCGAGGTTCTTGTGCGTCGCTGACAGAATGCGGGCATTGGCCGGTTCCTCACCGGAGGCGCCAACCGGCCGTACAGTTTTTTCCTGGATAACGCGCAGTAGCTTGACCTGCATGGCAAGTGGCAGATCGGCAATTTCATCGAGAAACAAAGTGCCGCCATCTGCGCTTTGCACCAATCCCATCTTGTTACTGACCGCGCCCGTAAAGCTGCCTTTGCGATGGCCGAAAAACTCGCTTTCCATGAGTTCCGCAGGAATGGCGCCGCAGTTGACGGGGACAAACGGGCCTTCCGCACGCGGCCCGCTATCGTGGATCAAGCGCGCCACGAGTTCCTTGCCAGTACCAGATTCCCCGGATATGTGTACCGGTGCCTGTGAACGCGCGACCTTGTCGACCATGTCCCTTAATTCGCGCATGGGTGTTGAATCGCCGAGCAATTGCGATCGTTTTTGCCCGGTGTTGCGATCGACCTTTAGTGCGTTCTCGACAATGCTCCGGAGGTAATTCAGATCCAGCGGCTTCGAGATGAAATCAAACGCGCCAAGCTTGAGCGCCTGTACTGCGGTTTCAACATTGCCGTGAGCGGTTATGACCGCGACCGGAACGCTGGGCGCATTAAGCTGCATCCACTCAACGAGTTCGAGGCCGTCGCCATCAGGAAGACGCATGTCCGTCAGACACAAGTCGAAGGAGCGTGACTGCAAGAATGATTTCGCACTGCTTACATCCATCGCAGTCTCGGTACGGATATCCATGCGTCCCAGGGTTAGAGACAGCAGTTCACAGATGTCCGGTTCGTCATCAATGACAAGTGCGAGTGGTTGGGTCATGGTCTATTCTTTATCCCAGCGGTCCGGATCGGCAAACACAATGCGAAAGATACTGCCTCCACCGGGCCGGTCAAGGTACAGGAGCGTTGCCCGGTTCAATTCGCACAGCTCACGTGAAATATACAGGCCCAGCCCCGTACCGCCTGAGCGTTCGGTATAGAACGGTTCGAACATTTTGTCCGCGGTTGCAGCGTCCACGCCAAGACCGTGATCAAGCACTTCAACATAGGGGCGCCCCTGGCTCTGCATGCGGCCAGCCTGCAACTCAACAAGGATGCCCCCGGTTTCACTGGCATATTTGACCGCATTGTCGCAGAGGTTCCACAGCACTTGCCGCAGGTGGCCGGTATCCATCCGCACCTCGAGTTGCCCCGAAATTTCTGCGACTGACAACTCACCTTCCTGCAGTTCGAGCGTACGTGAAAACTCCTGAGCGAAATCGTCAAGCCAGATTTTCAGATCAAAGCGCTCCGGGCGGTTGGTTTCCCGCCGCGACAACTGCAACACGTTGTCGATGATGTGGCTGACGCGATCGGAGTGAGACTGAATGATTTCCGTGAGCCGCTTGTCCTCGTCCTTGATTGCGGCGGACTCGGCCAGTAGTTGTGCGGCATGACTCATGGCGCCAACGGGGTTGCGGATTTCGTGCGCGATACTCGCACTCAGGCGGCCAAGCGATGCAAGCTTGGATTGCTGCACGCGTGCGTTCATCAAACTGGCGTCCTCGAGAAAGACGAGTACCGGGCCGTCGCGATCCCCGTCTTTGCCCAAGGGCGCAAGATGAGCCGTGAGCCGCAGGCTATGGCCCGCCTTGGCCACTGTGAATTCCGGGTGCGCGGACAGCCCGGCGTCGGATCTCCAGTCCAGAATGTAGTTGGCCAGGGGTTCAAAAGCCCTGACCAGGGGCACTCCTGACTCCAGTTGGCTCGCCCCAAGGAGCTGTGCAGCAGACGCATTACTGAGTCGAATTCTGTTTTCGGCGTCGATGACGATAATACTTTCGCGCAAATGCTGAACGATGTAGCCGTTTAGCTCCGAGAGATTTCGCAGGTCGACCCCTCGCTGCCGGGCCAGCGCCTCACTTGCCTGAATGTGCTTGCCCAGCGGACGTGCCGCTAGCGCCATCGCAAAAATGATCGCACTGAGAATTCCGGCCGCCGGGTAATTCGGGTCTGTAGCGGCGCCACCGAGTTGCGAGAATGCACGCTCGCCGAGAATTGCGAACGTCGCAATGGCAGCCAGCACCGTTGGAAAGCGCATTGGCAACACCAGGCTGCCGGCACCGACGAAAACGACCAGGAGCCCGCCGAGTCCGCTCGCGATACCACCGCTCGTATGCATCAGGATAACGATCGCGGCAATGTCGACAAGCGACTGCGTAATGGCCTGAACGCTGGCCGCAACCCAGCGTTGGTGCAGCGAGAACGCCGAAATTATGGCAAAAATCAGATACGTGCCGGTCGTAACCTGAAATACAGCCGGCGACAGCTCGCCGAACACGCGCGGTTCGCCGCCGGTTTGAAATAAAACGAGCAAAGCTACCGAAATCAGGATTCGGAAAGCGTTTAACGTGGCGAGAACACGCCAGGCCAGGTCGGGTTCTTCCGCCGCACGTTGCAACAAAGTGTCACGACTTACGCGCAGAGTCTGTCGGCCAAATAGATCCGCCTTCATCTGTTTGTCTGCTTCTTGCCTGCTAATATCGACCACCTGCTATTCGGCTTGCGCCGATTGTAGACGAACGCCGGGACAGTTGCGGCGAAATCCGCTTTGCGTCGACTGTCACTTTCATCCAAAATACGCCAAATTTCGTGCCGCAAGCAGCACGCCACTGACTGAAGTCCCCATGAATCTCCACGAATACCAATCGAAACGGTTGTTCGCCGACTACGGCATATCAGTACCCAAAGGCATTCCCGCCGAGACGCCCGACGAAGCTGTTGCAGCGGCAAAGAAACTGGGTGGTGAACTTTGGGTTGTAAAAGCCCAGGTACACGCCGGTGGGCGCGGCAAAGCGGGCGGCGTCAAGCTGGCGCGAAGCGCCGAGGAAGTCCGGGAACACGCTGAGGGCATGCTTGGTACGCAGCTGGTGACACATCAGTCGGGCCCTGAAGGCCTGCCTGTCAACGTGGTCTATGTCGAAGAGGGTTCGGGCATCGACCGCGAGTTGTACTTGTCTATGCTGGTCGATCGTGAAGTCAGTCGAGTTGCGTTTATCGCATCTGCGGCCGGTGGTATGGATATTGAAAAGGTCGCAGCGGAGACGCCAGAGAAAATATTCACGATCGCGATTGCACCTGACGCAGGTTTGCAGGATTACCAGGCCCGACAACTCGCTTTCGGCCTGGGTCTCGATAAACAACAGATGCGTCAGTTCGGCGACTTGATAAAGCGCCTCTATAAACTCTACCAGGAGTGTGACGCGAGCCTCGTCGAGGTTAACCCGTTGATTACAACCACTGACGGTGATGTTCTGGCGCTGGATGCGAAGATCAACATTGATGGCAGCGCTTTGTACCGCCAGCCAGCCTTGCTTGCGTTGCGCGACCTGAGTCAGGAAGACGACATGGAGCGCGAGGCGGCCGAGCACGATCTCAACTATGTATCTTTGGAAGGCAATATTGCATGCATGGTTAATGGCGCAGGTCTGGCCATGGCAACAATGGACCTGATCAAGTTGCACGGTGGAGAGCCAGCGAACTTCCTCGATGTTGGCGGCGGTGCGACGAAAGAACGTGTTGCCGAGGCTTTCAAGCTCGTTCTCTCCAATAAGAACGTCGCCGCGATTCTCGTCAATATTTTTGGCGGCATCGTGCGCTGTGACCTGATTGCCGAAGGCATCATCGCAGCAGTTAAAGAGGTCGGTGTTGAGGTACCAGTCGTTGTTCGCCTCGAAGGGACCAACGTCAACAAGGGTCGTGATCTGCTGGCCCACAGCGGGCTCGACATTATCGCGGCAGATGACCTGACAGACGCTGCAAAGAAAGCCGTCGCAGCAACGGCCTGACGAGTAAACAAATGAGTATTCTAGTTAATAAGGACAGCAGGATCGCCTGCCAGGGCATCACCGGCAGCCAGGGCACATTTCACACCGAGCAGTGCATCGACTACGGCACACAGGTTGTTGCTGGCGTAACGCCGGGTAAAGGCGGCAACGAGCATATTGGCGTGCCCGTGTTCAACACCATGCAGGATGCGGTTCGCGAAACTGGCGCTGATGTCAGCATGATCTACGTACCGCCGCCATTCGCCGCGGACGCGATTCTGGAAGCTGCGGATTCCGGCGTGAAGCTCGTCGTCTGCGTTACCGAAGGCATTCCGATTTTGGATATGGTTCGCGTCAAGTCGGCCCTGCGTGACCATGACTGTCGGCTGATCGGCCCGAATTGCCCGGGCATTATTACGCCGGATCAATGCAAGATAGGCATCATGCCTGGTTTTATTCACAAACCTGGCCGAATCGGCGTTGTGTCGAGATCCGGGACGCTTACTTACGAAGCGGTTTATCAAACGACAGTCAATGACCTCGGACAAACCACGTGCATTGGCATTGGCGGCGATCCGATTCGCGGCATGGATTTCATCGACTGCCTGGGACTGTTCGAGGCCGATCCTGAAACAGATGGCATCATTATGGTCGGCGAGATCGGCGGTACGGACGAAGAGGCTGCCGCCGAGTACATTCAATCCAACGTGAGCAAACCCGTTGTGGCCTACATAGCGGGCGTTACGGCGCCGCCGGGCAAGCGTATGGGGCATGCGGGTGCTATCGTTGCCGGAGGTAAGGGCACTGCAGCAGACAAGTTCAAGGCGCTCGATGCGGCCGGGGTAGCTACGGTCAGATCACCCGCCGAGCTTGGCAGTAAAATGCTGGAGGTTCTCAGCAACTAAACCGATTCTCGAGGCGGCAATAGCGCCATGAAAAGCACAGTTAAAGTCGCACTGGCGCAGGTTGACCTAGCCGTTGGTGACGTCTCCGGTAATACAGAGAAGATTCTCGACTATGCAGCGCGCGCCCGCGATGAGTTGCAGGCCGATCTCGTCGTCTTTCCCGAGCTAAGCGTCTGCGGATACCCACCCGAAGACCTCTTGTTGCATGCGGGCCTGCGATATCGCACTGAGCAGGCCGTTGCCGATATTCGCGAGGCGGTTAAGGGTATTGCCGTGCTCGTCGGCTTTCCCGAGTACGTCGACGATCAGATTTTCAATAGCTGCGCTGTGTTTTCAGACGGCGAAGTTCTATGTGTTTACCGCAAGCGCCTTTTGCCGAACTATCGCGTATTTGATGAAAAGCGTTACTTCACGGCGGGCACAGAGGCTGCGGTTTTTCGTTTCAAAGGTATCGCAGTCGGGCTGACAATTTGCGAAGACGTCTGGCAGCCTGGGCCGATCGCTGCCGCAAGAAGCGCCGGGGCCGAGTGTGTCATTGCGATCAACGGATCGCCTTTCGAATTGAAAACCCAGGACAAACGCGAGCAGATCGTGCGCTCCAGAATTGCCGAATCCCGCATTCCGGTCCTCTACCTCAATATGGTGGGCGGGCAAGACGAGCTTGTTTTTGACGGCGGTTCATTTGCAATGGATGCCGACGGCAAAGTTGACTTTCGCGCTCCGGCTTTCGATGAAGGATTGTTCCCGGTCGTCCTGTCGGCAAGCGCAAGCGGCATCGAGATAGAGTCGGATACAGTCGTTGAACATATGCCAACCGAACAGAGCGTGTATCGGGCCCTGGTTTGCGGAACGCGTGACTATGTTGGCAAACATGGTTTTCCAGGTGTGATCATCGGCTTGTCGGGTGGTATTGATTCGGCGCTAGTTTTGTCCATCGCGTGCGATGCGCTGGGCTCCGACAGGGTTCGGGCGGTAATGATGCCCTTTCGGTACACGGCGACGATAAGCCAGGAAGACGCTTCCAAACAAGCGCACATGCTCGGCGTGCAATACGATGTTATTCCAATTGCGCCGATATATGACGCGACGGTTGCGCAGCTGGCACCGCTATTTGCAGGTCGCGACGAGGACGTTACGGAAGAGAATATTCAGGCTCGATGCCGTGGCTTGTTGCTCATGGCGATCTCAAATAAAACCGGCAGGATGTTGCTGACTACTGGTAACAAGAGCGAAATGGCTGTTGGCTATGCAACGCTTTACGGCGATATGGCTGGTGGTTTTGCGCCGATAAAAGACTGCAGCAAGACGCTCGTATATCAGCTGGCGCGCTACCGCAACAGCATCGGGGACGCCGTCCCGGAGCGCGTGATCACGCGCGCGCCCTCTGCCGAGTTGAGACCGGGTCAGAAGGACAGTGACTCATTGCCGCCATATGACATCCTCGATCCGATACTTGAGTCGTTTATCGAGGAAGACCTGTCGGTCGATCAGATTTCACAACGTGGCTTCGATCGAGATGTCGTTATTCGGGTACTCGAGATGGTCAAGCGCAATGAGTACAAGCGCCGTCAGGCACCACCGGGCATTCGCATCAGCAGCCGCGCATTCGGGCGCGACTGGCGCTATCCGATTACGTCGGGTTATCGCTTCCCGGGCTAGCCGCCGCCCGGGAAATTCAGTGACAGCACTCGGCGCGTGTCGGCCGCGAGGTCGGTCATGCCGAGTTTCTCGTAAGCCGCCGCCATGATTCTGAGTGATTTTTCGTTCATTTCGACGCCGTTGTATTCTTCGAGCGCGCTCTTGGCTCGATTAAGCGCTGCCACATAGGCGCCGCGGCGCAGGTAGTAATCCGCGACGTGATTCTCGTACGCTGCCAAGCGGTTCTTCAGGTAGACCAGGCGCTGCTCGGCGTCTGCCGCATATTCGCTGGCCGGGTATCGATCGATCAGGCGACGCAGAGACGAGTATGCGAGATCCGCG
>JAOTUU010000339.1 GCA_029863705.1 Gammaproteobacteria bacterium
TCCTGAAGCTGCGCCGATGAGATCGAATCGTTGGAACCGTCGCCAAGCCAGGATTTGGCTTTCGATGCCAAGTCGCCGCCAGCGCCGGTGAATTGGCCGACAATATCACCGAGATCGAAACCTTTGTCGCCACCCACCAGGTCATCGAGTGCCGATGCAGCCGCACCGGAATCATTTGCGCCGCCGATCTTGCTCATGATTAGCTCAGTTGCCAGACTTTTGATGTCCATTGTATTACCCCTGTGAAAAGACAGTCGTATGAATAACCAGTCTAGGGGCAATTCGACCTGGAGTTTGTGAACATTTGTGTCGTGATTGGGGATCATCTGGGCAGTCGTCGTGCTGTAACAATGGTTCACAGTTACCCGATTGTCGCCCTCTCGTTCGGCCGCTATGATTACGGATAACGTCAAAACTCAGGGGATTCCCATGAAATACTTGAACATCATTGCTGCGTTGGTCGCGGCACTTGCGATCATGTCTGCGGCACCAGCGGACGCACAAACAGAAAAGAGCAAACCCGGCAAGGCTATGCAGGACCGCTCACAGGATGTTGCCGATCGTGCCGAGATGGAGCGCGACAGGCTAACCCTGCGCGACAAGAAATCACGCGAGCAAATCGAAGACGCCATGGAAGATCAAGACTCCGATGACGATGACTTGGATGACGATGACTTGGACGACGATGACTTGGACGACGATGACGACGTCATGCGCGACAAATCAGCCAAAATGAAAGACAAATCTGCCAAGGGCCTGGACAACGCCGCTACACGAGGCAATGAGAAGTCCCAGGAAATGCGGGCGCGTCGCGATGAACGTAAAATAATCAAGGAAGAATACAACGCTGGTGGCAAGGGCAGCGAGGGCGAACTCGATGCCGATCATGCCCTGGACGGTGATGCCGGCGAAGCGTCGGAAGACGGTGAGAAGAAAGAAAAGAAGCCCTGGTGGAAATTCTGGAATCAATAAAACTTGCCTGGCCTACTACACGCCACCCCGGTACCTTGGGTGGCGTGTCATTCGGGTGATGCGCGAAGGCCAAGTTCCCGAGCAATCACGCGAATGGCCGCGTTCGCTTCGTTTTCGCCCTTGAAGCCCTCGCCCACGACAACCTCGTTGCCCTGCCGATCAATTACGCTGATCGAATAGTGAATAGTGTGTTTACCGCCCGACTGAGTTTTCATCGTGCTATTTTTCTCGAAGCGCTCGAAGTTGTTTTGATGCATCTGCTTGCGGCTGATCGGTAGACCCAACAGCCTCCGAACCGCCTTGATGTTGCCGGCCTCTTTCGAGACTTCGAGTGAATTGAGCATCAGGTAAAGGCCAAACATCCCGATGAGTGCGCCGACCGCAGCGAATACGCTGCCGAAAATCGGGTGGCCTTCTGCATTAATCATGTACCAGCCGATAGCCGCGAAGATCGCCCCAACGATCACGCCACCGAGTGCCGGGCCGAGGTGCCGGCCCATCGGGTACAGCATTTGTTTGCCACCGGCGTTTTGCCGTATCTTGATGATCTCACCGACCGACTCGTTGTCGATCAAACTCTGCTCGGCGCGCGCCTTTTGTACCGCGCGGTCCGACAGGTGACGCGATTTTTCCGCGGTTGCGTACACCGGAATATCGTAATCACGATCGATATCCGCGCCCGGTAACTCCGCCCGCAGATTCAATCGCCACACGTGATAGCTATCTCCCTGATCGGCATCCGACGCGTCGAGCCCTTCCGGAACATCGAATCGGAATGCCAGTCGGGTGCCCCTGGCACCCTGCCCTGCATGTGCAACAATTGCGTCCTGCCATTTTGCTTCTTCCTTCCGGCTACGATCTTTGCCGCTGCCTGAGACATAACTGTGCAGATTGTTCAGCGTCAGCTGAAATCGGGTTGTCGGATCGAACGGGATATTGAGGTCGATCGTGCCGCCAACATGGCCACCAATTGAGCCCGGGAACGGATCCAGGTTCACAGGCGCCGCGCCAAAACGACGCCATTCGAGCGTGCGTCGGATTGCCCAAACGAGCAGGCCAATTCCGACCAATGGGAAGAGCAGGCCGACGAGCGCAACGTAATTCTCTTTTTCCACGACCTCCTCATACAATAGAAACGGCAATGCCGCGGATATGAGATTCCAGAAGGCCGCAAATGCCCAGGCACCCCACATCGCTGTCTTCGAACTGGAGCGGATCGACGCCGTTTGCCAGGCATCATTAAGCAGCCATGGCGATTCCTTGTATTCGGGCTGATTGGGATCTTTCTCAGGGGCCGCCCGCCAGACGAAAACCAGTAATCCGAGCCCGACGCCGCCGAACACGAACAGGAAGATCGATTTGAAGCCGATCAACCCCCACCGAAGATTGCGATCGATGATCGAGGCATCCGGTTCGTCCGGATCGACGTAGATGACAATATCACCACCGCTTGCAGCCGTTCTTTGCAAACGGCGACCCATATCCACCTGGTAGTGACCGATATTATCGCCGCCGTCGCTCAGCGACACCCGGTCGCCGACAAAACGCTGACCCTCGAAGGTATAGGAGTACTCGGCATATGCCTCGTAGGTGTCGGAATCGTCACCGCTATGCGTTTCGTAGCCGCCGCGTACCAGCCTGGCATCGACCGGGACCCAGTCCTGCATTCGCCACGCATCATGGAAAGAGCTGCTGACAGACCACAGCATCCAAACACCGACAGCGAAAAACGGCAGCGCAAACAGCGTAACGACAATCTTGCCTTTCATGCGCCTTACAATAGCTGCACAGGCTATGGGTCTCTGTGAACCCTGTCGTAATTCATTTTATATTCCGCAGCCGTGCAAGGCCGGGGGCGTTGGCTCAATACCGGCCGTGCTGCTTGAAGATGTAATTATTGAGTTCGATAAACTCGGTGTTCATGCGGTGCACGATCCGGTGAGTGGACCGAGCGATTGCGCGCATGACCTTGTAAACGAGCTGCGGCTGCACATCGACGATGCTTTCGAAATCCTCGCGCGTCAAAGTTAGAACATGCGTCGGGCACAACGCTCGCAGGCCCACGGTGTGTTCATGGCCGTCGATGAAACTGAGCTCACCTGCGAGGTCGCCTTCCCTGAGGATGGCGAGTCCGGCGACGTC
>JAOTUU010000340.1 GCA_029863705.1 Gammaproteobacteria bacterium
CGGCATGAAATGGAAAGCGGATTGGAGAATGAAGAGCGAGCCCTGCCGCACCATGCGTAAGCCGCCCCGGACGGAAGCAAGTCAGCCTGAGTGAGCCAACAGACGTTCAGGCAGCGTAAGCGCTGGCGGGTCCCGTCCGCGCGCTTCCTCACATTCCGTATTGCTCAATCCTCTTCGCTGATATTAAAGTAGCGGCATGATCGACAGCATAAACAGCACGCCATGAACCCAGAAGGAGCACCGGTGACGCTCGAGTTTGGTGTGCTGGTTACGCAACTGGGCGGCGGGCTTGCTCTGTTCCTGTACGGCATGCGGCAAATGACCGAGTCGCTCAAGATCGTTGCCGGCGGCGGCATGAAAAACCTGCTGGCGCGATTGACTGTCAATCGCTTCACTGCGGCAATCGCCGGCGCGATCATCACGGCGGTAATCCAGTCTTCCTCGGTCACCACGGTCCTGGTCGTTGGCTTCATCTCGGCGGGCCTTTTGACTCTCAGTCAGTCAATCGGCGTGATCCTCGGCGACATGACCCGGGCAACGCTTGCGCAGTCGTTGCAGGTCGTCACCAAGGGGCGCAAAGAAGAGGTTGCCGCGATAATACGTGCCGACGAAGATATCGATACGCTCTATGCTGAAATCATACGCTTCCTCGGCAAGCTGTCTCGAACAAGCGAGTGCGGGCCGAGCTGACGATCAGCGCCGCCACGATGGATAAACTGCGGCCGCTGCACGAGGAAGTCTGCCGGTCGTTCGACATGGCATTGTCCGCCCTGGAAACCGGCGAGCGGGGGCCTGCGCTGGAAGCGATCGAAAGCAAGTCTACCGTCAACGAACTCGCCGAGGCGGCAATGGCGCACGTGGCCAAGCGCCTGGTCGTCGACGCGCCAAAACGCATGGAGTCCTTTCAGATTTGCACGGATATCATCGCGCATTACCGACGCATTAATACCTACGTGCGCAAAATAGCCAGGCTGTCACTGTCGACGAGCGGCGACACACCGGATCAAGACACCTGATCCGGTTTACGTGGTCGCCAGCGATTCCGCTTCAATACCGCGCAGCAAGCGTCCGAGCAGATCCGCACCGGTAATGACCTGCTTGCGGTCGTCGGTCCACAGCAGGACGATGTCCTTCTCGATGGCAGCATCGCTTTTCCGCCTCATGCCTTGCTTCAGCGCGAGGATGACGTGCCCCAGCGGGCTTGTCGGGTCGCGTATCACGATGGGCCGGTGGCAGTGCGCATACACGTCGACGCTGGCCGGATCGGACATGAGGGCTCTCAGGTAGGAATCGGCATCCAGCAACAGCTGCGGTTTACCGTCGTTGTCGGTGATGATCGTCCACTTTCTGCCGGATGCATTGATACTGACGACAAACGGGTCCTTTAATGATTCGACCTGCGGCAATACCGGAAGGTCGACTTTGACCGGCATGGCGATAACGCTTGCCGGGTCGACGGTTTCTCCCTCTTCCTGGATCGGCACGTCATCGATGTCCAGGAAGTTCAGCGCGCCCCTGCCTTCGATAAAGTCGATTTCGGCGTGATCCGATACGATGTGCTGCTCGATCACGCCCTTGAGCTGCTGCTCCTGCAGGTAAATCACGCGCTCTGCACCGAGCCACTTGTCGAGCATCCACGCGCTCGGTCTGGCCACCGGGTAAAGCACGTACTGGTAAAATCGCAGCACCGGACTCAGCAACGACGCCATCGTCATTGCCCGACGCGAGAAATAGGCCTGTGGCATGATTTCGCCGGCGAAGGTGATGACGACGGTCGAAAACGCGAAGGCGGCAACACCGGCCATGACGGAGTTCGACAGCAGGGTCAGCAACACGTTGATGCCAACGTTGCCCCAGAGAATGGTCGTCAGCAGGAAATTGGAATCCTCGCGCAACGTCAGG
Source organism: Gammaproteobacteria bacterium (assembly GCA_029863705.1). Lineage (GTDB taxonomy): Bacteria > Pseudomonadota > Gammaproteobacteria > Steroidobacterales > Woeseiaceae > UBA1847. Next base: position 1,903 of record JAOTUU010000340.1, read on the forward strand.
ATTTTTTTCGCCGCCGTGTTGCCGGCCGCCGATTCCGCCTCGAGCCGCAGCCGGCTGAGGCTGAAGAACGCCAGGTTCAGACCCGAGAACATGGCGGAGTGACACAGGCAAAGAAAAATACCGGCCCAGATCAGGTTGTCCATTGATTGTTCCTAGCAGTACAGTCGTGAACCGAACTGTACGCAAAACCCAGCAACGAGACATTCTTAATTTAATGTATTAGCACATTAAATCGGAAAGTTCCTGCTCGACAGTTCGTGAATCGACGGAAGACTGACCGACGGGGTGTTATTCGAGGACCGGTACTCATTATGCGGTTGGCTAATACTCACAATAAGAGGGGAAGTGTGAATATTTTTGACAAGCGAAGAATGCTGGCCAGGGCCGGAGTCGAACCACCAAAACGCGATTTTTCAGGTCGCGAGTTGTTTGGCCCGGGGCTATTTATTTCAATTTGCTGGTATATTTATTCAATGACCTCAAGGCCGGTCAGAGAGCGACTTGATGCAGTGGAGCGCGCGTTCCGGCGTCGTGATGGTATCCTGCGAACCAGTGAAGCACTCGATAGTGGAATCTATCCCCGCACGCTGTATGCCATGCGAGATGCCGCGACTCGACTTTCTCCCCATCAAGCTGAATTGGTTCTCTGGTGAAGCCAAACAATCATGAAGATAGACAAAACAAAACCAGCTCACTGGCTCCTACTCGCACTGCAGGGCCTTTATTGCATAGTTGTCATTATACTGAGGCCATTAACCAGGAAACCGGGCAAGCCGATTGTGATCCTGTACGGCCATCAGCTGTCGGGAAACCTGGGAGCCTTGTACCAAGGTTGGCGCGATGAGGGTGCGCAAGACATTAGTCCCTATTACCTCACCCTTGACCCCGAGCAAGGTAGACAACTAAAAACACAAGGCATTAGGGTTCTGCAATGCAATAAAATAGTGGATATGCTGGTTCTGTGCCGGGCGACTACCATTGTCTGCGATCACGGCTTGCACCTGCTGGAACCCCTGGTCTACTTGAGTAACATCAAGTTTATTGATGTATGGCACGGCATTCCGTTCAAGGGGTTTGATAGCGCGGACTTTCGATTACAACATCGCTTTGATGAAATCTGGGTCACATCCTCCCTGCTAAGAAAAACCTACATAGATAAATTTGGCTTCGATCCGGACAGA